>NZ_NSFW01000048.1:0-1054 GCF_002294905.1 Mesorhizobium sp. WSM4308 | reverse complement strand
AAGAAAGAAAAAAGGAGAGGGGGAGAGGAAAGAAGGGGAAAGGGGAAGGAGGAAGAAGGAGAGGGAGAAGAGGGGGGGGGGGGGGAGAGAGAAGGAGAAAAGAGGAAAGAGGAAAAGAAAAAGAGGAGAAAGAAGAAAAGAAGAAAAAGAAGAAGAAGGGAAAAGGAAAAAAAAAAGAAGAAAAGGAAAAGGAGAGAAGAGGGGAGAAAAAAAAGGAGGAGGAAAGGAAAGAAGGAAAGAGAGGAAAGAAAGAAAAGAAGGAAGAAGAAGAGGAAAGGAAGGAAAGAAAAGAGAAGGAAGGGGAAGGAGAGAGGGAAGGAAAAGAAGAAGGAAGAGGAAAGGAAAAGGAGAGAAGGGGAAAAGAAGGGGGGGAAGGGAAGAGAGAAGAGGAAAGGAGGAAGGAAAGAAGAGGAAAAAAAGGGAGAAATCAAAGATAAGCAAAGGACCGGGGAGGGAGAGGAAGAAAAGAAGGAAGGGGGTAAGGGGGAAGAAAACAAAGAGAAGAAAAAGAAGAGGAGAAGGAGAGAGAGAAAGAAAGAAAGGAAGAAGAGGGAGAAGAAGGGGAAGGGAGAAAAAGAGAGGAGGGAGGAGGGAAGAGAGGGAAGGAGGGGAGAAGGAGAGGAGAAAAAGGGGAGGAAAAAGGGAGAAGGGAGGAGGGAAGGAGGAAGAAGAAAAAGGGGAGAAGAAGTGTGAAGAAGGAGGAGAAGAAGGGAAGGAAAGAGGGGGAAAGGGGAGAGAAGGAGAGGAAGGAGGAAAAGGAGAAGGGAGGGAGGGAGGAAGGGGAAGGGAAAAAAAAGGGAGGGAAAAGGGAGGAAGGGAAGGGAGAAGGAGGGGGGAGGAGGAGGAAAAAAGAGAAAGAAAGAAAAGAGGGACGAAGAGGGAAGAAAGGGAGAAAAGGAGAAGGGAAAGAAGGAGGAGGGAGAGAGAAAAGAAGAGAAAGAAAAAGGAGAAGGGAAAGGAGAGGAAAAGAAAGAAAGGAGAAAAAGAAAAAGGGGAAGGGAGGAAGAAGAAGAGAAAGGGGAAAAAAGAAAAGGGAAAGTATGACGCAAATTCG
>NZ_NSFW01000047.1:0-1067 GCF_002294905.1 Mesorhizobium sp. WSM4308 | reverse complement strand
TCGTCATCAACTCTGAGGAATGGCGGCGTCCCTGAGCCTAGCGTTTAAGGTGACGACGATCTTTCGCATGACGGCAGCGATGGCCACCATTGGCTTTTTGCCGTTGGTGATGAGGCGTTTGTAGAAGGTTGCGAACTCACCCCTTCCGGCAGCGGCGTGCAATGCGGGCATGTAGAGCATGCTCCTGATCTCGGGTCGTCCGCCGCGGATTTTGCGGTAGCCTTGCTTTTGCCCGCTGTCGTTTGGATGAGGCGCGAGCCCTGCAAGCGCGGCAGCCTTTCGACGTGTCATGGTGCCGAGCTCGGGCAAGGTGGCCAGCAGCTTGGCCGCCACGATCGGGCCGAGACTGTCCATGGCCGTGCAGATGGCGGCTCGGTGCTTGAGGGTACGGCTGTTGGCGATCAGCTTGCGCATGGCGGCATCGATAGCTTGGATCTGACGCTCGACGACATTGATCACGGCCTCGAAGGAGGCGGCGAGCTCGCGGCCGCCAGGTGCCTTGGCGCGGTTCTTCTCGGCGATTTTGATGGCGATGAGTTCCTGGCGGCGCCGCACCAGGGCGCGCAAGCAGGTCTCGTCGGGATCCGGAGCTTGCCAAAGGGTCAGCTTTCCCCAGCGTTCGCGACCGTAGGCTCTCAACATCGCGGCATCGATGGCATCGCTCTTGCCGTGCGTGCCGTAGGAGCGGATGAAGCTCTTGACCTTGAGCGTGTCGGCGCGATGACAGGCGATGCCGGCGCACAGGCACTCTTCGAGCAGCAAGCCTTCGTGACCGCCGGTCGGCTCGCACACGACAAGGTCTATGTGTTTGTAGCTCTTGAGGAAGGCGCGGATCACCTTGCGCTGATTGGCGATGGTGCGGGTGGTGGTGCCGTCGCAGACGGTGACGGTGTCCTTGGCGATGTCGAAGCCGAGGCACATTTGCGGTTGTTGGTGCAAGAAGGCCATGCTGGTGGTATCCTTAAAGGGCTTCGGATTGTTTGCGGGCGTGGCGCGAGCCAGCGGCCAATCAACTCTCCAAGCGATGGCGGACAAAGACGGCAGGGACCATGATGACGTCGGGTGCT
>NZ_NSFW01000046.1:0-1503 GCF_002294905.1 Mesorhizobium sp. WSM4308 | reverse complement strand
CCGCACACTGCGAGCTGCTTGTCCATGTTCTGCTTGATCTTGTGCATGGGGACATGGCCCGGGCCTTCGATCATCACCTGGCAGTCCTTTGCCCAGGCAATCTTGGTGAGTTCTCCAAGTGTTTCCAGTTCGGCGAATTGCGCCGCGTCGTTCGCATCGGCGATTGAACCGGGACGAAGGCCGTCGCCGAGCGAGAAGGAGACGTCATAGGCTCTGGCGATGTCGCAGATCTCCTCGAAATGCTCGTAGAGGAAGCTCTCCCGGTGATGGTGCAGGCACCATTTGGCCATGATCGAGCCGCCGCGCGAGACGATGCCCGTGACCCGGTCGACGGTCAGCGGGATGTAGTGCAGCCGCACGCCGGCGTGGATGGTGAAATAGTCGACGCCTTGCTCGGCCTGCTCGATCAGCGTGTCGCGGTAGACCTCCCAGTTCAGATCCTCGGCGATGCCGTTGACCTTTTCCAGCGCCTGATAGAGCGGCACCGTACCGATCGGCACCGGCGCATTGCGCACGATCCAGTCGCGGATGTTGTGGATGTTGCGGCCGGTCGACAGGTCCATCACCGTGTCCGCGCCCCAGCGGATCGCCCAGACCATTTTTTCGACCTCTTCGGCCATCGATGATGTGACAGCCGAGTTGCCGATGTTGGCGTTGATCTTGACCAGAAAATTGCGACCGATGATCATCGGCTCGCTCTCGGGATGATTGATGTTGGCGGGAATGATTGCGCGTCCGCGCGCCACCTCGTCGCGCACGAATTCGGGTGTGACGAAATCTGGGATCGCCGCGCCGAAGGCTTCGCCGTCGCGTTGCAGCTTGCCGCGCATCACCTCGCGGCCGAGATTCTCGCGGATGGCTACGAACTCCATTTCTGGCGTGATGATGCCGGCGCGCGCATAGGCAAGTTGGGTCACCGCCTTGCCCTGCTTGGCCTTGAGCGGCCGATTGCGTATCGGAAATTCCGGTGTCAGGCGCTCGCCGGTGGCGAATCCATTGTCTTCCGGCCGGACGTGGCGGCCGTCATAGGCTTCGACATCGCCACGCGCCGTGACCCATTCGTGGCGAAGCCGGGCAAGGCCTTTTTCGATGCTGGTTTCGACTGATGGATCGGTGTAGGGGCCGGACGGATCGTAGACGGTGACGGGCGGTTCGCCGGCCGTCGGATGGACGGAAATCTCGCGCATCGGCACCCTGATCTGCGGGTAGAGGACGCCGGGCTTGTGGATTTTCCGCGAGGCGGGCAGTGGTCCCGTCGACACGGCGGGGGTGAGGGCATTCATCGTGAGGCTCCTTTGCTCATGCATTGGAGACCCAGTTCTGTGCCGGAAGGATGAAAAGACGCTTTGCTCGACCTGCCGAAACAGGACCTCGGGCGTAAACTCCCGCAAAGCGCTTGCACCGTCCCTACGCCAGTATGAACTGGATCAGGTTCAACGGGTCACTGCGCCGCGAAAGCCAGCAGTATCTCAGCCCCTTGCCGGGACTCCCCTGGTGAATGCC
>NZ_NSFW01000045.1:0-1549 GCF_002294905.1 Mesorhizobium sp. WSM4308 | reverse complement strand
GTCGGCCGTGAACTATCCGCAAGCCATTGATCTGGCCTGTTGATTGAGGCGGATAGCGGCTTTGGAATTGCAGGATTAGCGGTATTTGGACGCTGTTTTCCTGCAATTCGGTTTTGCGATTCCCTTGTGGCGCGGAGCGTGATTCACTCGGTTCGGCGGCGGCGAATCGAGGGGACAGCGAATGTCCAGGCCACGCGAGAAGCGCGAGACGGGAGAGCAGGACCTGTTCCGCTCCCGGCTCGACCAAATCATCAACATGAAGCACGAGCTGGTGCGGCTGGCGCAGGCGATCGACTGGCCGGTGCTGGAGGAGCGTTTCGGCGCCGTCTATTCGGACGGCCCCGGCATGCCGCCGCTGCCGACCCGGCTGATGGCGGGGCTGGCGATCCTCAAGCACACCTTCAACCTGTCGGATGAGGTGCTGTGCGAGCGCTGGGTGGAGAACCCTTATTTCCAGTATCTCACCGGCGAGACGTTCTTTTGCCATACGCTGCCGTTCGACCGCTCCTCGATGACGCGTTGGCGCAGCCGTATGGGCGAGGAGCGGATTATGGTGCTGTTGCAGGAGAGCCTCAGCCTCGCGGTCAAGACCGGGGCGATGAAACCGGCCGACACGCGCCAGGTGATCGTCGACACCACCGTGCAGCCGAAGAACGTCATGTTCCCGACCGACGCCAAGCTCATCCATCGGGCACGCGAACGGCTGGTGCGGCTGGCCAAGAGGACGGGTCTCCATTTGCGCCAGAGTTATGTGCGGGTCGGCAAGCTGGCGCTGATCAGCCACCAGCGCTATGCCCACGCCAAGCAGTTCAAGCGGGCCAACAAGGCGCTACGCAAGCTCAAGACCTATCTCGGCCGGACCATTCGCGACATTGGTCGCCAGATCGCCGGCGATCAGGGGCTGGACGCTGTTCAAATGGCCGCTCTACCAGGCCGCCACCGTTCTCGAGCAACGCCAGCGCCAGCGCGGCCGCAAGATCTACAGCCTGCACGCACACGAGGTGGAATGCATCGGCAAGGGCAAGGCGCATGCGCCCTACGAGTTCGGGGTGAAGGTGTCGGTGGCCACCACGCTGAAGCGCTCCAGGGGCGGCCAGTTCGCCCTGCATGCAAAAGCACTGCCCGGCAATCCCTATGACGGCCACACGCTGGCAAGCGTCATCCCCGACATGGAAAAGACCATCGGCAACGAGATCGGCCGCATCCTCGCCGACGCCGGCTATCGCGGCCACAACGCACCGCAGAGCCACAAGCTCAGGGTCTTCACCGCGGGCCAGAAACGCCGCGTCACCCCAGCCATCAAGCGCCAGATGCGACGGCGGTCGGCGGTCGAGCCCGTCATCGGCCACATCAAGAGCGAACACAGAATGGGCCGCAACTACCTCGCCGGCCAGCAGGGCGACACCCTCAACGCCATCCTGGCCGCCGCCGGCTACAACTTCTCCCTCCTGCTCAGGTGGCTGAAGGGGTTTTTGTCGCTCTTGATTGCCCTGCTTCAAATCCGGCCGAAGCCGGTCGCCGCTTAGGGCTCGGATTGTTCACGGTCGAC
>NZ_NSFW01000044.1:0-1603 GCF_002294905.1 Mesorhizobium sp. WSM4308 | reverse complement strand
TCAACCTCGAACGCCGGCTCAAGGACGAGCCGCTCGACGGCACGATCGGCATCGGCCACACACGCTGGGCCACCCATGGCGTGCCCAACGAGACCAACGCGCATCCGCATTTTTCCGACGGCGTCGCCATCGTCCACAACGGCATCATCGAGAACTTTTCCGAGCTGCGCGACGAGCTGGTGCGCGACGGCTATGCCTTCTCCTCGCAGACCGACACCGAGGTCGTCGCCCACCTGGTGGCGCGGGAACTGGCCAGGGGGCTGAAGCCGGTCGAAGCCGCGCACCAGGCGCTGAAGCGGCTGGAAGGCGCCTTTGCGCTGGCCATCATGTTCAAGGGCGACGAGGACCTGATCGTCGGCGCCCGCAACGGCCCGCCGCTGGCCGTCGGCCATGGCGACGGCGAGATGTTCCTGGGTTCCGACGCCATCGCGCTGGCGCCGTTCACCAATTCGATCACCTATCTCGAGGACGGCGACTGGGCGGTGGTGCGCCGCGACAGCGTCGCCATCTTCGACATCGACGGCAGACAAGTCGAGCGCAAGCGCCAGCAGTCGCTGTCGACCTCCTTCATGGTCGACAAGGGCAACCGGCGGCATTTCATGGAGAAGGAAATCCATGAACAGCCCGAGGTGATCTCGCACACGCTGGCGCATTATGTCGACTTCGTCTCCGGCGTCTCGAAGCCGCTCGACCTGCCGTTCGACTTCGCCAGGATCGGCCGGCTGGCGATTTCGGCCTGCGGCACCGCCTATCTCGCCGGCCTGATCGGCAAATACTGGTTCGAGCGCTATGCGCGGCTGCCGGTCGATATCGATGTCGCCTCGGAGTTCCGCTACCGCGAAATGCCGCTGTCGGCCAACGATGCCGCCTTCTTCATCTCGCAGTCGGGCGAGACCGCCGACACGCTGGCCTCGCTGCGCTATTGCCGCAAGGCCGGCATGAAGATCGGCGCCGTCGTCAATGTGCGCGAATCGACCATGGCGCGCGAATCCGACGTGGTGCTGCCGACACTCGCCGGCCCCGAGATCGGTGTCGCCTCGACCAAAGCCTTCACCTGCCAGCTCTCTGTCCTGGCCTCGCTTGCGGTGCGCGCCGGCGTGGCGCGCGGGGTGATTTCGCAGGAGCAGGAAAAGACCCTTGTGCGCGCGCTTTCGGAAGCGCCGCGCTATGCCAACCAGGTGCTCAAGCTCGAAGAGCAGATCGAGCGGATCGCACGCGAACTGTCACGCTACAAGGATGTGCTCTATCTCGGCCGCGACACCAATTTCCCGCTCGCCATGGAAGGCGCGCTAAAACTCAAGGAAATCTCCTATATCCACGCCGAGGGCTATGCGGCGGGCGAGTTGAAGCATGGGCCGATCGCGCTGATCGACGAGAACATGCCGGTCATCGTCATTGCGCCGCATGACCGCATTTTCGAGAAGACCGTGTCGAACATGCAGGAAGTGGCGGCGCGCGGCGGCAAGATCATCCTGATCACCGATGCCAAGGGCGCCGCACAGGTGAGCGTCAAGACGATGGAGACGATCATCCTGCCGGACGTTCCCGAAATCATCTCGCCGATCATCTATGCGCTGCCGATCCAGATGCTGGCCTATTTCGC
>NZ_NSFW01000043.1:0-1751 GCF_002294905.1 Mesorhizobium sp. WSM4308 | reverse complement strand
ATGTAGGAGCTAAGTTAAAATGTCCGGGTTTGGCAAAGTAGGAATGTCGCTCCTGCTTGTGCGCTGCCAATCTCTCCGCCTTCGACGGTGCGGGAGATTGCAACTTGGGACTTGTTCTGATGAGCGAACGCGAGCTGAAGCGTATCGAGGTTTTGTCGAAGGTCATTGAACGACGCATCTCCACTGCGTCGGGCGCGAGGATCCTGGGGCTCACGGTCCGCCAGACCCAACGATTGTTGAGGACATTCCAAGACGACGGTGCCGCAGCTCTCCGGCACAAGGCGCGCGGCAGATGTTCGAACAATCGCATCATCGATAACGTTCGTGACTTTGTCCTGGAGCTGATCCGCGAACATTATGTCGACTTTGGTCCGACGCTTGTCGGCGAGAAGCTGCTCGAGCGACACCAGATAGCGGTCAGCAAAGAGACGCTGCGCAAATGGATGACCGAAGCCGGCATTTGGACATCGCGACGTGAGCGCAAGCGCCAGATTCATCAACCGCGTGGTAGGCGAGATTGCTTCGGCGAGTTGGTTCAGATCGACGGATCGCACCATTGGTGGTTTGAGAGCCGGGGGCCAAAGTGCGCCCTGCTCGTCTACATCGATGACGCCACCGGCAAGCTGCTGCACCTGCGCTTTGCCGGCTCCGAGAACACGTTCGACTACCTGATAGCTACGAAGGCGTATTTGCAGGAATGGGGCAAGCCGATCTCGTTCTACAGCGACAAGCATGGTGTCTTTCGCTCGACGCATGGTTCTAAGAAGGATCGCACCAGCGGACTGACGCAGTTCGGCCGAGCGCTCTACGAATTGAACATCGACATCATCTGCGCCAACAGCCCGCAGGCTAAGGGTCGCGTCGAACGCGCCAACCAAACATTGCAAGACCGTCTCGTGAAGGAATTGCGCCTGCGCGGCATCAGCACGATCGAGGCAGCGAATGCCTACGCACGCGAGTTTGCTGCAGACTTTAATGCCCGCTTCGGCAAAGAGCCGCGCAATCCGAAGGACATGCACCGCCTGCTCGCTGACCATGAGAACCTGGACGGCGCCCTGTGCCGCAAGGAGGTTCGCACGCTGTCTCAGGCTTTGACACTGCGCTATGACAAGGTGCTGTTCATTCTCGATCCGAGCGCCTTCGCTAAGCGCCTGGCTGGCAAGAAGGTAGTCGTCTGCGACTACCCCGATGGCCGGCTTGAGATCATGGAAGGCAGCACGTCCCTGCCCTACAGAACCTTCGACAAGTTGCGATCGGTTCACAGGTCGAAGATTGTCGAGAATAAGCGCCTGGATGAAGCTCTTTCAATGGTGGCCGAGATGCAGGCTGGTCGGGAGCTAACGCGCAGCAAGCACGGCCCTCGGCGGACCGGACAGACCAACCATCTGTTCGGGATTCCTGATGGCAGCCAGGCCAATGGCTATGTGAAGCGCGATCGCAAGCCGGGCCGCAGGACGGATTTCATGAACGATCCAGCCGTCATCGCTCGGCGGGAACAGGCATTGGCGGAGCTGTTGGCTGCGGAGTAGACGTCCAGTCCGGCACTCAGAAGCTAAAGCCGAGGAGCTTGGCTGAGCCGCCCCCGATCGGGCTGCGCAACCCCGACCAGCTTACGCCCGATCGCGTGCTCACGTAGGCGCCAGCAAGCGCGTCACTGTCGCGTTTCTAATTGCTGCGACCTACCCTGCGAATTGCCCCTTTGCGACATTTCAACTTTGCTGAGCGCGCGACATTCGAACTTGGTTGCAACA
>NZ_NSFW01000042.1:0-1871 GCF_002294905.1 Mesorhizobium sp. WSM4308 | reverse complement strand
CCTGCCGTCACGAACGCCAAAGGCACGAAACACGCGCCGATCTCGCGGGACAAAGTGGCCTCGGGCGCTATCGAATGGTTGAGCACGTCCGCCCCCATGCCGCGGAACGCCAGGGCCTCGGCCGGGGTCGTCAGCCGCGGCCCGTAACAGTGGCCAGCAACCAACTGCTGTTCGATGCCATGAACACGGCATCCGGCCGGCCAATGACGGCGGGCGGTTTCGACCAACAATGCCGCGCATCTCGGGCAAACGATCTGCTTGCCCGAACAGTCGAAGCTCTGTCGGCCGGGAAGCAGCGAAAACGGGGTCTGCGTCAGTTCGATGATATCGGCGTTCACCACCATGTCGCCGGGCTTGATCGCCTTGTTGACGGCGCCGATGGTCGAGCAGGACAGCACTTGCCTTACACCCGCTTCCATCAAGACCCAGAACGCGCGGCGATGACAGGAATGGTCGATATGGTCGCGGGGATTACCGTGCGAATACATGCACAAGGCACGTTTCGGTTTGCCTTCGACGGTGATCGACGCATCGAACTCGAGCAGCTTCCAGTTGTCGGAACGACCGAAAGGCGTTTCAAAACTCATGTCGCGCCGGAAGGTGCGCACACCCTCGAATTCAACATCTTCCGGGAAGGCAAGCCCCCAGTTTGCCGAGCCGGTGATGATGGCCAACCCCACCTGAGGGATTTCCGTTGATTGATCCGCGGCAGCACCGGCTGCTTGACGATCTGCAGGCATGTTTCCAGTCTCTGTCAGGATTTTTGGCGAAGGCTCACGATCAGGACGGCGACCAGGACGATGACGGTCCACAAGGTCGAGATTGCCGCAATGGTCGGATCGATCTGGTCGCGCAGCGACAGGAACATGAGCTTCGGCAGCGTGCTGTTTTGACCGCTGGCGACGAAGATCGAAATCACGGACTCGTCGAGTGACGTCAGGAAGGCCATCAACGTTGCCGACAACAGACTGATCTGAAGTTGCGGGACGATTATCCCGCCAATAGCTCTCGCCCAGTTTGCGCCGAGGCTGCGCGCCGCCTGAACCTGGTTCCAGTCAAAGCGGGCCAGAGCGGGCAACAACACAATGCAGGCGACTGGAATGGCCAGCACCACATGCCCGACCAGCACGCCGAACAGCGTTCCGACCAGACGTTGCGCCGCCAGCACAAAGAAGAGACCGATCGCAAGCAGGATGCCCGGCACGATGGACGGGGTGAGCAGAGCGCCCTGAATGGCCAAGGCGGTCCTTCCTCCGAGCCGGTTGATCGAGATGCAGGCCAGCAGCGCCAGGGGCACTGCGACCATCGCCGTCAATGTCCCAAGGATCAGGCTCGTCCTGAGCCCGGCCATCCATGTCGCCGAACCGAAGAAATTCCCGTACCAGCGCAACGAGTATGCGCGCGGCGGAAACTCGAGGAGATCGGACGCTGAAAAGGAGAGTGGCACAACCACCAGCGTCGGCAGTATCAAGAACGCCATTGCGAGTGCGGAAAAGCCCCACAGGAAGATGCGGGCCAGCCTGTTGTCTGGATAGGCTTCAAGCATGGGCCGTACCGAATTTGTTGCGCGCCATCAGTCGGCGCGCCACCAGGAACATCACGCCGATCAGCGCCATAAGAACGAGGAGCAGAATGCCCAGGACGCTCGCCGACCCCCAGTCCTGAAAGGTCGACAGCGTGCGCTCGATGCGGATGGAGAGAGGATTTACCTTGCCGCCGCCGAGCACCGCCGGCGTGATGAAGAAGCCTATGGTGTAGATGAAGACGATCAATGAGCCCGAGAAGATGCCGCCGGTCGAAAGGGGCAGGATGACGGTGCGGATCGTTTGCGCAAGTGTGGCTCCCATGCTCGCCGAGGCGCGAACAAGGTT
>NZ_NSFW01000041.1:0-6004 GCF_002294905.1 Mesorhizobium sp. WSM4308 | reverse complement strand
CAAGGGAATCGCAAAACCGAATTGCAGGAAAACAGCGTCCAAATACCGCTAATCCTGCAATTCCAAAGCCGCTATCCGCCTCAATCAACAGGCCAGATCAATGGCTTGCGGATAGTTCACGGCCGACTCACTATTTCTATGCTGAACAGTCTCGCCTGAGTATATGTTTTAGCTAGTCGCTAATTAGACGGAATTCTGCCAGTCTGCATTCCCCCCTGATCTGATGTAGAGCAGCTTCCAAGTGGGAATTAGCCCCCCATCGACCGGATCGGGCGACACGAACATGCGCTGAAGGCTTGGCGGAACGGCTACTGGGACCATGATGCTACTCGAATGCAAGATAGTGTCAGAACGTCCCGGGAAGGCTGCAGGCAGGGGATGTCAGGTCAATCAGCCTATAGATATGATACCGCCCATTCGCTGAGACTTCACGATGGGCATAGGAGGTGGGAATTCTTGCCTTGAGATGGACGCGGCTGTCGGAGCAGGCGAGCACGGCAGCAGCGATGGCCTGAACCTTCGGGCCGCTGACAAAAACGTTCACCACCGCACGCGAGCCGAACCCGTCGAGATACGTCTCGAAAGCATCGAGGTGGGCCATCAGCCCGAAAGCCTGGATGTCGCGAACTTCGCCATCTTCGAGCCGGTGGGTTTCACGTACCTTGGCCACCTGTTGATCGAGCAAAGCATCGATATGCGCATTCTTGTCGCTTCTTGGGACGAGGAGCGAGATCCGTTCCGGACTGACGATATCGATCAATCCGTAGAATACGTCGGCATCTCCTCCGATCCCCACGAGCAGGACTTTCTCTTCGCCCATTCCTCCGCTGCCTTGAAGATGAGGGACGGTGACGTATCGGTCCAAGCCGCTGGAAAAATCCTCTTTGCCGATCGCGTTCCCGTAGATACCTTCGGCGTACCCGAATTCGAGAGACTGAATCGACATTTTCTTGAATGCCACCGCAATCAGCCATTGGATGTAGATTCGCGGCATCGTCGAGCACTCGACGAAAACCTTCCGCAGGCTTCCTTCGTATGAGCCACATGAAGCGGCCATCTGAGTGAGCAGGTGATCGAGGAGATTGATGTTCTTCTGATACTCGATGGAAGGCTCGAGGGTGATCACAGTCACTTCGACGCCCCATCGGGTACCCATAGCGATGAGCTTTCGCCGGTTTTCTTCGACGGCTGGGACGTTCGCTTCCTTCAGAGCAAAGTCCAGAACCACGATCTTGCCGACCTTCAGGTCAAGATGGTTTTCGAACGCGGCGAAACGCGTTTCCCATCCAAGCGCGACGATCGCGATATCTGCCTCCATCGTTTCGCAGGTACCTGCATCTCTCGCCTTCTCGGTGACGGCCAGATGGCCGAAGACTCGATACTCGACAGTTGAAGCGGTCATTCGAGATCGCTCTCGAAAAGCGAGTGCTGGAATTCGGTCTTGAGTGCGGGCCGCGCGACGAGCTCCTTAAACACCGAGTCGGCCCAGTCTTCTGGGAGCCGATGCCTGGTAAAAAGCAGGTCGACCATCCGCGCCGCAGGGATTGTGTTGATTTCGTACGGGCCGCGATAGGAGAACCCGAAGTAAGGTGCAAATCGCCGATGCAATCTGATCATCATCTCCTTCGATGCGGGGTCGGCGCGGTCCACCTCAAAGTTGCCGGCGGCGGAGACCTCCCGGATAAACCCATCCCTTTCCGCCCGACGCAGGACCTCGTCCAGTTTTCCGCTGGGTTGCTCCAGTCGGTTCACCAGCGAGCGCATTTCCTTTAGATCAACCCTGAAAATGCCTCTCTCTGTCGTTCCTAGAGCATTTTCTTCGGCAAACTCTGTCTGGAGGCGAGCGGTCAGGTAACCCAACGCCCGCACCATGCGCACGCTCTCTTCTTCGTACGGATGTGAAAGCGCCTGAAGTCCATCAAGCTTCCGTTGAGAGGCGGCGTTCACAGCCTGTCTCTGCTGTTCGAGATGAATCTGTAAATCCGAGTTGATGAATTCCACCAGTTTTCGTGGATCACTGGAACTCGGAACACTGCGGCGGAAGATCTCTCCCATTATATCAAGGAAATCGCGTATACAGACGTCGCTCAATGATGTGATGATCTGGTGCCCTACGTACGGGTAGTCATGCAGACGCAGCATCTGGCACGCTTTCAGAAAAGCCCATCCCTGTTTCCGGGCGATCGACCTCTTCAGATTTGAAGCATCCGCCTTGCTCATGGGCCGGCGCTTAATTTCCGGGTTCATGAGCGCGAGCGCCAGCCCTTCGGCATAAGGGCGCGCTTTTCGATCAAGAAGGAATTGCTGCTGATCCGCCGTCCTCAAATTCACGGAGAGGAATTCACGTGCTGCATCAGCAAGTGCCACAAGCTCTTCTCTGCCCTCGGAATGACCCGATATGATAACCCGCTCGATGATGTCATTGACGGAAAGCCGCCCCAGCCGGTTTTTGAGCGAAAACGCGCTGAGCGCATCGTTGCGCTCGAGATCACTCCGCAGATGGTCAGGAAGCGCATAGTACAGCCGAAGCGACGACACGTTCTCGCACAGCGTGGCGAACTCCCTCGGATCGACTGAATCAAGATTCTCGACGTCCCGGTCAGCATTCGAGAGCGACTGGCCGGGTATGATCGTCCGGATCGTGTCGTAGAGGCCGCCGATGTAGGCGAGGACCCATTTCACGTTGCCGCGCGTCTTTCTCACCAAGGTGTTCAGGAACTGCTGTTGGAGCGGTGTCAGTGCTTCACAGTCGTCAATCAGTATCTTGAAGAAGGGCGCCCTGTCACCGGCGAAAGATGGGCCATTTAAAAGTGGAGTGATCGCGGTCGCGACCTTGTTAATGATCGCGCCAGGGTCTGTTGCTCTGAAGCCGGTCGCTCCGGCATCGGCGGCAAAGAAGAACGCGTTGAAGCATTCGTCGACGTACCGGGTTATCCCACCCCGCAGCTCATCGATGCTGAAGAAGTCGAGACGGGCAGGTTGGGGTATGAAGTGCAGCACTTCGCGATGCAGTGCCAGGGCGACGTCCCTATCTTCGGAGGCCCGGTATTTCAAGTGGCCGTCGCGTCTGAGCTGGCCGATGCTCTCGAGCAGGCGTTCGACTATCTTCAGCTCCAGATAGTGAGAGAAGATTACGAATTGCCGCGGGATCACGGCGGCCGTGTCGAAGCGTATCCGCTCCGGAATGAGGTTCAGAACGGCGTTGTCGATTAGGGGCGAGAATGTCTCATTGAGCTGGAAGAAGACGCCATACCAAGCGAGCTTGCCGACTTGGTCCGAGAGACTTTTGTCTTCAAGAATATGGACTGTGGAAAGCGAGCGAAGAATGCTGGTCTTGCCGCTGCCTCTCGTCCCTGCGACGAAGACCGGCTTGGCGGCGGCAGAAATCAACGCCGACTTCTGACTGAACCACAGTATCGGGCGGCTTTCGTACTCGATCCTGTTGGGGCCGAACGGATTCTCCATCGCTATTCGTCCCTTACCTTAATGCGCCAAGCCGAGTTTGCCTTGGTGAGGCCGTCTATCTCGATGAAGCGCGCCGCTTGGAGCATCAGAAGAGAGTCTTCCAGATCTAGCCCGAGCTCGGCGGAGGCAGCAATCTCAGTGATCTCGTCCCAGAAGAGTAACCCATTCCCGCGCCTGGTGGCATGGTCGCGCAGTCGGCGCAGCAGGTCAAACGTGTCGTTGTTCAGAAAGGCCTTGCCGTTGGACATGGTCGAAATAAAGCAATGTTCGCCTTCCATGACCGTCCCGTCGGCGACATTGGTGCGGTAGGGTATAAGTCGGATGCCGACGAGCTCTCCCTGATCGGTCGTGAAGAAGACGAGCTCATTGAAACCTGACTGTATCTCTGGTGCTGAGATGCAGATCAATTTGCCGTCCGGAAACCTTGGATCGTTGACGATCTCGACCGGATCAGCATGTATGTGTCCATGCAGGTAGACGATAGGCTTGTTGCCCTGCAGCAGCTGAGTTCTGACAAATCCGCTGTTGAGCATCTCCGCGTATGGCGTAATGCGCGGAGTCTTTTGTGGCAGCAGATTGTGATGGCCGATTATGATGCCGTAACGCATGTCGGGCTGCTGGAGCAATTCCTGTAGGCCTGCAAGCATCTCACGCGAGATGTATGGCGTGTCCATCTGACCGTAATACTCGTCGTCGGACGCCTCCTTGTCTGGATCGCTGGGAGGTGTCGCGGGCGAATGTCCCGAGATGTCCGGCGAGCCGAGATCTAGAGGCTCTGTAGAAGGACTGAGTGCCTCGAGACGATCACGAAGGAACGCGGGAAGGTTTTGAAGCTCCCAACTGCCTATCGCTGTGTTGACGAGGATGAAGTTTGCGCCTGCGGATCCTGTCGGAAGTCTGAAGTGCACGGGTTGGTCCACGGGAACGGTCTGCCAACCCAAGCGGGCGGCTAAACTCGCCATTTCGCTGAATTTCTCAGTCGGTCCAAGTTCGCGCGCGTCATCACGGTTCACATCGTGATTTCCCGGTACGAATATCAACGGAAGCGCCTTTGAACTGCGTCCCTGTGCGCGGCAGAGCAACGTGAAATGCTGGAATGCCGAAGCAATGAAGGTCTTGTCGCCACGGCTCGTGAAATCCCCCATGAAGGCGATCGAATCCAAGGGCTTCGAAGTCGTCAGCCGCCGAAGTTTCGTCAAGACGGCACGCAGCGAAGACGCGCGTAGCTTCTGCGTTATTTTCGGAGCGAACTTGCTATCCTTGGCATCGATGTTGCTAGAGGAAGGATGCCAGTCCGGATAGTGAATATCGCCTACTTGAAGGATTCGCACCCGCCGCATAACTCGCCCCCCTGCCGAGAGCCATAGACTAATCCGTTCGCTTTTGCCAAGCGCGAACGATCATCCGCAGTGTCCTTAACGAGGTAGCCTGCACTTTTCGAGAATTGCCACGGCGGCTATTTTTCGGCTGTGAAGCACACGAGACCCGTGACGTGAGACCCAGTTGCTCAATGCCCAGTTGCTCAATGAGCTTTCTTACGAATAAGGGAGAATTTCCGCGGCCGGACTATCTCTGAGCGAGCGTGCATGACTGCCAACGGAAGGTCTTGCACGCACCCTTGCGATCTTGAGCAATGGTCGCCATGACTTTCTTCTTGCAGGCTTTTGAGTGGCCCAGCCTGCGATCACCAGACCCCACCGATTCTAAAGAGCGTGGCAGATGGGATAGTCGAGGTTGCCCGTGCACAGTCACGCTCAGGGCTTGCGCCGCCCAGAGGACACGCTGAAAAGGCAGATTGGGGCGCAAGCACGCCATTCACGAGAGGTTCGACATGAAGACCATGCAAGAAAAAGACATTCCGGCATTCGTACAAGCAGTTGTGGACGCCGGCTGCAAAATTTGCGCGATTGGCAACTTGGGATACGTCTTTGGCGATGCTGATTTCACGCCAGCGCAACGGAGGGCCGTCGAGCCACAGCTGCGTAGGATTGCTGAAATCTACGGCGAACGCGATCATCTCATGAACGAGATAGCTGTATATCTGCGGTCGATCGGACGCCATGTCGAGGTTGAGCCGAAGACAGGTATTTCCTGATGGCCGTGATCGCGAGAAGCCGTCTTCCAACCTCTGAATCCTAAAGGAGGTGACCCCCAAGGCCGTTCGTCACCTTCGACCAGAATAACCACATCCGTGACCGCCTGAGCTACTTGGTCGATACGCGCACATGGCCAATACAGTTTCTCCATCCTTCACGAAGCGAATGAGGCTTTGGCCATTCAGCCCCGGTCTACGGGGCGTGACTTGTCCCCGATGCATGCGCGAGCTCTCCGCCCGGCTGGCCGCCGGTCGTCGCCACCGGCCGAAGGCGCCCGAATGCGCTTGACAAGATAGCGTCAGCCCGTTCAACCTAAGGCATTCACCAGGGGAGTCCCGGCAAGGGGCTGAGATACTGCTGGCTTTCGCGGCGCAGTGACCCGTTGAACCTGATCCAGTTCATACTGGCGTAGGGACGGTGCAAGCGCTTTGCGGGAGTTTACG
>NZ_NSFW01000040.1:0-11536 GCF_002294905.1 Mesorhizobium sp. WSM4308 | reverse complement strand
CCGCCGCCGGCTACAACTTCTCCCTCCTGCTCAGGTGGCTGAAGGGGTTTTTGTCGCTCTTGATTGCCCTGCTTCAAATCCGGCCGAAGCCGGTCGCCGCTTAGGGCTCGGATTGTTCACGGTCGACTAGTGAGCACTCTCCAATATGTTAGGCTCTGTCGCAGTAGCGCAACAAGCTCAGTCTTTGGATGGGTGGTATGAGGATGAGACGACTGAATGTGTACAGGCTCAGTCTTTTTATCGAGGCTCTCGTTTTTGTCGTAAGCGCGTTCGGTGCGACGTGGCTTACCAGCTTTGTGAACGCGCCATGGTGGACATATGTGATTATAGCGGCCATCGCTATGGGCATGTTCGTCGCCGTGCGTGGGGTCCTTTCTGAGCCGCAACGTATGGGACTCTTGGCACACAACTCGGCAGCGACCTCTGCGTGAACCCAGACGCCTTGAAAATGTGCCCGATGCGTCCGGATTTTTGGCGGTGATCTTCATCAAATGCGATGAGCTGCAATTTCTGGCGACGGCCACGCTAAGGGCGGGCCTCCAGCACCATGTTGAACGGTGTCTCCGCGGCGCGACGCAATCGCTTGAAGCCGCCGCCGGTCACAACCTTGCGCAGCCTCGCCTCACCGGCCTGGGCTCCAAGCGCGAGCCCGACTTCCTGCGACACGGATGCGGGCGTGCACACGAAAGTGGAAGCGGCATAGTAAACGCGGCCGACGGGATTGAGGTTCGCCGCCAGATGATCATGCGCGAACGGCTCGACGATCATCCACGTGCCGTCCGGCTTGAGCGATCCGTGGACATGGGTGGCGGCGCCCGTCGGGTCGCCCATGTCGTGAAGGCAATCGAAGAATGTGACGAGGTCATAGGTTCCGGGATAGCTCTTGGCGGCCGCCACGTCGAACCGCGTGTTAACGCCGACGCCGGCTACCTCGGCCGCCTTGCGGGCGCGCTCAATCGAAGGGGCATGATAGTCGAAGCCGACGAAGCGCGAATTGGGGAAGGCCTGTGCCATGAGCACGGTCGATGCACCATGACCGCATCCAACATCCGCGACGTCCACGCCGCGTTCGAGCTTCTCGACGACGCCCTCCAAGGCCGGCAGCCAGGAGTCGATCAGATTGGCATTGTAGCCTGGACGGAAGAACCGTTCCGTACCGCGAAACAGACACGCGCTATGATCGTGCCACCCGACGCCCTTGCCGGACTGGAATGCCTGCCTCACCTTTTCTTCATCGAGCCACAGCGCGGACAGGAACTCGAATGCGCCTGCCATGAAGGCCGGGCTGTCTTCATCAGCGAACACCAGCTCTTGCTCGGCGTTGAGATAGAATTTGTCGCTCGCTTCATCGTAGTCGACGTAACCCGCCGCCGCCTGCCCGGAAAGCCATTCCCTTACGAGGCGTTCCTGGGTGCCGGTGCGTGTCGAAAGTTCGGCGGCCGTCATCTTGCCGCCTTCGCGCAATGCCTTGAACAGGCCGAGTCTGTCCCCCAGCAGGACTCCCGCGCCCGTTGCGATCGCACCGAGATCGCCGACCATTTTCCCCAAGAATGCGTCCAACTTTTCCTGATTCGCTTCAGACATCTGAATCTCCCTTTGGGTTCAATCTCTCCAGGCGACGGAGCCGTGCTCGTCATGAGGCGCCTTGAGCATCAGATGCTCGAAGACATGCAGATATCCCCGGCGGCTCATTCCGCGCTGCCGATCCTGCACCAGACCATATGGGTGACGACCGGCGCGGTGGTCGGGAATGACAGCCACCTCCATGCCGTTGAAAAGCAGGAAATCCGTCACTTTGCCCTCGTCGGTAACCGGCGGAGCCGGAGTGGTCGTCACCAGGGCAAGCCCTGTTGCAGCAGGTATCCTTGGGCAGCCTGTCAGAACATCGATGACTCCGGTTGTGGTGCCGGGGTGGGCGATCAGGGGCCAAGTGATTGTTCCGCGGCGGCTGTATGTTGTGGTAAGGTGATCATGCGAACTCTTGTTGGTCGGTCACGTGTTTTGCGGATGACCCGCATGTACTGTGCCAAATGAGAAAACCATTCAAACGCAATCCAGTAGATCTGACTGTATCCGACATTGTCGGAATTTGGACATCGCCGAACGCGAAGCGCTCGGGGCTTGTGACGATACTTGAGCGTGCTGCTTCGGAGGAGGGATGAGCCTCGAACCGGCCGCGAGGCCTTTTTCTGGCAACGGATATTCCGGCCGGGTTAGGCCGCGAGGAAAGCGACGGTGAATAAGAGGTAGAGGACCAACCGTTTTGAGCGGGTAGTTGCCGTGTTGCGCCCCCAGGCAAAGGCCAGCACCACGGAGCAGTATTTCTGGTGGCGATACTACAACGCCTTTTAGTGCCGGTTACCCGTTTTTACCCAGTTGGCCTGGTGCATTCAGAGCGAGCTCGTTGGAAACCGCTTATTGTGGCTATGAGCGAACTCGGGATGGAGGAGTGGACCCAAAAATTGGCAAAATGCCCCAGGGAGGATTACATGGGTCGCTCATTCCCCGTACTCGTTACAGGTGCGCGTCGCTTCGCAAACAGCTTGCTTTTGACTTGGCGTTTTTTGCCGTCTCGGCATCGCTCACTAATTCGGCCGCTGCCGACACCGTGAACTGGCGTCAATTCGAAGGGACCAGCATAACTTGGGCCTACGACATCCACCCCTATGCGGATGCTCTCGCTGCGCAATTTCCGGAGTTCGAGAAGCTGACCCGGCATCAAGGTCACGCCGGAACTCTACCCAGACGATTCTTACTGGAACAAGATGACGATCCAACTGACGACGAAGTCGCCAGCATGGGATGTGTTCGGCACTGGCATTCAGCCCGCGTAGGACCTCGCTCCGAGTGGCGCCCTGGAGCCGCTGGACAAATACCTGAGCGATTGGAAGCTTACCGATGCTGGATACGACTACATTACGTGGACATGATCAAGAAGTGCGCGGCTCCTTCCTTCGCGTCCGGCCGCAGCGCGATGACGATCGACTCAAATATGTTCGGCTTCTGGAACGATGTTGCGGGGAAGCCGGCATCCGGCAAGATCGCCTTCGCTCCGCCGCTGCACGCACCGAGCGCCACGAGCTTGGAGTCTGACATCTGGATCTGGGCTCTCGCCATGAACGCGGCTTCCGAAAAGAAGGGCACGGCCTGGCTGTTCATCCCGTGGGCCACCTCCAAGCAGGTGGCGCTCAAGGGTGCCCTTGCTGGCCAGCTCGTCAATCCGCCGCGCACGTCGACCTGGCAGACGACACCTGGACTAAGTACGCTTCGCAGCCCGAGTTCAACAACTTCGTTGACAGCTTCAAAAAGATACAGGACCAAGCCGCGCTGGCTTTCACACCGCGTGTCGGCTTCGGCGAAGCCATGAACGCATGGGCCGTGGCGATGCAGAAGATGGTAAACGGCGATGACGTCGAGACGACGTTGAGGGCGCTTGCCGAAGAAATCCGCACTGGCCTCTGATCAAAAGGAACAGGGCAGTACTATTGCACTGCCCTGTTCCCGCCAACGGCGGAGATCACGCCGTGTCACCCCAAGCACTTAAACCCAGCGTGCCGATGGCAGCCGAAGGACCTGGCGCGCGCGCCTCGTCCGGTTCGGCTTCGCTGGAGGGGCGTTCCATCGACTGTTTCAGCCTTGCAATCATCCAGGCGCTGGCCAAAAGCCAGATGGAGCGCCGGCTCAGGAACCGGCGCAAAAACTCGAGCCTGCCGGCGCTGATCGAGCTGGTGCTGGCGCGGCCGCTGGTGTCGGCAGGTCTGGTCGCGGCCGAGCTGAAAATTAGCCAGCGCGCTGCGCTCGGGCTGGTGCCGAACTCGGCATCCGTGAGGTGACCGGCAGGGGGCGCTACCGGGCGTGGGACCCCGTTTAGCTGCGGCGGGCTTTGGCGAAAGCGACAGCACTGATGATTTTTGCTGTACGCTCATTCTCCCTCATCTGCGCGTTGACAGAAAACCAGCAGGCGAGGGTCACAGCACGCTGTGCTCCCCGCGATTTCCGGAAAACCAATGAAAAACGACTTTGATCGATCGCGCGGGACGTATCATTCAACCATGTCGAGAACGGGCGTGACGGCACGTACACTATGGACCGAGAGAACTTTGTCTGGCGACTTTGCGCACGCTTGCAAAACTCTTCGGAAAACTTCCTTCTGTTGATCCAATGATCGTAATGAGCTGGAGTGGCATCGCCGCTCTCCTCGGTTCTTGCTCTCTCAGTTGAACTTGATGCTAGCCTGCACGAAAACGCCGTAGCGCTTTGCCTTCCAATCGTCGGCCTGCGGGGAACCACGACCGCCCATTGCCTCTTCGAAATGAGCGGTGCCGTTATTCGCCACGGCCGCAACACCGCCTCGAGCTGGACGCCATGCCCATCGCCGTCTTCGGGAATTAGCTTGATCTTGGGCGCATGTGGTGCTGCTCTTTGCCGTCGAGCCGCGTGAAGAGGAACGCCACGTCACCAGAAAGGCTGAGTCGCTCGGTGAGTTGCGTCTGCCCGGCCAAGCCGAGTCGCAGCGAATGCCAATCGTTGTCCTGGCTGAGAGGTTGACGTAGGTGGGACGGTTGGCACACAGGTTCCCCAGTTGGTCGCCTGCTGCGTGCAACCGAAAGCATCGTAGCTCTCGTGCCAGAAATTGTTGCCAACAAAAGCACCGATGCGGTAGCGCGGTGAGTTCAAGAAATTATATCCAAGATCGGCGGTGAAATAGCTGACGCCGCCCCCGCGCTGATCACTGAATGTGTTTGAGTAGCCCCCCATTTCCGTAAGAAGTCCTCGTCATGAGAAAATCCTCCCTGATGCCGCCCGCACCGAGGAGGCCTTTACGAAAATGCCAGTCGGATTGTGGACTCGAATGCGCGTCTAGATCGTCATAGGTGAGCCGCGAGACCAGTGACGTACCTTTATGATTGTAAAGTTCCTTCGATGCGTTGCCGGTACTGGCCAGTAACGTAGTCCACCCTCGAAGGAAAAGACTGAGGCCGCCGACCCGGCTACCGACGCCGACTCGCAATCACCGGCACTCGACGGCGGTTCGGAACTTCTCGGTGCCGCAGCGCCGGCCAAGCCGGACGGGCCCGGTGAAAAATTCGTCGTCGAGGGCAAGGCGCCCGCTGCTGCGCCCGGCCGCGCCGACGATTTTTCTTGGCCGCCAAGGCGGCAGCCTGCGGCCGGGGCCACAACCGAAACGACCACGGCGATCAGTCCGTAAGCTGCCCGGGGCAGCGGAAGGGCGGAAAGCGCCTTCAGGTGGCCGCACAAGTAGGGTCTCGAGACGGACTCAGCGCGGCAGCACGCTCGATCCCATCAGCGCCTCATCGATGGCGCGCGCCGCCTGGCGGCCCTCGCGGATCGCCCAGACGACCAGCGACTGGCCGCGCCGCACGTCGCCCGCCGCATAGAGCTTTTCGACGCTGGTCCTGTAGTCCCGGTCATTGGCCTCGACATTCTTCGAGCGGCGGCTGTCAATGGCGATCTTCATCTGGCCGGCCAGTTCCGACACCGGCCCGCGAGCGGCTGGCCCGGCAAAGCCGATGGCGATGAACGCGAGATCGGCGCGGATGACGAATTCGGTGCCGGCGATCGGCTTGCGCTTTTCGTCGACTTCGCAGCATTTGACCCCGGTCAGCTGGCCGTTTTCGCCGATGAATTCAAGCGTCGCCACCTGGAATTCGCGCTCGGCGCCTTCGGCCTGCGAGGATGACGTGCGCATCTTGGTCGCCCAGTATGGCCAGACCGACAGCTTGTCTTCCTTTTCCGGCGGCTGCGGCCGGATGTCGAGCTGGGTGACGCGCACCGCGCCCTGGCGGAAGGCGGTGCCGACGCAGTCGGAGGCAGTGTCGCCGCCGCCGACGACGACGACATGCTGGCCGCCGGCGAGGATCGGATGCGACGGCCACGCCACCGACTGGATCGGTTCGCCGCCGACACGCCTGTTCTGCTGCACCAGATAGGGCATCGCGTCATGCACGCCGCCGAGATCGTCGCCGGGAATGCCGGCCGCGCGCGGCGTTTCGGAACCGCCGCAATAAAGCACGGCGTCATGTTCGGCGAGCAGCTCGGCAACCGGCTTGTCGACGCCGACATTGACGCCGCAATGGAAGGTGACGCCCTCGCCCTGCATCTGCTCGATGCGCCGGTCGATATAGTGCTTCTCGATCTTGAAGTCGGGAATGCCGTAACGCATCAACCCGCCGGGCCGGCTCTCGCGCTCATAGACATGGACGTCGTGGCCGGCGCGGCCGAGCTGCTGGGCAGCCGACATGCCGGCCGGGCCGGAGCCGATGACGGCGACGCGCTTGCCGGTCTTCTTCTCCGGCGGATAGGGCCTGATATGGCCGGTCTCGTAAGCCTTGTCGGCGATCGCCTGCTCGACCGTCTTGATGGCGACGGGGATGTCCTCGAGGTTCAGCGTGCAGGCTTCCTCGCAAGGTGCGGGGCAGATGCGGCCGGTGAACTCCGGGAAATTGTTGGTCGAATGCAGGTTGCGGATCGCATTGTCCCAGTCGCCATTGTAGACGAGGTCGTTCCAGTCCGGGATCTGGTTGTGGATCGGGCAGCCCGTCGGCCCATGGCAGAACGGAATGCCGCAATCCATGCAGCGCGCGGCCTGTTTCTCGACCTCTTTGTCGGACATCGGCAGCGTGAATTCGCGGAAATGCCGGATGCGGTCGGAGGCCGGCTGGTACTTGTGCACCTGCCGGTCGATTTCGAGAAAGCCTGTTACCTTGCCCATAGTCCAGTTCCTGCTGTCCAGATGGTGCGCCTGGCGACGCCCTGCAGCTGGATCAGATGGGGCATCCCGTCCACACATGGGCCGCACCAAGTTGCCCAAAATTCGACTATGTACACTTGCCGGGCTCAAAGCTCGTGAGGGGCTCGCCATGCAGCCAGTTCTCGACTCTAATCGAAGGAGCCGGGGACTCCATCTGCAATACCACGTTGCGGTCCAAAGCTATTTCCAAAGGTTTCTGCACGAGCTGGTTTCCTCTCAGAGACGGCACACGGGTTCAGGGAGGAGCGCATCGCTCGTCTTGCCCCATTGAGTGCAGTCACAGTCACTCAGTCTCAAAAGCCATGCCAACGCGCTCAGCGCGCAGTTAGCGCCCATTGCTTCGAAAAACCTCGTCAGTGCCCAGATGTTGGTTGTAATGAACCTGACATTTGTCTGACGCTGTCAGCTTTTGGACACGCGATCACGCGCTTCGTGCCGCCAGATGGCCAGGCCGAGCCCTGTGTTGCCAGCGGTCGCTTCGATGATTGTACCGCCCCGCGCGTGCCACGCTGTTCGGCATTAACGATCATCGACAACGCAATGCGATCCTTGATCGATCCGCCGGGATTCTGGCTTTCGATCTTGACGAAGCGACGACACCTGCCGGTATCGAATCTCTTCAGTTCGACGACCGGCGTCTCCCCAATCAGATCGAGCACTGACAAATGGCGGACGCAGGCGAGAGGACGCCTTTGTCGACGGTCGGCGGAACATCTCGAGGCTCATGCGGCTGCGGTCTCCAGAATGTCGGCATAGTGCCGTTGCGCAATATCGGGATGCGAGCGCAGTCGGCTCTTCAGCAGTTGCGGAACAGGGGATTGTCGGGGTCGCTGGCGGGGCACCCGCTTCGGCAGCCAGTTCAGGCGGCAGGTCAAGAAACCGTATGTCGGCATCAAGCCGCGCGCCGAAGAAGAAGGGAATAGAAACAGTGCCCTTCGAAAGACCCAGGGCGACGGAAATCATTGCATCGGGCGAGTTCATGCGCCTGAAGCAGCGCTGGCTGCAACTGCTTCATAGCGACAGGCGGGCGGAGACTCTAGCGGGGCTTTCGCCGCTTGGTTGATTGAGGCTCTCGACGAAGCCACTAAGATTCGGCGGCCGATAATAGCTTGCTGCTCATTGGGACGCCGACCAACGCCGGGATTGAGAAAGGCAACCCTGCCCCACAAGGCGGGTGTCACACGTGCGGTGCGTCCGCTCGTCGCGCCGGATGGTCTTTGAGACCTGGGTTCACGGCTATTCAGATGCACCCCTGTCGGCTTTTCGGTGCAGGCCGCCAGGCGGCGTGTTGCAGCAGCGGTAATTAGTTTGAGAGCGTGCGAGCACGGGCTGCATAGTGAGATCATTTGCCGGCGTGGGGACCAAGGTGTGGCGCAGCCTTAGAGAACTCAACACCGAGACCGGAGCAACGGAGACGGCTCTTTCGTCGAGACAGTTTAATTGGAAGGCCGAGAAGCACCGGCTGGGTAGCGTCACGCCGCATCATTCTTTGCGGAGCTGGAGCGCGCGGGATCGCTGGAGCGGCTGGTGAAAGCGGTTGCCGGGGCGCACGCCAACAACAACACGTGAGCTGGCGCCTCGTGTGGCAAAAGGAGGGGGCGAGAGCCCATGGCCTGCAATGAAGCGATCAAGCATTGCGATCGTGGAACCAAGCTGCCTAGTCGACCATCCGGACCGCGGCCTTCAAGCCAGCTCGCCTTGGAATCGGCCTTCCAGGAATCACCGTCAAGGCCGACTCACGACCTTTTCGCCATGAGCCGCGAAGAGGGCATTCCGCCGGAAGCCGATGGCTGCCTTCTCTCGTTCATCGACGGCTATGTGGTGAGCGGCCATGTGCCGGTCGGCACGGTCAACAAGCTCTTGACCGAGCGGCCCGACATCAAAGGGCATGACGCTGCCCGGCATGCCGATGGGCTCCCCCGGCATGAGTGGCACGAAGGAAGCGCCCTTCGAGATTCTCGAAATCCGAAAGTCTGACGCGACCGGCGGCATCTACGCCACGGAATAGGAGGCTTCGATGATGGAATGCATGAGCGGCATGATGATGTTCGGCACGGGCCTGGTGTGGCTGCTTGTCGTCGTCGTGCTCGTCCTCGGGACGGCCGCGCTGATCAAATACCTGTTCTCCAGCGGCGGCAAAGGAGAAGGGCGTCGGTCCTCTTATCGATGCGTGGCCGCGGCAGGCCTCGGATTGGTCTGGACATTGCCTTGGCTCGCCAACCGGATGGCCGCGCCCCGGCCGCGGCGATAGCGCTAGGCAAGACGGTTTTAGCCAGGCGAAGGTCAGCGCGATTGGAAAGCCCGCTGCCTTCGGGACGCATGCCGGCGCCGGGACCGGCCGCGGTCGTCGGCGGCGGCTACCAGAGCGACATGCCGGGCTTCGGGAATGTCCTCACCGACGAGGAGATCCGGGCCGTTCTGGCCTTCATCAAAAGCACATGGCCCGAGCGGGAACGCGCCTATCAGGCAGATGAGCCGCCGGGAGCGGGAGCAGACACAGTGAGACCAATCCTAGCCGCGGAGCCCTCGAACGCCCCCAACCGGAATGCATTGTCCATGAAAGCGAAACCGTCGCTTGCGATTCAATTTCTGGCGCTGATCCTCGGGACCTCCGCGCTGGCCCACCATCCGGGCGCCGATCTCGACAAGATGAGGGACAGCGCGGAGAGGTTCTTCCAGGCGATCGACGAGCAGGCCGCGCCGCCTTTCGAACTGGCCGACGCGGACGGAAGGGCCGTCCGCCTTCCGATCTCTCCGACAAGATCGTGGTGCTCTACTTCATGACGAGGTAACCTTGGAAGAAGAAGGCGACGGCCACTGGCGGCAGGATGGCAAGCACGCTGGCCGCAAAAAGCGGCCCATACTCATAGAAGCGGGCCGGTTCTGTCGCAAATCGTGCTTTTGGCCACAACTGGACGCTTTCGCGCGCTTATGGACCAGCTCACATGACAGGGCTCGACGTGCCCCGGGGTGGCGCCCTACTTCCACGCTCGCACTGTCACACTCCCGCCGAAAGGCGGGTTTAGTGAGTTATGGCAGTGACTGTGCCACCAGTCCAAACGTCGAGTTTCGCGGCAACTTCGACGCTTTCCTTAGCTGACTTGCCCAAAACCAGCGCGGCCAAAGCATACTGCTTGCCGCTCCCGATGGCATAATATTCACCTTTCACGGGATCACTTGGCAGCCAATTGCCGTCCAACAATACGGCTTCCCCATTTTTGCGCACTATCAGCGCCTCAAATTCAAAATTGTCGTCGTTGCGCGGCACAGGAATATCAGAAACATCCATGCCCTTCTCAACCCAGTCTCGAACGGCCTTTGGAATACCCAAGGACGAAGAGGAAACGCCGATGAGTGTGCCGTCGCATAAGCGAAACACCTTCGTTTTCTCACCGACGGATACTGAGTCAAAACCCAAGGCTCGGCCGTCGCCAGCCATGGTTCCGTTCCTGTAAGCTATTGTTGTCATTGGCACCCTTCTATCGCTGCATCAAACTTCAGGACCTTGCGCATGTCCCCTGTGTCAAGGTCACTGACCGACGGCCTATTTGCCTGATACACGATACAGGCTGCGCTCCTTGAGTTCGCGCACGGGTGGCCGTCATCTTGCCGCCTTCGCGCAATGCCTTGAACAGGCCGAGTCTGTCCCCCAGCGGGAATGACAACCACCTCCATGTCGTTGAAACGCAGGAAATCCGTCACTTTGCCTCGTCGGTAACGGGCGGAGCCGGAGCGGTCGTCACCGGGCAAGCGCGGTCGCAGTAGGTATCCTGGGCAGCCCGTCAGACATGGATGGCTTCGGTTGTGTCATGCGACTTCTTGTTGGTCGGTCACGTGTTTCCGGATAACCAGCATGCGCTGTGCCAAATGAGAAAACCATTTAAAGTCAATCCAGCAGATCTGACTGTATTCCGACATTGTCGGAAATTGGACATCGCCGAACGCGGGCGCTCGGGGCTTGTGATGATACTTGGGCGTGCTGCTTCGGAGGAGGGATGCGCCTCGTACCGGCCGCGAAGCCTTCCTGCATTTAAGGCGCCAGATCAATTGAACGCGATGCCGGGCAGCGTCGCAGCGGCTAAGCCAGCCACTCGCATTGCTCCCTGACAGGATGGTGCCGATCCTGCTGAGATCGCATGCTGGCGCGACGTTGCTTTGCGGCCACCGTCGCGCCTGCCCGTGAACTGTTCGCGCCTGTGCTCATGCTCGCCTTGACACCCTCGATGGGTCCATCCGGGATGGTCAACCATCCGGAACATAGCGGGCAGGCGGGCATCTTCACCAGCAGTCTCTGTGTCGCTCTCGTGGCGGCAAACAAGATCGAGGCTGGCGGGGTGATGATCAACGGTCCTCGAACCATCGATTTTGATCGCGGTGGCCGTTCAGTGCGTTCAAGCACGAGGCGCCGTTAGACGGCACCGCAGCATCATAGCGAAGTGCCATGCAGGACGACTCCCTGCAGCATCGTCTCGCGCAGCCAAACACTTGCCGGATCACTGTTGTGAACGGCCGGGCGTTTGACGGCCTGTGACGCGAAAAGGCAACGGAAGATCTAGCATTTATGGGGGAAATGTTTTTTCGGAGTGCTTGACCCGCAGGAAGGGCAGGGCATGACTGCCTATCGCCCGACCCGGCAAGGCCGCACTCATGACCGGCTGGGCTCGGTTAATCCTGCATGCCGCGCCCATGAGGTTACTTGTCCGGAGTGCGTCGAGCACAACGAGGAGATGTAGTTCACGATCTTTGAAAAGCGTGGTCAACCAT
>NZ_NSFW01000004.1:442500-448470 GCF_002294905.1 Mesorhizobium sp. WSM4308 | reverse complement strand
AAAAACTTTGGTGAAGTGTGTTGACAGTTTGGATTGGTGGCGACTATATACGCCTCACGAACGAGGGCGGTGCGCCGCTGGCGACGAAGAAGTTTGCTTCTAAGACTGCCCTCTGCGAAATTCAAGAGAGCCGCGTGAGCGACACTCGAACGGCCCCGAAGCCACAAGCGTAACGGGCCACGACACTGCGTCTGCGGTGTCTGTTCTTTGAAAATTGAATAATGAAGAAAGAGAAACGTGGGCGGCAGAGTCCTGCTGAACCTCTTACTCCGCCAGGGGTAATTGGTTCGAACGAGACTTTGGCGGATCACGTTTCGTGAGAATAAGTCTACCAAGGCATTAAGTTGCCTAGGTGTGAATGTTCTCGTCGATTCATGCGTGACCAAATAAAGCCAAATCAAAGTCTTCTAAACTTGAGAGTTTGATCCTGGCTCAGAACGAACGCTGGCGGCAGGCTTAACACATGCAAGTCGAGCGCCCCGCAAGGGGAGCGGCAGACGGGTGAGTAACGCGTGGGAATCTACCCATCTCTACGGAACAACTCCGGGAAACTGGAGCTAATACCGTATACGTCCTTTTGGAGAAAGATTTATCGGAGATGGATGAGCCCGCGTTGGATTAGCTAGTTGGTGGGGTAATGGCCTACCAAGGCGACGATCCATAGCTGGTCTGAGAGGATGATCAGCCACACTGGGACTGAGACACGGCCCAGACTCCTACGGGAGGCAGCAGTGGGGAATATTGGACAATGGGCGCAAGCCTGATCCAGCCATGCCGCGTGAGTGATGAAGGCCCTAGGGTTGTAAAGCTCTTTCAACGGTGAAGATAATGACGGTAACCGTAGAAGAAGCCCCGGCTAACTTCGTGCCAGCAGCCGCGGTAATACGAAGGGGGCTAGCGTTGTTCGGAATTACTGGGCGTAAAGCGCACGTAGGCGGATACTTAAGTCAGGGGTGAAATCCCGGGGCTCAACCCCGGAACTGCCTTTGATACTGGGTATCTCGAGTCCGGAAGAGGTGAGTGGAATTCCGAGTGTAGAGGTGAAATTCGTAGATATTCGGAGGAACACCAGTGGCGAAGGCGGCTCACTGGTCCGGTACTGACGCTGAGGTGCGAAAGCGTGGGGAGCAAACAGGATTAGATACCCTGGTAGTCCACGCCGTAAACGATGGAAGCTAGCCGTTGGCAAGTTTACTTGTCGGTGGCGCAGCTAACGCATTAAGCTTCCCGCCTGGGGAGTACGGTCGCAAGATTAAAACTCAAAGGAATTGACGGGGGCCCGCACAAGCGGTGGAGCATGTGGTTTAATTCGAAGCAACGCGCAGAACCTTACCAGCCCTTGACATCCCGGTCGCGGTTTCCAGAGATGGAAACCTTCAGTTCGGCTGGACCGGTGACAGGTGCTGCATGGCTGTCGTCAGCTCGTGTCGTGAGATGTTGGGTTAAGTCCCGCAACGAGCGCAACCCTCGCCCTTAGTTGCCAGCATTCAGTTGGGCACTCTAAGGGGACTGCCGGTGATAAGCCGAGAGGAAGGTGGGGATGACGTCAAGTCCTCATGGCCCTTACGGGCTGGGCTACACACGTGCTACAATGGTGGTGACAGTGGGCAGCGAGACCGCGAGGTCGAGCTAATCTCCAAAAGCCATCTCAGTTCGGATTGCACTCTGCAACTCGAGTGCATGAAGTTGGAATCGCTAGTAATCGCGGATCAGCATGCCGCGGTGAATACGTTCCCGGGCCTTGTACACACCGCCCGTCACACCATGGGAGTTGGTTTTACCCGAAGGCGCTGTGCTAACCGCAAGGAGGCAGGCGACCACGGTAGGGTCAGCGACTGGGGTGAAGTCGTAACAAGGTAGCCGTAGGGGAACCTGCGGCTGGATCACCTCCTTTCTAAGGAAGAACTCTAATGGAAACGCTCGCCCATCCTCGGATGGATCAGTCGAGCCTCTGCCTTTCAGTTCTCTTGGAACAAGACAGAAGATAGTCAATCTTACTGTCGCGCATACCTTAAGCGGGTCTGCCGCCTTCGTTTCTCTTTCTTCAGCGAATGACTTTGGATTGCGCTCGCGCGCCGCGTCGCACCCTTATGGGTGCTGGCGCTCCGCGAGGGCGCGGCACGAGCCGCGACGGCCGGTCGGCCTTGCGAGGCTCTGCCTCGATGCCGGCTACCATCTGCGCTTGGGGCTTAGGGCTTGTAGCTCAGTTGGTTAGAGCGCGCGCTTGATAAGCGTGAGGTCGGAGGTTCAAGTCCTCCCAGGCCCACCACTTCGCAATCCGCAAGGATTGTCGGATCTCCTCGATATCTATCGGGAAAACAATCAGGGGCCGTAGCTCAGCTGGGAGAGCGCCTGCTTTGCAAGCAGGATGTCGTCGGTTCGATCCCGTCCGGCTCCACCACTTCTTCTTCGGATGAGGGGTGTCGAGTAGAGATGAGGGAAAAAGTCATTCGTATAAAGGTTTGTGGTGAGCTTCTTGGCTCTCCGCTTGTTCTGTTTGACATCGTAAAGAGAAGATTTGTTCGAACTTCATGGGCCGCAAGGTCTCGTGATTTGTCGCAAGGGACGCTCAATCCCTTGCATATGATGGGTTTGCCTAACCGCACCCTCGAACCGATCTCGAGAAGCTGGTCTTTTTGTGCCAATGACATCGAATTGGATCCCGCACAGGATCCGATTCAGGCGACAATCCTTCGGATTGCGCGGATGCCAACCCCGTAAGGGCGAGGCTGAAGCGACAATCCCTTCGGGATTGCGCAGGTGGGCATTGGCAATGAGAACGATCAAGTGTCTTAAGGGCAATTGGTGGATGCCTTGGCATGCACAGGCGATGAAGGACGTGATACGCTGCGATAAGCTACGGGGAGGTGCGAATACCCTTTGATCCGTAGATTTCCGAATGGGGAAACCCACCTAAGGTGCTTGGAAAATCAGAGCGGCAGGGTGACTTGCCGCTGTGGTTTCCAAGTATCTGTTATAGGTAACTTATCCTGAATACATAGGGATAAAGTGGCGAACGCGGGGAACTGAAACATCTAAGTACCCGTAGGAAAGGACATCAACCGAGACTCCGGAAGTAGTGGCGAGCGAACCCGGACCAGGCCAGTGGCGATTGAGAGACAAGCGGAACCTTCTGGAAAGTAGGGCCATAGTGGGTGACAGCCCCGTACGCGTAATGCAATCAATCGTCCTCGAGTAAGGCGGGACACGTGAAATCCTGTCTGAAATTGGGGGGACCACCCTCCAAGCCTAAGTACTCGTGCATGACCGATAGCGAACTAGTACCGTGAGGGAAAGGTGAAAAGCACCCCGACAAGGGGAGTGAAAGAGTACCTGAAACCGATTGCCTACAAACAGTGGGAGCCCGCAAGGGTGACCACGTACCTTTTGTATAATGGGTCAGCGACTTAGTGTGACGAGCAAGCTTAAACCGCTAGGTGTAGGCGCAGCGAAAGCGAGTCTGAACAGGGCGTTCAGTTCGTCGCATTAGACCCGAAACCGAGTGATCTAGCCATGAGCAGGTTGAAGGTAAGGTAACACTTACTGGAGGACCGAACCCATAACTGTTGCAATAGTTCGGGATGACTTGTGGCTAGGGGTGAAAGGCCAATCAAACTCGGAAATAGCTGGTTCTCCGCGAAATCTATTTAGGTAGAGCGTCGACCGAATACCCCAGGGGGTAGAGCACTGGATGGGCTAGGGGTCCTCACCGGATTACCAAACCTAACCAAACTCCGAATACCTGGGAGTACTAGTCGGCAGACACACGGCGGGTGCTAACGTCCGTCGTGAAAAGGGAAACAACCCTGACCTACAGCTAAGGTCCCCAAGTTATGGCTAAGTGGGAAAGGATGTGAGGATCCCAAAACAACCAGGATGTTGGCTTAGAAGCAGCCATCATTTAAAGAAAGCGTAACAGCTCACTGGTCTAAATAAGGGTCTTTGCGCCGAAAATGTAACGGGGCTAAAGCCATACACCGAAGCTTAGGGTTCGTGAGCAATCACGAGCGGTAGCGGAGCGTTCTGTAAGCTGATGAAGCCATACCCGTGAGGGGTGGTGGAGGTATCAGAAGTGCGAATGCTGACATGAGTAACGTAAGGGGAGTGAGAGACTCCCCCGCCGAAAGACCAAGGGTTCCTGCTTAAAGCTAATCTGAGCAGGGTTAGCCGGCCCCTAAGACGAGGCGGAAACGCGTAGTCGATGGGAACCACGTTAATATTCGTGGGCTTGGAGGTAGTGACGGATCATTGAGGTAGTCCAATCTTATCGGATTGAACGGGCTGCTGCGTGGTTCCAGGAAATAGCTCCTCCTTATAAACCGTACCCGAAACCGACACTGGTGGTCTGGTAGAGTATACCAAGGCGCTTGAGAGAACTATGCTGAAGGAACTCGGCAAATTGCACGCGTAACTTCGGAAGAAGCGTGACCCTTTTCCACGCAAGTGGAGGAGGGTGGCACAGACCAGGGGGTAGCGACTGTTTATCAAAAACACAGGGCTCTGCGAAGTCGCAAGACGACGTATAGGGTCTGACGCCTGCCCGGTGCTGGAAGGTTAAGAGGAGGGGTGCAAGCTCTGAATCGAAGCCCCAGTAAACGGCGGCCGTAACTATAACGGTCCTAAGGTAGCGAAATTCCTTGTCGGGTAAGTTCCGACCTGCACGAATGGCGTAACGACTTCCCCGCTGTCTCCAGCATAGACTCAGTGAAATTGAATTCCCCGTGAAGATGCGGGGTTCCTGCGGTTAGACGGAAAGACCCCGTGCACCTTTACTATAGCTTTACATTGGCATTCGTAGTGGCATGTGTAGGATAGGTGGTAGGCTTTGAAACCTGGGCGCCAGCTCAGGTGGAGCCACCCTTGAAATACCACCCTTATTACTATGGATGTCTAACCGCGGCCCGTTATCCGGGTCCGGGACAATGTATGGTGGGTAGTTTGACTGGGGCGGTCGCCTCCTAAAGAGTAACGGAGGCGCGCGATGGTGGGCTCAGAACGGTCGGAAATCGTTCGCTGAGTGCAATGGCATAAGCCTGCCTGACTGCGAGACTGACAAGTCGAGCAGAGACGAAAGTCGGTCATAGTGATCCGGTGGTCCCGCGTGGAAGGGCCATCGCTCAACGGATAAAAGGTACGCCGGGGATAACAGGCTGATGACCCCCAAGAGTCCATATCGACGGGGTTGTTTGGCACCTCGATGTCGACTCATCGCATCCTGGGGCTGGAGCAGGTCCCAAGGGTATGGCTGTTCGCCATTTAAAGCGGTACGTGAGTTGGGTTCAGAACGTCGTGAGACAGTTCGGTCCCTATCTGCCGTGGGTGTAGGAATATTGAAAGGATCTGTCCCTAGTACGAGAGGACCGGGATGGACGGATCTCTGGTGGACCTGTTGTGGCGCCAGCCGCATAGCAGGGTAGCTATATCCGGACGGGATAACCGCTGAAGGCATCTAAGCGGGAAACCCACCTTAAAACGAGTATTCCCTGAGAACCGTGGAAGACGACCACGTTGATAGGCCGGGTGTGGAAGAGCGGCAACGCTTGAAGCTTACCGGTACTAATAGTTCGATCGGCTTGATCGTTCTCATTCCTTATGCCCATCGTGTAACACGATGGTCTGACCAGCGCTCACGCATGAGCGGCCCTTACGGGCCTATGCTCCGCGAGGGCGCCGGAAAACCGGCGACGCGCAGTCGCGCTTGCGGGCTTACGCCCGAAAGCCACAAACGTCGCCTTGGCACAAAAAACAGCTTCTCGAACAACGTGCGTTTTGCCGACCTGGTGGTTATGGCGGAGCGGCTGCACCCGATCCCATTCCGAACTCGGCCGTGAAACGCTCCAGCGCTGATGGTACTTCGTCTCAAGACGCGGGAGAGTAGGTCGCTGCCAGGTCTGCTAAACGCACGTTGAACTCACATCCAAGCGGATCGAGTGAAATCTTCTCTCTACGAAAATGGCCCGCCAAGGGACC
>NZ_NSFW01000004.1:0-437500 GCF_002294905.1 Mesorhizobium sp. WSM4308 | reverse complement strand
GGTTCTCCGCGAAATCTATTTAGGTAGAGCGTCGACCGAATACCCCAGGGGGTAGAGCACTGGATGGGCTAGGGGTCCTCACCGGATTACCAAACCTAACCAAACTCCGAATACCTGGGAGTACTAGTCGGCAGACACACGGCGGGTGCTAACGTCCGTCGTGAAAAGGGAAACAACCCTGACCTACAGCTAAGGTCCCCAAGTTATGGCTAAGTGGGAAAGGATGTGAGGATCCCAAAACAACCAGGATGTTGGCTTAGAAGCAGCCATCATTTAAAGAAAGCGTAACAGCTCACTGGTCTAAATAAGGGTCTTTGCGCCGAAAATGTAACGGGGCTAAAGCCATACACCGAAGCTTAGGGTTCGTGAGCAATCACGAGCGGTAGCGGAGCGTTCTGTAAGCTGATGAAGCCATACCCGTGAGGGGTGGTGGAGGTATCAGAAGTGCGAATGCTGACATGAGTAACGTAAGGGGAGTGAGAGACTCCCCCGCCGAAAGACCAAGGGTTCCTGCTTAAAGCTAATCTGAGCAGGGTTAGCCGGCCCCTAAGACGAGGCGGAAACGCGTAGTCGATGGGAACCACGTTAATATTCGTGGGCTTGGAGGTAGTGACGGATCATTGAGGTAGTCCAATCTTATCGGATTGAACGGGCTGCTGCGTGGTTCCAGGAAATAGCTCCTCCTTATAAACCGTACCCGAAACCGACACTGGTGGTCTGGTAGAGTATACCAAGGCGCTTGAGAGAACTATGCTGAAGGAACTCGGCAAATTGCACGCGTAACTTCGGAAGAAGCGTGACCCTTTTCCACGCAAGTGGAGGAGGGTGGCACAGACCAGGGGGTAGCGACTGTTTATCAAAAACACAGGGCTCTGCGAAGTCGCAAGACGACGTATAGGGTCTGACGCCTGCCCGGTGCTGGAAGGTTAAGAGGAGGGGTGCAAGCTCTGAATCGAAGCCCCAGTAAACGGCGGCCGTAACTATAACGGTCCTAAGGTAGCGAAATTCCTTGTCGGGTAAGTTCCGACCTGCACGAATGGCGTAACGACTTCCCCGCTGTCTCCAGCATAGACTCAGTGAAATTGAATTCCCCGTGAAGATGCGGGGTTCCTGCGGTTAGACGGAAAGACCCCGTGCACCTTTACTATAGCTTTACATTGGCATTCGTAGTGGCATGTGTAGGATAGGTGGTAGGCTTTGAAACCTGGGCGCCAGCTCAGGTGGAGCCACCCTTGAAATACCACCCTTATTACTATGGATGTCTAACCGCGGCCCGTTATCCGGGTCCGGGACAATGTATGGTGGGTAGTTTGACTGGGGCGGTCGCCTCCTAAAGAGTAACGGAGGCGCGCGATGGTGGGCTCAGAACGGTCGGAAATCGTTCGCTGAGTGCAATGGCATAAGCCTGCCTGACTGCGAGACTGACAAGTCGAGCAGAGACGAAAGTCGGTCATAGTGATCCGGTGGTCCCGCGTGGAAGGGCCATCGCTCAACGGATAAAAGGTACGCCGGGGATAACAGGCTGATGACCCCCAAGAGTCCATATCGACGGGGTTGTTTGGCACCTCGATGTCGACTCATCGCATCCTGGGGCTGGAGCAGGTCCCAAGGGTATGGCTGTTCGCCATTTAAAGCGGTACGTGAGTTGGGTTCAGAACGTCGTGAGACAGTTCGGTCCCTATCTGCCGTGGGTGTAGGAATATTGAAAGGATCTGTCCCTAGTACGAGAGGACCGGGATGGACGGATCTCTGGTGGACCTGTTGTGGCGCCAGCCGCATAGCAGGGTAGCTATATCCGGACGGGATAACCGCTGAAGGCATCTAAGCGGGAAACCCACCTTAAAACGAGTATTCCCTGAGAACCGTGGAAGACGACCACGTTGATAGGCCGGGTGTGGAAGAGCGGCAACGCTTGAAGCTTACCGGTACTAATAGTTCGATCGGCTTGATCGTTCTCATTCCTTATGCCCATCGTGTAACACGATGGTCTGACCAGCGCTCACGCATGAGCGGCCCTTACGGGCCTATGCTCCGCGAGGGCGCCGGAAAACCGGCGACGCGCAGTCGCGCTTGCGGGCTTACGCCCGAAAGCCACAAACGTCGCCTTGGCACAAAAAACAGCTTCTCGAACAACGTGCGTTTTGCCGACCTGGTGGTTATGGCGGAGCGGCTGCACCCGATCCCATTCCGAACTCGGCCGTGAAACGCTCCAGCGCTGATGGTACTTCGTCTCAAGACGCGGGAGAGTAGGTCGCTGCCAGGTCTGCTAAACGCACGTTGAACTCACATCCAAGCGGATCGAGTGAAATCTTCTCTCTACGAAAATGGCCCGCCAAGGGACCACGGGCCGCGTAAGCGGCCCTTTCATTTGGTGAGCCATATACCTATCTGTAGGCCAGCCTAGTCGTAGGCTTGCGCTTACATCCTAAGCAAGCTCGCTTAGTGGTGACGCGGGGTGGAGCAGCCCGGTAGCTCGTCAGGCTCATAACCTGAAGGTCACAGGTTCAAATCCTGTCCCCGCAACCAAATCACAATCGGCCCGCCTGGCTCAAACCAGCGGGCCGTTTTTGTTTTTAGGGCAACGATCGCCGACGACTGCCTCCCGCCCAGCGGTCCGCAAGCAGGCAAAGCCGAGGCGCCCCGATGTAAGTCTCCACTGACATTGCGAGCTGTGTGCCGCGTCACCCCCTGGCCTTGCCGCGTGCTCGCTTTCTCTCGGCGGCGACGAGCAATTCGACGAAGGCGCGCACCTTGGCAGGCCGGAAGCGGGCCGGCGGGAACACCGCGTGGATGCCGCCGGTCGGCAAGGCCCACTGCGCGAATATCCGCACAAGCCGACCCCCGACGATATCCTCATCGACCGCATAGTCGGGAAATATACCCAGACCGATACCTGCAAGCACGCAGGCATAGGCCGCCGGGCTTTTGTCGCAGACGACGACGGGATTGAGTTCGGTCAGCACCGTCTCGCCTTCTCTGGAAAACAGCCATTGGCCGACGCCGCGCAGCTGGGCATTGCCGACCCAGGCCAGCGATCGTGCCTGGTTCGGGTTCGCATCCGCGGGCAGGCTTGCCGCGAAGGCCGGGCTCGCAACGACGATCTGCCTAATCGTGCCCAGTCGCCGTGCCTGGTTGGAGGAATCGGTAAGCCAGCCAACGCGGATGCCGAGATCGATCTGCTCATCGACCAGATTGCTCACCGCGTCGTCGAAGATCGCTTCGACGCGCATTTGCGGATAGGCCTTCAGATATGCCGCCATGACCGGCGCCACCACTCTGGTGCCGTAGTCGAGCGGCGCGGTCAGCTTCAGAGTTCCGCTCGGCTCGACCGCGCCGTGCGAGATCTCGCCATAGGCCGCCTCCGCCTCGCGCAGGATGATCATCGCGCGATCATAAAAGAGGCGACCGTCTTCCGTCGGGGTGACGCGTCGTGTCGTGCGCTGCAGCAGCGTTGCGCCCAGTTCCTCCTCGAGCCTCCCGACCTGATGGCTGACCACGGCCTTGGCGACGCCAAGCCGGTCCGCGGCTGATGTGAACGAGCCGGTTTCCATCACGGTGGTGAAGTAGACGAGCCGATTGAGGTTCAGAAGGTCGGCCATGGCGACTGCTTTTGTCTGATCTGATCGGACAGTTTGTATTATTGGGTGGCATTTATCGCAAGACCTCCGTCTGCCACATACGGCCAAGACTTTTGGCGGCTCGTCAGCCGACAATCCGTACCGAGGATGGCAGCGATCGTGAGCAATTCAGATGTAACTTACCTTTTCGATCCGCTCTGCGGCTGGTGTTACGGCGCCACGCCGATGCTGGACAGGCTCTTGGCCAGCGGCTCGCGCATCGAGCTGCTGCCGACCGGCCTGTTCTCCGATGCCGGGGCGCGGCCGATGGATGAAGGCTTTGCCGCCCATGCCTGGGCGAATGACCAGCGCATCGAGCGTCTGACCGGACAGAAGTTCACGCAGGCTTACCGAAACAATGTCCTCAATATTCGTGGCACCTTGCTCGACTCGCATGCCGCCACGCTCGGCATCAGCGCTGCCGGCCTCGAGGACCCCAACCGTCGGCTGCGCGCTCTGAAGGCTATCCAGCGTGCGCGTTATGTCGATGGCAGGGATACCGTAACTGTCGGAGGCGTGGCCGCCGTGCTCGCCGATGCCGGTATGGCCGGTCCCGCGGCAATGTTGAAGGCGCCGACGGAAACCTTGCTGACGGCTCACGGCGAGCTGGTTGGCCGCGGCCGCACGCTGTTCCAGCGCCTGCACGCCAATGGCGTGCCTTCCCTCGCAATTATCCGCAACGATGCACCGCGCCTCATCGGCTCGAACGCGCTGTTCGGCAGCTTCGACAATCTCGTCGCCCATATCGCGGCGGCGTGATCCCCCAACTGACCCCAACAAGGACTGGAAAAGGACATGTCAAAAGTCGCTCTCATCGGTGCATCAGGCGCCGTCGGTTCGCGCCTGCTCAAGGAACTCTCCGACCGTGGCCATACGGTCACCGGTATTGCCCGCAACCCCGAAAAGATTGCCGCGCTGCCCGGCGTGACTGCGAGGAAGGGCGATGTCTTCGACAGGCAAGGTCTCGCCGACCTGATCCGTGGCCATGATTTGGTGATCAGCGCAGTGCATTTCCTGGACAGCGATTCCGACACGCTGATTGCCGCAGTGCGCGCTTCCGGCGTGAAGCGCTACCTCATCGTCGGCGGCGCCGGCAGCCTTGAGGTCGCGCCCGGTAAAAGGCTGGTCGACACCCCCGAATTCCCCGCCATCTACAAGGCCGAGGCACAGAAGGGCGCCGACTTCCTCGACAGGCTGAAAGCCGTCGGCGACCTCGATTGGACGTTCCTGTCGCCCTCCGCCATGTTCGTCCCGGGCGAGCGCACCGGCAAATTCCGCCTGGGCAAGGACACGCTACTGGCCTCCGACAAGGGCAGCAGCATCTCCTTCGAGGACTACGCCATCGTCATGGTCGACGAGATCGAGAAGCCTGCCCACATCAGGCAGCGTTTTACCGTCGGCTATTGATCAACCGGCGGCGGCCGTGTCTCGATCGAGGCCGGCCAGCCGCATCAGGGCCAGCCGGCATCCCCGCTTCAATCGTTCGAATCAAGGCAGCCCAGCCGGGTCTTGCGAGACTCCTTCCCCACCAGCGTCGGCATGGATAATACTGTCGGCTTCGCGGAGGGCAGATCATGGAACAGAGCCGGCTGTCGAAGAAGGAGCGGCATGAGCTCATCCTGTCGGAAGTGCGCCGCTCGGCCTCGATCCGTGTTTCCAGGCTCGCTTTGCGCCTGGGTGTCGCCGGCGAAACGATCCGGCGCGACCTTATCGAGCTTGGCGATGCGGGGTTGCTCAACCGAACCTATGGCGGCGCGACGATCTCGCTGGTGACATCCGAGCCGGTGATCGCCGAGCGCAGCCAGACCATGATCGAGGAGCGGGCGCGGATCGGGCGCGGCGCGGCCGGACTGGTCGAGAAAGGCCATATCGTGATGATCGATGGCGGCTCGACGACCTATGAGGTGGCGCGCAGTCTCTCGCAGCTGAAGCGGGAGCTGACCATCATCACCAACTCCATCGGCGTGGCCTCGGTGGCCGGCGCCAATCCGAGCTTTCGGGTTATCCTGTGCCCCGGCACCTATGACAGCCGAGAAGCCAGCGTGGTCGGTGAGGATACGGTGGAATTCGTCAGGCGCTACAATGCCGACATTGCCATCATCGGCGCGTCGAGCCTGTCCGCGGAAGGGCCTAGCGACATGATCTCGGGAGCGGCGGCGGTCAAGCGGGCCATGATCTCTCGCGCGCTGTCCACAGCGCTTGTGGTGACCAACGACAAGTTCGGCCGCAACAGCCTCGAACGGATCTGCGCGCTCAGCGCGCTTTCCGACATCGTCACGGATCGTGCACCGCAACCGGCACTACGCGCGGTCATCGAAGCGGCCGGAACGGAACTTCACGTCTGTAGCGGCGACTGAACGGGTCTTCCGACTGTCTATGCGCCGCCGGCCATCGTCGCCCGCAACCAGGCCGTGATGGCATCGAAGTCGATGAGCTTCGTCGTGTCGACGTCGAAGAGCGGTCCGCGCCGCAGCGGTTCGGCGCGCTTGGCGAGCTCGATCAGTTCGGGAACATAGGCGGCACCGGGATGGCCGGCGGGGCGCTGGTCGAGGCGGGCGCCATAGCGCTCGGCAAGGACCTCGCCGGGCGCGTGGCACCAGATTTCGAAAGTCTGCTCGACGCCGGCCTTTCGCAGATGATCCTCGAGGACCTCGCGCGGCTGGAAGCCGAACCAGGCATCGACGATGAAGGTGGTGCCGGCAGGCGCTTCGCCGACCACCGACCAGATCGCCTGGTAGCTGGCGCGGCCGAGCGTGCGGTTGAACAGGCGGTCGCCGCCACCGAGCACTTCGAGAAAAGGGTTTTTGATCGTGTCGAGCGCCAGCAGCGGCCAGCCCATGCGATCAGCGATACCGCGCGAGACGCTGCTCTTGCCGCTGGCGGGGATGCCGTTGACGAGCACAGCGCGCCGCGAGCGGCTGGGCTGGGTCGAGGGCGACGTGTGCAACTCCCCCGCCAGCGCCTGGAGGCCGGCGCCGATCACCCCGGCGTCGTCGCCGAGTTGTGCCGGTTCGACCTGGCATTGATACCAGGGCGCCAGAGCCGGCGCGTGGCCGAGTGCTGCGTGGGCCGCCCGGCCAAGCCCGCCGCCAAGCAGCACCAGGTCGGGAGCGAGCATGGCAACGGCGGTGTCGATGGCGGCCCGCAGCGGTTTCACCCAGGCGTCCAGTATGCCGCGCGCCTGGATATCGCCGGCCGTATCGCGGGCAAAGAGTTGATCGACTGAAATGTCGGCGCCGAGGCCGGCGCGCGCAATGTGACGGCCGAGCGCGGTGCCCGAACTGGTGGTTTCGACGCAGCCGCGCCGGCCGCAGGCGCAGACCTCGCCATTGACGTCGACAGTGATGTGGCCGAGCTGACCCGCCGTTGCCGAACCTCGCGTAATCCGCCGATCCTGGGCGACGGCGCCGCCAATGCCGGTGCCGATGGTGAACATGACGATGTTGCCATGGCCGCGCCCGGCGCCGAGCGCCATCTCGGCGGCCAGCGCCATGTTGCAGTCATTGTCGATGACGACAGGCTTGCCTGTCATGTCTTCCAGGCGCTGGGCGAGCGCAACCGAGGCGAGGTTGACATAGCCGCCAGACAACACCGCCCCGCGCCGCGCATCGACGCGGCCCGGCACGCCGACACCGATGGCCTTCACATCCGGCGTGTCGAGAAGGCGCACCATGTCGGCGATGCGGCCGAGCACCAGCTCCGGGTCGGGCGCGCTCTTTTCGGAAACACGCTTGAGGATTTCACCGGTACCGGAAATGCGGGCGGCACGCAGATTGGTGCCGCCGATATCTATTCCTATGCTCTGAGGCATGGCGTCCCGCATCTGTTTTCGCGCAATTCCGGACGCAAAGCCGCTTCACACTTTCGCCGGAACAGCTCTCGTCCAACGCAGCTGTCAGGCAGCGGCTTTCTGCCGGTAGTGCCCGATCACGGCCTGGATTTCACGCAATCGCGGCACTGCGATGGTCTTAAGCCTTTCGCGCTGGATGTCACGGTCGAGCGAGATGCAATCCTTCCACAGCGAGCGGCCGGCGATGACGCCCGAGGCGCCATTCTGCATGGCGATCTCGACCTGGCCGAGGAAGGTCGCGTGGTTGACGCCGGCCGAAAGCACCGCCCAGGGCACGTCGCCGGCCATTTTGGTGATGTTGGCGCAGGCTTGCGGCGTCCCGGGGTAGGGAAGCTTCAGCACCTTGGCGCCACACTCCAGCGAAATCCTGGTGCCTTCCTCGACAAGCGATGGCGTCTTGGCCGCATAGTCCTCGGGGCTTTCCCCGTCGAGCTGGTAGGTCAGGAACTCGACGACCAGCAGCAGGTCTTCCTGCCCGAAATCGGCGATGCACTGGCGCAGGATGGCGATGTTGTGCTCATTCGCCTCAGGCTTGTCGGCCCGCAGATACACCATGATCTTGCCGCCTGTGCCGCCGAGTGCGCGGACGCGGCGCGCGTCGATGCCGGGAACCAGGCGCGAAAGGCGGTAGCCTTCGGGAGAGATATCGAAACCGGAAGCGTCGAGGCCGATGAGCAGCGCCGTATCGCGGTTCAGGACGCCTTCGTCGACAATGCGCGGCACCGCGCAGAGCGGGTCGAGCAGCACGCAGGACGCCGCACTGGCGAGGTAGCGCGTGATGTCGGCCTTGGTGTCGCCGAGCATGTCATTGGTGATCTTGGCCTGTTCGTCCGGGTCCGACGCCAGCAGGGTCCGCATGCCGCCGCGCTGGTCGCAGGCGATGGCCACCATGGCCCCGTCCTTGCCACATATCTGCTGATAGCCGCGCAGTTCCGCGGTGGTCATCTTGGTCATGGTCTCAATCCGATGTTGGCGCTCTCCAGACGAAGGGCGCGGATCCCGTGGAAACAACGATGTTCAGTTCTGGCCGGCAGTGAGCCGTGACGCGCCATCGCCTTTGAAGAAAGCGCCTCGCCGGGCTCGCGGCCCGCCGCACGTTGCGAGTTGGCTGGATTTGCGCGATAACTCCCGTCGGCCTATGTGTATGTAACACGTTGCTGAAAGGAATTGCAAGCTGTCTTCCCCTCCTATCCAGGATGCGACCGCATCGCGGACGATGCTGCATACGGTGGCCAAGCTGCATTATGTGGAGGAGATGTCGCAGGTCGATATCGCTCGCCGGCTCGGAGTGTCCACCGCGACGATTTCGCGCTTGCTGCAGCGGGCGCGGGCCGAGGGCATTGTCCGCATCGAGGTTCTAGACCTGGCAACGCCGGAGGACATCACCAGGCAACTGATCGATGGCTTGAAATTGCGCGATGCCGCGGTGGTCGAGACGCCGGCGGCGGGCACGCTGGCGGCGCTCGCGGCACCCCTTGGCGGGCTGCTCCGGCAGGCGCAGCTGGTGGCGGGCTCCGTCGTCGCCATCGGCTGGGGGCGCGCCGTGCGCGAGGTCATCCGGGCCGGACTGCCGCGCATGCCCGGCGTGCTGACCGTGGCCGCCACCGGCGGCATGCAGCAGCAGGCGGCGCATTTTCAGGTCAATGAATTCGTGCGGCTCGCCGCCGAGGAGTTCGGCGGCACCCCGCATTTCATCCATGCCCCCTATCTGCCTTCCAGCGAATTGCGAGAGGTCTTCCTGCGCGACACCGCCATCCGCGATGCCGTCGCTTTGTGGGAGAGGACCGATGTCGCGATCGTCGGCATCGGCCTGCCGCATGCCATCAACGCCCCCGAGGCGAGCGCCGCCACGCCGAGCGAGCAGGCGCTGGTTCATGCCGCCGGCGACGTGCTTCGCCATTACTTCGATGCCGAAGGCACGCTGATTGCCTGGGAAGGGGAGAGCCGGATGATCGCCATGTCGCCGGCGCAGTTGCGCGCGGTGCCGCTGGTCATTGGCCTCGCCGCGTCGCCGGAAAAGGCGACGGCGATTATCGCCGCCGTTCGCGCCGGTCTCATCAACACGTTGGTGACCGATACCAAGACGGCGCAGGCCATCCTCGCGGCGTTCGCTTAACGAATAATCCAGGCAGGACGCCGTCACGAAACCAGTTGTGCCGCCGAAAGCCGCGGGTGATAGTTGACCGGGGCTCTGCGGAGCAGTCGGATGTCGTTCGGTGTGAAAAGCCCGGCACTGCCAACTCGGAAAAACCGAGTTGCAATTTATTTCTGCAAAGTGTTACAAGTTCGAACGCCCGCCGGCAAGGCGAGGCGTGGGACACGGTTTGCCGGACCTCGCGGAGGCTAGGGAAAGGGGCTGTGGCCCGGTGCGCCGGCGACTGACCGGCCGACATATCGACTGGAGGGCGCTTGGGAGGAGCTGCCCGCGAAAGGCAAACAGGCGTTCCCGGCCGTCGGCATCCGAACGGATGACGGCCATTCCAATGTCACTTGCAACGGCAGATCTGCCAACAATGAGGAGGATGTCATGAAAAAGATCGTTGCCGCGCTCGCGGCGCTCGCCGTCAGTGCCACGGTGCTGATCGCGCCCGCGCAGGCGCAGGACAAAAAATACACCATTGCGCTCATTCCGGGCCTGACCACGGACGGCTTCTACATCACCATGCGCAAGGGCGCCCAGGCGGCGGCCGACGCGCTTGGCGTCAATCTGGTCTTCCAGGGTGCGCCGGACTTCAACCCCGTCACCCAGGTGCCGGTGCTCGACGCGGTCATCGCCAAGAAGCCGGATGCGATCCTGATCGCGCCGACCGACAAGGTTCAGCTGGTCGAGCCGCTGCGCAAGGCCAATGACGCCGGCGTTCCGGTCATCACCGTCGACACTTTCATCGGCAGCGGCGTCTACCAGACCGGCGCCGGCGATGCCGATTTCCCGCTGTCCTACATCGCGTCGGACAATGTGCTGGGCGGCGAGATCGCGGCGCGGGCTTTGGCCACGTCCATTGGCGACAAGGGCAAGGTCTACGTCTCGAACGTCAAGCCCGGCATCTCGACCACCGACCAGCGTGAAGAAGGCTTCAAGAAGGAGATGGCCAAGCATCCGGGCATCACCGTGCTGGAAACCCAGTTCAATGATGACGACGCCAACAAGGCGGCTTCGCAGTTGCAAGCGGTGTTCGCGCGCAATCCCGACCTGGTCGGCGTCTTCGGCGCCAATCTGTTCTCGGCGCTGGGTGCCGCCAACGGCGTCAAGCAGGCGGGACAGACCGGCACGGTCAAGGTCGTCGCCTTCGATGCGCCGACCAGCATCGTCGACAACATCAACACCGGCCTGGTCGACGTGGCGATCGCCCAGCATCCAGCCGAGATCGGCTATTACGGCGTCGTCTCGGCCTATGCCCACCTGACCGGCCATTCGATCCCGGTCACCATCGGCACCGGCTTCACAATCATGGACAAGTCCAACATCGCGGACCCGAACATCTCGAAGTATCTCTACTCCGAGTAAGTCCAGCACAGTCTGGCTCTTCCCGGCCCGCCGGGAAGAGCCTGCACCGGGTCCCTCGCCAATCGAGACCTGTTTGAAGGCGCCGCGGAGTATCCATGACCTCGACATCACCAGCCCAGCCTGCCGAGAAGCATGTCGCCCCTCAGGCCGACCATGGCGATCCGGCCCGAAGCCTGGTCGCACGCATCGCCGAAGGCCGCGCCTGGCTGTTCCTGGCCGGACTGCTCATCTGTTTCGAGGTCTGGTCGCGGCTCGCCTTCGGTGCGACCTTCGTCCTCAACCCGTTCAACCTGCAGTCCATCGCCATCTTCGCCGTGGCGCCGCTGCTGCTGGCGACCGGCCAGACCTTCGTCATCATTTCCGGCGGCATCGATCTGTCGCTCGGCTTCATCATGGGGCTGGCCGCCGTCATCGCCGCGCATGCCACCAATATAGCGGGCGCAGCCATTCCCCTGCCGCTGGCCATGCTGGCCGGCATCCTTGCCTCGGTGATCGTCGCCGGCGTGCCGGGCGTCATCAACGGCCTGCTGATCTCGCGGCTCAAGGTGCCGCCCTTCATCGGCACGCTCGGCATGTTCGGCGTCGCGCGCGGTGCCGCCTTCCTGCTTGCCGGCGGCACCACCGTGCCAGTGCAGAACTCCTGGTTCGCGCTGCTCGGCAACGGCAAGTTCTATGGCATCCCTTATCTGGTGCTGATCACCGCCATCTTCGTCATCGTCATGCACTACCTGCTCAGCCAGACCCGGTTCGGCCAGCACAATTACGCCATCGGCGCCAATGTGCAGGCGGCGCGGCGGGCCGGCATCGACATCAGGGGCCACATATTGCGGCTCTATGTGCTGTCGGCGATGTGCGCCGGCCTTGGCGGCGCGCTCTATGCCGCGCGCTTCACGGCGGGCGCCGCACAGGCCGGCGAACCCCTGCTGCTCGACAGCGTCGCGGCGGTGGTGATCGGCGGCGCCAGCCTGTTCGGCGGCTCCGGCACCATCTTCGGCACCGTCGCCGGGGCGCTGGTGATCGCGGTCATCCAGTACGGGCTGGTCTTCGTCAATGTCGAGCCGTTCTGGCAGTTCATCGCCGTCGGCGTCGTCATCATCATTTCCGTCCTTATCGACCAGGCGCAGCGCCGGTTCAGTGGAGCCCGTCAGGATGAATAGCACCAACCAGAACGCGCCCCTGCTGGAAGTCCGCAACCTGTCGAAGCACTTCGGCGCCGTGCGTGCGCTCAACGACTTCTCCATGGCCGTGCGGCCGGGCGAAGTGGTGGCGCTGGCCGGTGACAACGGTGCCGGCAAGACGACGCTGATCAAGGCGATATCGGGGGTGTTTCAGCCGACGGGTGGCGAGATACTGCTGCGGGGTCAGCCGGTGACGTTCGCGACGCCGCAAGAGGCGCGCGAAAAGGGCATCGAGACGATCTACCAGGATCTGGCGCTCGCCGACAATCTGTCGATCGGCGCCAACATCTTCCTCGGCCGCGAACCGATGCGCAAGGCGTTCGGCTTCCTGCCAGTGCTCGACCGCAAGGCGATGGCCGAAGCGGCCAAGGCAACGATGGGGCGGCTGGATTTCCATGTCAGCCGGCTCGAGGCTCCGGTCAGCAATTTCTCCGGCGGCCAGCGCCAGGCCGTCGCCATTGGCCGCGCCGTCTACTGGGATGCGCAGATCCTGATCATGGACGAACCGACCGCCGCACTTGGCGTGCCGGAGCAGCGCAAGGTGATCTCGCTGATCCACCAGCTCAAGGCGCAAGGACGCGGCGTGATCTTCATCTCGCACAATCTGCAGGACATCTTTGCGGTGTCGGACCGTATCGTCGTGCTGCGGCGCGGCGTCCAGGCCGGCGAGCGCAAGATTTCCGAGACCAACCATGATGAGGTCGTCAAGCTGATGGTCGGCGGTTAGGTGCATTGATATTCAGGTGATGCCGGTCTGCAAACGGTGGTTTCCTGCGCTTCCGGCCTTCGCCGGCCGAAGCACTCGTGAACGGCGTGGCAGCTAAGGCTACGGCTGGGCGTAGGCCGGTGCTCACCTATCTCAACACACCTTAGAACTGCTTAGCCGGCATCGCGATTGGTCAGCGCGATGTGGCAGCAGCCGGAGCCGTGGCCGGGCGTCCAGGTGAGATTGTCGAAGCGCACGCCGGTCGCCTCGAACAGGCCGCGGTCGAAGGCGCCGGCGATGCGGCAGAGCGTGGCGAGCCTTTCGTCCCCAACGCCAGCCTCGACCCAGGCGTCTTTCAGCGGGCAGCGTTTGACCTTGAAGGCGATGCGGTCATCGCCGCGTTCGACATCGGTCGGATACATCAGGCCGCCATCCGGGCTGACCGCCAGGAAGGCTTCGCCGATGGCGCGTGCATCGTTGGCGCCGAAGCTGGCGAAGGCAGCCGCCGCCACTTCCTTGCCGCGCTGTTCGATGGCGCGGATCATGATCGCCTCCGCCCTGTCAGACCCCATCTCTCCGGTCAGTTCTTCGAGGAACAGTCGGTAGAGATCGGCGCGGTTGCGGAAGGCGGAATCGAGTTCACGCGACAGCTTTTCGGCTCTGGCTTCGGGAGCGGTCATGATGCGTCCTGTGTGGTTGCTTTGAGCCTTGGTGCTGCCGCCACCAACGCCTTGCCGATGGCCGATTGCGGGGCGTCGATGACGGCGCGGGCATCGCCGCTCTCGGCGATCCGTCCGGCATCGAGAAGGATGACGCGGTGGGCGACGGCGCGCACGACGCCGAGATCATGGGAAATGAAGAGATAGGCGATCCGTTCCTGCCTTTGCAGGTCCAGCAAAAGGGCGAGGATCTGGCCGCGCACCGAGACGTCGAGTGCCGAGACTGCCTCGTCGAGCACGATCAGCGATGGTCTTGTGGCAATGGCGCGGGCGATGGCGACGCGCTGCCGCTGACCGCCGGAGATTTCGTGGATGGCTCGCGGCGCGAGATCGGCCGCCAGCCCGACACGCTCGAGCAAGGCGGCGATGCGGCGCGGCCGCTCGGTGCGGGAGGCGATGCCGTGGATGCGCAAGGGATCATCGAGGACACGCGCCACGGTGGCGCGTGGGTTGAAGGCGGCAAGCGGATCCTGGAACACCATTTGCAGACGCGCGCGGCGCGCTCTGAGCGTTGCGCCGCGCAAGGCCAGGAAGTCGTCGCTCTCGAATTCAATGGCGCCGGCGTCCGGCTCGATCAGGCGCAGCACCAGCCGGGCGATCGTCGACTTGCCGCTGCCGGAAGGGCCGGCCAGCGCCAGTGTTTCGCCGGGTTCGATGTGAAAAGAGACGTCGTCGACCGCGATGACGGTCTTGCCGCCGCGACGGTAGCGTTTGGTGAGGCTGGACACGGCGAGCAGGCTCATGCGGACAGCCCGGCTCGGTTCAGCAGCGGTGCGGCGTCGAGGCCGATATGGGCGTCGAGCAAGGTGCGGGTGTAGGCTTGAGTTGGCGCGTCGACAATCCGTGCCGTCGTGCCAAGTTCGACGAGTTGGCCATGGCGGAACACGGCAATGCGCTCGGCGAGTTCGGCCGCCAGCGCAATGTCATGGCTGATGAACAGAAGCGTCATGCCGTCTTCAGCCACCAGATGGCGGATCAAGGCGACGATCTCTGCCTGCACGATGGTGTCGAGCGCGCTGGTCGCCTCGTCGGCGATCAGCAGTTTCGGCCCGGCCGCGATTGCGGCGGCAATCGCCACGCGCTGCTTCTGGCCGCCGGAGAGCTGGTGCGGGAAGGCGTGCAGGGCCGAATCCGGGTCGGGCAGGCGGACGCGTTCGAGCAGGGTTTTGGCCTTGGCGTATGCCTGGGACCAGGTGAGGCCGACATGGGTGCGGGCGACTTCGGCGATCTGTTTGCCGATGGTCATCACGGGATCGAGGCTCGCGGACGGATCCTGGAAGACGAAACCGATGTCGCGGCCAAGGAGGGGTGCGCGACCAAGGCCGGGCCATTCAATTCTTCCGCCAACCGCTGATGAAGCCGGCAGCAATCCCGCAATCGCCAGCGCCAGCGTGCTCTTGCCGGAGCCGCTTTCGCCGATGATAGCCAGGCGCTCGCCAGCCACGATGTCGAGGCTCATGTTCTTCAGCGCCGCCACAACGTTGCCGTCGCGGCGATAGGTCACCGTCAGGTCGCGAATCGAAGCGAGCGCGCTCACGACAGACCTCTCCTGACCGCTGTCGTCTCGACAATGCCTTCACCGGCGAGATAGACGCCGAGCACTGTCAGCACCAGCGCAATACCTGGCATGATCGACAGGAAGGGCGCGGTGCGCAGCACGGCGCGGCCCTCGGCGATCATCCCGCCCCAGGTGACACGGTTAGGGTCGCCGAGGCCGAGGAAGGATAGCGCCGCCTCGGTTAGGATGGCGGCTGCGACGATCACCGAGGACATTGCCAGCACTGGCGGCAGGGCGTTGGGCAACACCTCGCGAAAGGCGATTTCGAGCGGATGCATGCCGATGGCACGCGCGCTGGCGACATAGTCGCGTTCGCGAATGGAGAGGACTTCCGCGCGGGCGATACGGGCCGGGCCGGGCCAGGTGCCGAGCGCGATGGCGATCACGACAATGCCGAGCGATGGGCCAACGACGCTGACGAAAGCCAGCGCCAGCAGGAAGCTCGGCACGGTCTGGAAGGCATCGGTGATGCGCATCAGCACCTCGTCGACGAGGCCGCCGGCAAAGCCGGCAAGCGTGCCGACCACCGAGCCGATAGCAAGTGCCGCCGCGGCAGCCGCAAGGCCGACAGCGAGCGAGGTGCGGGCGCCGTGAAAGAGTTCGGCCAGCACGTCGCGGCCGAGCCGATCGGTGCCGAGCGGCAGCGACCAGTCCTGGAAGGGCGGCAGCAGCGCCGGGCCGGCGATGGCTTGAGGATCGCCGGGAAACAGCAGCGGTGCGATGAGCGCCATCGCAATCAGTGCGGCCAGCAGGATGGCGCCGGCGACCGCCTCGGGGGTGCGCAGGAAACGGCGGATCAGGCTCATGCGCCGGCCTCGCCGGCGCCGACGCGCGGATCGAGGAAGGCATAGGCGATGTCGACCAGCAGGTTGATGACGACGACCAGGACGGCGCTGGTGAGGATGATGCCGAGCAGCAGGGGCGTGTCGCGCGAAGCCACCGCTTCCTGTGCCAGCCGGCCGAGACCCGGTACGGAAAAGACGCTCTCAATGACGACGCTGCCGCCCAGCATCTGCGCCGACTGCAGGCCGAGCATGGTGATGAGCGGCAGCAGCGCGTTGCGGGCGACGTGGGCGAGCACGACGCGGCGGCGCGACAGTCCCCTGGCGCGGGCGGCGAGGACAAAATCCTGCCGCCAAGCTTCGGCCATCCCGGCGCGCATCATGCGCAGATAGAGCGCGAGGTAGATGAAGCCGAGTGCGGCCACCGGCAGGATGAGATGGATGGCGATGTCGGAGGCGCGGTCGAGGCCGGTCTTGTCCGAGGCGACCGTCTCGATGCCGCCGATCGGCAGCCAGCGCAGGTCGACGGCGAAGACGACGATCAGCACCAGGCCGAGCCAGAAACCCGGCACCGCATAGAGCGCCAACGAGCCGATCGACAGGACGCGGTCGCGGGCGCTGCCGGGCCTTGCGCCGGCATAGATGCCCAGCGCAGAGCCCAGCCCGAAGGACAGCGCGGTGGCGCTGACCATCAGCAGCAGTGTGTTGGGCAACCGTTCAAGGATCACGTCGCGGATCGGCCTGGAGAAGGTCACCGACTGGCCGAGATCGAGATGCAGCAGCGCCCAGAGATAATTGGCGAGCCGCGTCAGTTCCGATTGGTCGAGGCCCCAGCGATGGCGCAGCAATTCGATCATGCCGGCGTCGCCGCCGGTCGAGACGATATAGGCGTCAACGGCATCGCCGGGGGCTGCTTCGAGCAGCAGGAACGTGCCGATGACGACGATCAGCAGCACGAAGACGCTGCCGACGAGACGGCGGCGGAGAAGGATGAGGGCGCGGGTCACGTTGGCTTACCCTCCCCCTTATGGGGAGGGTCGATCCGCGAAGCGGAGCGGGGTGGGGTCTTCAGGTTCGCGCCAGTACCCCCACCCCGCCGACTGGCTGCCGCTTCGCAGCATCCACTCGTCGACCCTCCCCACAAGGGGGAGGGTAAGGCGGGTGCTTTCCGGCAGGACAAGAGGGAGCGTGAGGGAACTCTCATCGCCGATGATGAGCACTCACTCAAACGATGCGCAAGCATCCGCGATGATACCGCTAGTCCGCCAGATACGTGTCCGCCCAGTTCGAGACCGCCCAGCGCGGATTGTTGGCAATATTGCCGACCGTGTCTCGCGCGACGCTGATGAAACTCCATTCAGCAACGTTGATCAGCGGCAGGTCGGCGGCCACCTCTTTCTGGAACTCCTTGTAGAGGTCCGTGCGGGCCGTCGTGTCGAGCGTTTCCGAGGCCTTGGCGATCAGCGCGTCGAGAGCGTCGTTCTTGTAGCCGCCCTGGTTGGAGAACGGCACGCCGTCGGGAATGCCGCTCTGGACCAGGATGGTGGTCGAGATCGCCGGGTCGCCGCGGAACACCGGCGGGCCGACGGCGAGGTCGAAGGCGTGGTCAGTGTAGACGGCCTTGATATGCGCGGCGGAGTCGTTGTTGACCAGCTGCGCGTCGATGCCGATGGCCGCGAGCGCCTGACGCAGATAGTCGCCGAACTGCTTGGTCTCGTTGAAATAGGGTGCCGGCAAAAGTTTGAGCGAGAAGCGGTTGCCGTCAGCACCTTTCTTGTAGCCGGCCTCATCGAGCAGCGCGTTGGCCTTGGCGGCGTCGAAGGCATAGGTCGGGACATCGGCGGTGTAGAATTGCGGATCGTTCTTCGGTACCGGGCCGGTGGCGGTCGCGGCATAGCCGAGGAATACCGTCTTGACGACGAAGTCCTTGTCGATGGCATGCGCGATCGCCTGGCGCACTTTCAAATCGGCCAGTTCCTTGCGGCGATGGTTGATCTCGACGACGAGCTGGTAGGTCAGCCCCTCATAACCCTTGGTGATCACCTTCAGGCCCGGCACCTTGGAGATGCGGTCGAGGTCGGCCAGCGGCACGGCGGAGAAGGCGGCGAGCTGGATCTCCTCGGCTTCCAGCGCGCTGGCGGCCGAGGTGCGGTCGGGCAGCACCTGGTAGATGATCTCGTCGAGATAGGGTTCGTCCTTGCCCCAATAGTCGGTGTTCCTGGTCAGCCGGTAATATTGGCCGGCCTTGTACTCGCCGAACTTGAACGGGCCGGTGCCGATCGGCGCGGTGTTGGCCGGGTTGTCCTCGATCTTGCCGACCTCGTAGATGTGTTTCGGCACGACGCTGCTCAGCGCCGGCAGTGCGTTGCGGATCAGTTGGAACGGCGTCGGCTTGGCGAATTTGAACACCGCGGTGAGATCGTCAGGCGTCTCGACGCTGGCCAGATCCTTGAACACGGTGCGGCCGAGATTCTGCAGCGGTTTCCAGATCTGCAGCGCCGAGAAGGCGACATCGGCCGAGGTGAACGGCTTGCCGTCATGCCATTTGACGCCGTCGCGCAGCTTGAACGTCGCCGACAACCCGTCGGCGGCACCTTCCCAGCTCAGCGCCAGGCGTGGCGCGAGCCCGTCCTTGCCGTCGAAGGAGGCTTCGGCCAGCGTCTCGACGATCTTGCTGGAGATGAAGAAGACGCCGTTGGAGGCGACGATCGCCGGGTTGAGGTTGCGCGGCTCGGAATCGGCGGCGAGCACCAGGCGGCCGCCCTTTTTCGGTGTCTGCGCCCAGCCCGATGTCGGCATGGCCGTGGAGGTCAGCAGCATCGCCGAGCCGGCAAGCATCTTGCGTCTCGAAATCGTGAAACCTGACATGATCGAACTCCGTCCTCTCCGCGACCCGATCGGCGCGACAACACCCCTCGAATGCCGGCATCGGCATCCTTGCGGCGGCGATTATGAGCCTTGCCGAGGGTTTCGCCAGAGACGGAATTGGCGCATCCTTGCTTGGCTTTGAAATTTTCGTCCGCTGGACCAGTTCAAGAGAACGGGTTCAATTCGATCTATCTGGTAGGACCAGTTTTGGCGAATACGCGACGGATGACGAGTTGGTGACCGTTTCGCTGCGCCGCTGGCGTATTTCTGGCTAGACCAGAGCGGGCAAAATGGTGCAGATATGATCCACAGCCAGAGGATTGGCAGCGGAACAGCGTCGATCCCAGGCAAATTCAGGGAGAGAGAGATGAACATTGCGCCGGGCAAGAATGCCGTCAGCAATATTCCGTTCGACCAGGCCAGGGTCGACCGGCTGATGGAGGAGGCCGGCATCGATGTGCTGCTCGCGACCTCCAAGCACAACACGCAATATCTGCTGGGCGGCTACAAATTCATCTTCTTCGCAGCCATGGATGCGATCGGCCACAGCCGTTACCTGCCGATCGTCGTGTACGAAAAAGGCGGACCGGATCACGCGGCCTATATCGGCAACCGCATGGAAGGCGGCGAGCACCAGAACAACCCGTTCTGGACACCGACGCTGCATGCCGCTTGCTGGGGCACGCTCGATGCCGCCAACCTAGCCGTCGAACATCTGCAAAAAATCGGCAAGGTTGCTGCGCGCATCGGCATCGAGCCCGGCTTCCTGCCGTCGGACGCCTACGCGCTGATCCGCAAGGCATTGCCGGAAGCGAAGCTGATCGACGCCACCGACATGCTGGAGCGCATGCGCGCCATCAAGACCGATGCGGAGCTGGAGAAGCTGCGCACGGCCTCCGAACTGATCACCGATTCCATGCTGGCAACCATCGCCTGGGCGCGCGAAGGCACGACCAAGGCCGAGATGATCGAACAGCTGCGGCGCGAGGAGACCAATCGCGGCGCGCATTTCGAATATTGCCTGCTGACGCTAGGCTCCAGCCACAACCGCGCCGCCTCGCCGCAGGCATGGAAGAAGGGCGAGGTGCTGTCGATCGATTCCGGCGGCAATTATCACGGCTATATCGGCGACCTCTGCCGCATGGGCATTCTGGGCGAGCCAGATGCCGAACTCGAGGACCTGCTGGCCGAGGTCGAAACCGTGCAGCAGGCGGCGTTCTCCAAGGTGAAAGCCGGCACGCTGGGCGGCGACATGATTTCTCACGCCGAGGGTGTGCTGAAGGCATCGAAGGTTGCGTCCTATACGGATTTCTTCGCCCATGGCATGGGGCTGATCACGCATGAAGCGCCGTTCCTGATGACCAACCACCCGGTGGCCTATGAAGGCACCTATGCGGCAAAGCCGCTGGAAAAGAACATGGTGCTGTCGGTCGAGACGACCATGCTTCATCCGACGCGCGGCTTCATCAAGCTGGAGGACACGCTAGCGGTGACAGACACCGGCTATGTGATGTTCGGCGACCGGGGTCGGGGGTGGAACAGGGGTGGGACCTTTTAAGACCAAGGCCGGCGCCCCTCATCCGCCTGCCGGCACCTTCTTCCCGTAGAACGGGGAGAAGGGAGCAGTTCTGGCGACTGGCCAATCGTCGATGACAGCGTCTTTCTCCCCGTTCTACGGGGAGAAATGTCCGGCAGGACAATGAGGGGCGGCGCCGCCCTATAAAACTTTATCACTGCCCCACGGGAATCAGCCGGAAATCCGGCAGTTCGCGCAACACCAGTTCCGGCCCAGCCGGCGAGTAAACAACGAACAGCTGCATCGGCCCGTCGCCCGTATTCAGCGTCGAATGGAAACGGCTCTCCGGCACATAGATGGTGCAGCCGGGGCCGACCTTCGCGACCACCGGATTGCCCTTCTCGTCCTCGACCATCTGCTCGCCATGGCCGGAGATGACGAAGATGATTTCCTCGGCGCCCGGATGGCTGTGGCGGGTGTGGCCCTTGCCGGAGGGGAGATCGACGACGCCGCCGGAAAAGCGCTCAGCGCCATTCACTTCCGGAGCGACTGTCAGGGCCAGTCGGCCCCAATCGAAGCCGAAGGCGCCGACGTCCTTCGGATAGACAAACAGCTTGCTCTTGTCGGTCATGATCTCATCCCTTCTTTTTCTTCGCGGTCGTTTTGTCGCCGCCAAGCGTCACCGCCTTGAAATCGGCTGTCTGCCGGGCAATCGCCGCTTCCGCCGGCAGCCTCTCCATGGAGCTCGCGCCATAGAAGCCATGCAGGCCCTTGGCGCGAGACAGAATGTAACGGGCATCGTCCGGCATCGAGATCGGCCCGCCATGGCAGAGCAGGATGACGTCCTTGCGCACCGAGCGGGCGGCATCAGCGATGGCGTCGATTGCGACGACGCAATCGTCGAGCGACTTGGCCGAGGTGGCGCCGATCGAGCCGCCAGTCGTCACGCCCATATGGGCGACGACGATGTCGGCCCCGGCCTTGGTCATGGCGCGCGCCTCGTCCGGGTTGAAGACATAGGGCGTGGTCAAGAGGTCGAGCTTGTGCGCCTCGGCGATCATGTCGACCTCGAGCCCGAAGCCCATGCCGGTCTCCTCGAAACTCTGCCGCATGCTACCGTCGAACAGGCCGATGGTGGGGAAATTCTGCACGCCGGAAAAGCCCACCGTCTTCAGCTCGGCCAGAAGCAGCGGCATGATGACGAACGGGTCGGTGCCGTTGACGCCGGCCAGCACCGGCGTGTGCCTGACCACCGGCAGCACCTCATAGGCCATTTCCTTGACGATCTCATTGGCATTGCCATAGGCGAGCAGGCCGGCGGCCGAGCCGCGCCCGGCCATGCGGTAGCGGCCGGAATTGTAGATGATGATCAGGTCGATACCGCCGGCCTCCTCGGCCTTGGCCGACAGGCCGGTGCCGGCGCCACCGCCGACGATCGGCACACCTTTGTCGATCATTCCCCTGAATTTCTTCAGTATGTCCTTGCGCGGTATTGCGGGCATGTTTTTGAACCTCAGTGCCTGGCGATGTCGAGAAAAGCCGCGACCGCGGTCTTGGCGAATTCGGGGTCGTTGATGTGCAGCGGCGAGCGCGTGACGCGGCGATTGGCATTCGGCTTGATGGTGCGCTCGATGGCTTTGAACAGCACGGCGTCGGCCTGCGGATCGAAGAAGGCGCCCCCCTTGATGTCCAGCGCCGAGACGCCCTTCTCCGGAATGAGAAAATGCACCGGCCCCTCGCAAAGGGCGAGCCTGCCGCCGATCCACTCGCCGATCTTGCGACACTCGTCGGCAGTGGTGCGCATCAGCGTGACGTTGGGATTGTGCTCGTAGAACAGCCGTCCGCGATAGCGTTCCGGAATGGTCGAGGGCGCCCAGAAATTGACCATGTCGAGCGCCCCGACCGAGCCGACATAGGGCAGGCCGGTGCGGGCGATCGCGCCGAAGCGGTCTTCCGTCGCCGGCAAGACGCCGCCGGACAACAGGTCGCAGACCTCTGTCGTGGTGATGTCGATGACACCGGACAGCAGGCCGCTGTCGGCCAGCTTTTCCATGCTGCGGCCGCCGGTGCCGGTGGCGTGGAAGACCATGCAGTCATACGCGGTGCGAAGCTGGTCGGCGATGGCGGTGACGCAAGGCGTGGTGACGCCGAACATGGTCAACCCGATCGACGGCTTGCCGTCCGGCGGCGGCGCCGGCCTTGCCGCCATGCCCGCTATCGCCTGGGCGGCATTGTGCAGCACGACGCGGGAGAGCCGGTTCAGCCCGGCCATGTCGGTCACCGACGGCATCATGATGATGTCGGAGACATCGACATAGGGAGCCGTGTCGCCCGAGGCGAGCGTCGAGACCATGATTTTCGGCAGGCCGAGCGGCAGCGCGCGCATGCCCGCTGTGATGATCGACGTGCCGCCGCCGCCGCCAATGCCGATCATGGCGGCGATGTCGTTTCGCGACTGGACGAAGCGGGTGAAGGCGACGCCCATGCTGGCTACCGCGGCGCCACGATCATCGCCGCCGAGCACGGCGTCACTGCCGCCGGGGTGGTGGCCGGCAATGTCGTTCGCGCTGATGTCGACGGGTATTGTTGCGTCGCGCGTTCCGACATCGACGCGGGAAACGGCGGCACCCGTTGCAGCGATCGCATCGGCCAGGAAGGCGAGTTCCTCGCCCTTGGTGTCGGCGGTGCCCACCACATAGATGCGCTTCATTGCGTTCCCCAATCCAGGCGGGCGCGATGCGTCTGCCGCTCATTGCCCGGCCGTTCGACGATGCGAAGGTCATTGCAAATTTTTGAGACGCGCGTATCGTATTGATATGGATGTCTCACGTCAACAATCCACGGCCAGCGACGACGCCGAGCGGGGAAGCGGCCCAGCGCTGGAGCGAGGACCGCGCGCGCGTACGAAACGGCTGATGCTGGAGACAGCGACAAGACTGATGCAGGCGGGCGTCACGCCGTCGGTCAGCGAGGTTGCGGAGGCGGCCGAGGTTTCCCGCGCCACCGCCTATCGTTATTTTCCGAGCCAGGCCGCACTGGTGCAGGCCGTCGTCGACGAGGGGCTGGGGCCAATCCTCACCTGGCAATCGACCTCCGCCGATGCCGAGCGCCGGGTCACCGAATTGTTCGACACCGCCATGCCGCGCATCGAGGCCTTCGAAGCCACATTCAAGGCGGCATTGAAGCTGTCGCTCGATCAATGGGCGCGGCGCCAGGCCGGCACGCTGGGCGGCGAGCCACCCTTCACCCGTGGCCATCGCATGGACCTGCTGGAGGATGCGCTTGCGCCACTGAGGGGCGAGCTGCCGCCGCGCGAATTCGAGCGCCTGGCGCAGGCGCTGTCGCTGATTTTCGGCGTCGAACTGCTGATTGTGCTGAAGGACATCTGGGGCCTGGACAGCGGCAAGACCCTGGCCGTCGCCCGGTGGGCGGCCTCAGCGCTGGTGCGCCAGGCGCGACTCCGGACGCCATCCTGACCAGTGGTGGTGGCGGCGTGAGTTGGGCATGGAGGAGGGCTGGACGAAGGCGGATGCAGGATATGAGACTTCTCCCGACGCGGACCGGATTGGGGGGGCGTCGAGGGCAATCCGGGGCGGTCGCCGCGGTAGCTCGGAGCGAATCTGGTTCGACCAGATTTGAAGGTCGGCGATTTCAGTGATTTTGGGGATTGGCGTTTTGCGAACGGGATGAAGGTGGAGAATTGCCAAAAATGAAGGAAATACCCACATATAGCGGACGTGTTCAGCTTATTTTGGTGACGGCAAATTTTAAGAAAGCGCTTGACGAGCATCTTAAATTGGTAATACCAGATTAGGAAAGAAAAGGCGGATCGGGAATGACAGCCGCAGTCCATTTCGGCAGGGCGAGGAGGATCACACGGATGGCGCGTGTTCCGTCCGCACGAGGTGGCGCATCGTGACGCAGACGTCGCCTCGCGCCAGTGCCGGCAAGGGGATTGCGCTGCGCCTCGATGGGCTCAGCAAAGCCTATGGATCCGTGCGCGCCATCAACGACCTGAGCTTCGCCGTCGACGAAGGCCGCTTCTTCGTACTCTTCGGGCCGAGCTCGGTTGGCAAGACAACGACGCTGCGCACTATCGCCGGCCTCGTCCAGGCCGACTCCGGCACGCTTGAGATCGGCGGCCGCGACATGACCCATGCGCCGATCGCCGGCCGCGGCATCTCGATGGTCTTCCAGTCTTTCGCGCTTTACCCCCACCTCACGGTCTACGACAATCTCGCCTATCCGCTGCGCGAGGAGAAAGCCGCGCGCGCCGAGATCGACAAGCGGGTGAAAGAGACCGCCGAGATCCTGAAGCTGACACACCGCCTGAAGGCCAAGCCGGCAACCCTGTCCGGCGGAGAGCAGCAGCGCGTCGCGCTCGGCCGCTCCCTGATCCGCCGGCCAAAGATTCTTCTCCTCGATGAGCCGCTCACCAATCTCGACGCCAAGCTTCGGCACGAGACGCGCGCCGAGCTGAAGCGGCTGCACCGCCAGTTCGGGATGACCGTGATCTATGCCACGCCCGACGAGCTCGAGGCTCTTTCGATGGGCGAGACGATCGCCGTCATGCGCGATGGCGGCATCGTCCAGATCGGCACGCCGGACGAGCTTTACGAGCACCCGATCCATACCTATGTCGCCAGCAAGATCGGCTCGCCGCACATGAATCTGTTCACGGCCTCGGTGCGCGCCGACACCAGGTCTTTCGACACGCCGCTCGGGACTCTGGTTCCGGCGACGGCGCCAAAGACTGCCGATGCCGGCGAGGCCGCGCTGATCGGCATTCGCCCGAGCGACATTCGGCTCGCCACCAAGGGCGAAGCCGGGGTTGCCTCGAAGGTGCATCTGGTCGAACCGCTCGGCGACATCACGATCGTCTCGGTCGAGGCCGGCGGCGAGATGTTGCGCATGGTGCTGCCGGAAGCGATCGCCGCCAGCATCAGGACCGGCGATTCGGCATCGATCGCCATCGATAACAGGAAAATCCACGTCTTCCGCGCCGTGAGCGGCCAGGCAATGACCTGACGCGAACGGCGAGAAGCAATCCGGTTAACCAAGGGAGGAAACGCGAATGACGGCGATGACCAAAGTGAAAGGGCTAGCGACAGCCGCAAGCTTCGCTGCCACGCTACTGGTGGGAGGCGTGACCTATGCCTCTGCCGAAGAAGTGACGTTGACGATGGCGGTGCCGGATTGGCCCCCGACCCGCATTATGAAGAAGTTCTTCGACGAGCAGTACAAGCCCAAGTCTGGCAATACCGTGAAGCTCGATGTCGACTTCATTCCGTGGCCGGATTTCTACACCCGCGTCAACGCCTCGTTGACCTCGGGCGAAAAGAAGTACAACTTCATCGTGTCGGACTCGCAGTGGTTGGGCGCCTTCGTTGAAGGCGGCTACTTCCGCAAGATCAACGATCTCATCGATGCCGACCCGGAACTCAAGGCGGCGATGGAGTCGATGCATCCCGCCGTGCTCAACGCCTACTCGACCTATCCCAACAGCACGCCGAACTACTACGGCTTCCCGCAGTTCCCGGACGTGCTGGTCACCTACGGCCGCAAGGACGTGCTCTGCAACGACGACGAGCAGGCCGCCTTCAAGGCGAAGTACAATGAGAAGCTGCCCTGCACCGGCGAAGAAATCGACGCCATGGACTGGAACACGTTCGAGCATGTTGGCGAATTCTTCCAGCGCAAGAAGGGCGACAAGCTCGCCGGCCAGGTGCTGGATGACGATTTCTACGGCATCGCCTATCAGGCAGGCAAAGGCTACGACTTCTCGACGAGCTCGGTCCACACGTTCGTCTGGCAGCATGGCGGCGGCATCTGGGATGAAACCAAGGCCCCGACCGGACATGCCGAAGGCGTCGTAAACTCCCCGAAGTCCATCGAGGGCATGGAGCATTTCCTCAAATTGCTGAAGTACATGCCGCCGGTGGTCAAGACGGGCACCATGGACATCTTCGTCTCGGACCAGTTGTTCCGTGAAGGCAAGGTGGCCATGAACATCGACTGGATCGGTCTCGGCGAAGCCTCGCTCGATCCCAAGACGTCGAAGGTTGCCGACAAGCTGGTGTTCGGATTGGCGCCAGGCCTGCGCGGCCCCGACGGAAAGGTGAATCGTACGTCACAGATCGGCGGACAGCCTTTCGTCCTCACCACCTGGACGACGCCTGAGCAAATCAAGGAAGCGGTGGGCTTCGTGAAGTGGTGGCTCTCGCCCGATATCCAGCACCAGTTCGCCGCCGCCGGCGGCCAGTCCGCGATCAAGTCGGTCTACAGCGATCCGAAATACGTGACCTATCGTCCGTGGGACCGCGCCTGGGCGAACTCGCTCGACTGGCAGAAGGACATGTGGCACGTGCCGCAGTTCTTCGAACTGCTCACCCAGCAGCAGGACCAGTACGACCTAGCCATCACTGGCAAGCAGGACGCCAAGACCACCCTGGATAACATCGCCAAGTTCCAGGAGGACCTCCTGAAGAACGCTGGCCTTATCCAGTAACCTTCCGACATAGCTGCGGGGAGCGGGCAAAGCCGCTCCCCATCATTGCCACGCCAGGCGCTCCATATTTCGGACTCCCATGACCGCTGTTTCAAGCACGCTGCTGACACCACGCCTTACCGCGGTTGTTGCCCACAACTGGAAACTCGCCATCGCTGTCGCTGTCGTCGTGTCGGCCATATCAATGGCGGGCTTGCCGGCGGCTGTCTCCTTCTGGGTGGTGGGCGCCGCGGCGGCGTTGGTCGCGGCCGCATTTACCGTCAACGCGTATCGCCGCCACTACTTCGGCGCCCTGCTGGTCGCTCCGGCAATCGCCGTTCTGTTTGTGATGAATATCTTCCCCCTGCTGTGGTCGCTGGGCCTTTCGTTCTTCGCCTACCAGGCAAACCAGCAGACGATCCGCTTCGTCGGACTCGGGAACTACGTCCGGATCCTTACCAACGATCTCGCTGCTCACGCGACTTGGGGCGCGCTGATCAATACCGCCATGTTCGTCGTGTTCACCGTCTCCGCGCAGATGATCGTCGGCTTTCTGCTGGCCATCCTGTTCGCCAAGCAATTTCCGCTGCGCAAGTATTTGTTGATCCTGGTGCTGACACCGATGATGCTTTCGGTTGTCGCCTCTGGCGTGTTCTTCACCTACTACTATGACCCGACATTCGGGATTCTCAGCTACGTCATCAATTCCATCTCCGGCAACCAGTTCATCCTGATGAGCAACAAAGTCGGTGCCGTGGCGGGAATCGTTTTCGCCGACGCATGGATGTGGTCGCCCTTCGTCATGCTCCTTGTGCTGGCGGGCCTCGTCTCGGTGCCGAAATACCTCTACGAGGCCGCTGCCATCGACCGTATTTCCAGCTGGCGGCAATTCTGGATGATCACCTTCCCCTACATCCGCGGCCTTCTGATGTTGGCCCTTCTCTTCCGCACCATCGAGGCATTCAAGCTGGCGGATCTCGTCATCCTCCTCACCAAGGGCGGCAACGACACACTGACGATCTCCTATCACTTGATCCGCATCGCCAACGAGCAGAACAAGACGAGTGAGGGCGCGGCGATCTCCTATCTGATGCTGTTCATGGTGATCGTTCTCACCAACCTCTACCTGTACCTCGCAAACCGCCGTACGAAGGGAGCCTGACCCGTGGCCGAATCGATATTGGGAAAGCTCGGCTTCGGCAGGGCCAGCGGAGTAGACAAGGCCGGCTGGGGGCGGACGCTCGCCGTGGCCATCGTCGCCTTTATCTATTTTCTGCCGGTGCTGTTCATCATATTCACCGCCTTCAAACCGCAGGGCGACGCGCTCCTGGTGCCTCCAACGCTGTCGCCCACGTCGCTGTTCGGCTTGATTCCGGACCATTTTGTGTTCAAGCCCACGCTCGAAAATTTTGGGTCCGTCTTTTCCCGCTCGATGACGCCGGACGGTGCCCCGGAAGCGACAGGATTCGACCGTTATTTCTTCAACTCGATCTTCATCGCCTCGGCGTCGGTGCTGCTGGCGCTGGTCATCGGCACCCTGGCGGCCTTCGGCTTCTCGCGCTATCCGCTGAAAGGCAATGACACCTACCTGTTCATCATCCTGACCACGCGCATGCTGCCGGCGATTGTGGTGATCATTCCGGTGATCCTGATGTTCCGCGTAGTGGGCCTGTCGGGCTCGTATCTCGGCATCATCATGCTCTACACCGCCTTCAACCTGGCCTTCACCATCTGGATGATGAAGAGCTTCTTCGATGAATTGTCGCCAGACGTCGAGGATGCCGCCCGCATCGACGGATCGTCCGGAATGCGGGTGTTCTTCAAGATTTGCCTGCCCCAGGTCATTGCCGGGCTCGCCGCCACGTTCGTGTTCGGCCTGATCCTCACCTGGAACGAGTTCCTCTTCGCCCTGTTGCTCTCGGGGCCCGACACGAGAACGGTCCCGGTCGCCATGAACCAGGCCGTGTCGTCGGGTGGACGCGGCACCGACTGGACTTTGCTTGCCGCCATCGAAACCCTGTTCCTCGTCCCAGTCTTCCTGGTCACCTTCTTCTTGCAAAACCATCTGTTGCGCGGCGTTACCTTCGGCACCGTGAAGCGCTGAGATGTCAACCATCGAACTCCGCAAAGTCACCAAGCGTTTCGGCTCCTTCACCGCAGTCAAGGACGTTGACCTGTCGGTGGCCGCCGGTGAGGTCGTCTGCCTTCTCGGCCCGTCCGGATGTGGCAAGACGACGACCCTGCGCGTCATCGCCGGGCTGGAAAGCGTCACTGACGGCGAGGTCGTCATCGCCGGCAAGGTGATGAACAACCTGCCGCCCGAAAAGCGCGACATCGCCATGGTGTTCCAGTTCTACGCGCTCTACCCGTCGGCATCGGTCGGCGAGAACATCGCCTTCCCGCTCTATCATGACGGCATTTCCAGGGCTGAGCGGACTGCCCGCGTCAACCGCGTCGCCGCGATCCTCCACTTGGAGCACGTTCTCGACCGGCTGCCGAACCAGATATCCGAGGGCGAAAAGCAGCGCGCCGCCATGGCCCGCGCCATCGTCCGCGACCCCAATTGCTTCCTCTTCGACGAGCCCTTGTCGCGTCTCGATGTCGAACTGCGCCAGAGCATGCGTGGCCAGATCAAGGAAGTGCTGCAGGGCCTCTCCAAAGCGACCGTGATCGTGACCCATGACCAGCTCGAAGCGCTCACCATGGCCGACCGCATCGCCATCATGAAGGACGGCCTGATCGAGCAAGTCGGCTCACCGCACGAGGTTTTTGCCAAGCCCGCCAATGCTTTCGTGGCGAGCTTCATCGGCACGCCGCAGATGAATCTTCTCGAGGCCGACCTCAAGACCTTCGCCGATGGCACGGCGGAGATGGCCGTGGCCGGCATTAATCTGGCGATCCGCACGGACGCGGCGGTCGCGCGCCTGCAGCCCGGCAGGGTGACGATCGGTGTCCGCCCCCGCGCCTTCACCGCGACCGATACGGGGGATCGTGGCACCATCTCCGCCCGGGCCGAGCTCATCGAGCCCATGGGCGCCGAAACCCTTATTCATGCCCGCACGGCGGCAGGCGCCGACATCCGCGTCGTGGTGACGAGAAGCCAGCGGGTCAAGGTCGGCGAGGCGCTGAATCTACGCCCCGATCCCAGGCAAACCCATGTCTTCGATGGCGCTGGAAAGGCGGTGCGGTCATGAGCGACAGTTCTTCCGGCATGAGCCGGGCCGGCGCGTACTGCCTCGAGGTCTTCATCATTGGCCTCGGCGTCATGGCGCTGGTGCTGATCTTCCAACCCTTTTCCATCGGCCTGTACGCGGTCGGCAGCGGTCTCGTGGTGCTTGCCGGACTCATCAACAACCTGCTGCCGTTGGCCCAGCCGGGCGTCAAGGTGCGCAGTGTGGTGACCGTAGCGCTGGTCGTGGCGCTGGTCTTCTGCATTGCGCTGCTGGTTTCGATCACGGCGGCGCATCTCTACGGCGTCTTCTTCCTCAATCCACCGGACCCCAACACTCTCGCCGGCAAGGCGCAGCTCGCCACGCCGCCTTTCTACAAGCAGGCTTTCGTGTGGGAAATCGCCGCCGCGGCGGTGATTCTCGCGCTGGTCGTCACCGCTCTCAACAAGACAGCGCGATGATCAGCAGCTGACGCGATCCGGCAGGTCGCGCTCGCGCCGGTCCGCGCCGGTCGGTGTGCGTCGCCCTCTCAACTCTCACGCCGTCATCCTCCGGCTTGACCGGAGGACCCGATGCCGAGATCAAGGACCGCGTCGACCGCGCGGCCCGTACGCTGCGGATCGAGCATCTGCTTGACCGCAAGACCGACCGCCTGTCAGGCGGCGAGATGCAGCGCGTCTCGATCGGCCGCGCCATCGTGCGCAAGCCGCGCGTGTTCCTGATGGACGAGCCGCTGTCGGCACTCGACGCCAAGCTGCGCGAGGCGCTGCGCACGGAACTGAAGAACCTGCAGATACAACTCGGCGCCACCTTCCTGTTCGTCACCCACGACCAGATCGAGGCGATGTCGATGGGCGACAAGGTCGGCGTCTTGAACCACGGCCGCATCGTCCAAACCGGCACCCCGCACGAGATCTACAACAATCCGCGCGACACCTATGTGGCGAGCTTCGTCGGCTCGCCGCCGATGAACCTCATCGACGGCAAGCTGGTGAACGGCCGCGCGGTGATGGCGCCGTTGAATTTCGAACTGCCCTTTGCGGGGGGCCAAGGCGAGTGCGGCGACCGACGGTCGCCCGCTCGTCTTCGGCATCCGTCCGGAAGACGTCTATCTCGAGAGCGGCGCGCCGGTCGAAGCGCGCGTCCATGATGTCGAGAACCATGGCGTCGAAAAGATCCTGACGCTGCGCGTCGGCGATACGACGCTGCGCGCCACGGTGCCGGCAAGGACCGACGTCGCCATCGAGCAGCCGGTGCGCTTTGCCTGGAACCCGGACAAGGTGGTGCTGTTCGACAAAGGCAGCGGTGTCAGCTTGCGTCACGCCGGATAGAGCGCCCGGTTATTTCGCCAGGTAGGTCTCGTAGGGCGTGTCGTTGATCAGCAAGATCACGCACTCCGGCAAACCCGCCGATGCAACGGGTACCGGTAAGGCAATCCGGAATCGCTTCACGCCGAGCGTCCGTTGAAGTCGAAGATCGACAAGGTGGATGGGTCGACATCGGCGACGCAGTTGAGATTGATATAGGCGCTGCGCTCACCGCCTTCACGGACGTCCTCCGCGAACGGGTGGATGCCGCAGGTGCGGCAGAAGCGGTGCGCCATGGCGTGGTTGCCGAATGTATAGGTGCCAAGGTCATCGCCCCAGGCCAGGACCGTCAGGCTCTCATGCGGGATGGCGCATAAGAGCGCGCCCTTGCGCGAGCAGATCGAACAATTGCACCTGATGGCGCCGGTCAGTTCCGCCTTGAATTCGAAGGCGATCCTGCCGCAATGACAGCTGCCTTTGTAGAGCATCAGTATCTTCCTATCGCTGGCAGGTGCAAAGGTATGCGGGCGGGTCATCCCTTTCGCAGGCCCAACCGGCTGCCTGCCTTAAAGACGTTGCATCCTGACGGAGTCCGACATCGACATGCAATCCATCCGCGACCGTCTCGAAATCATCCTGTCACGTCTTGCCAATCGTGCGGCCGACGAAAAGGTCTTCACCAAGCTCTATGTCGACGCCGCGCGGGCGGCGGCTGATGCCAGCGACGCCCGTAGTCGGGCCGGCGTGACGCTCGGACCGCTCGACGGCACGATCGTCTCGGTCAAGGATCTGTTCGATGTCGCCGGCGAGGCGACCACGGCCGGCTCGCTGATGCGGAAGACCGCTACGCCCGCCGCGCGCGACGCCGCCATCGTCAGCCGGCTTCGGCAAGCCGGTGCGGTCCTCACCGGCAAGACCAACATGACCGAGTTCGCCTTCACGGCGATCGGCGACAACATGCACTACGGCACGCCAGGCAACGCCGTCGATGCCAGCCGCATTCCCGGTGGTTCGTCCTCAGGCGCCGGCGTTTCCGTCGGCGAGGGAACGAGCGATATCTCCATCGGTTCCGATACCGGCGGCTCGATCCGCATTCCGGCGGCGCTCAATGGTGTGGTTGGTTTCAAGCCAACGGCGCGGCGGGTGCCGCTGACCGGCGCCTTTCCGCTGTCCGGCACCCTGGACTCGATCGGGCCGCTTGCCCCAACCGTTGCGCAATGTGCCGCCGCGGACGCGGTGATGGCCGGCGAGGTGCCGACCGAACTGGCGGCCGTATCGCTCGCGGGACTTCGGGTCGGTGTGCCGCGCGGCGTTCTTTTTGGCGACACCGAAGGTGAAGTTGCCGCGGCGTTCGAGCATTGCCTCGGCAAGATCGAACAGGCCGGCGCGCGCATGGCCGATCTGGTGATCGACGACATGATCGCGGAATTCAGGACCGCCACCAAGCGGGGCTCGATCGCGGCCATGGAAGGGGCCGAAGTGCATGCCGACTGGTTGGCGACAGGGGCGTCGGTGCCGGTCGATCCGCATGTCAGCGGGCCTTTGTCGCGGGCGGCGATGCTGCCGGCGCCGGTCTATATCAGGGCGTTGCGCCGCCGCGCCGCGCTTATCGCTGCCATGGATGAGCGATTGGCCTCGGTGGATGTGCTGGCCCTGCCGACCACGCCGTTGATGGCGCCGACCATCGTTTCCATGGCCAAGGATGCCGAGTTGCGCGACCGCATCGAAGGCCTGCTGCTGCGCAACACGCAGGTCGCCAACCAGTTCGATCTCTGCGCGATCTCGCTGCCCATGCCCGACATGGCGCTACCGGCTGGGCTGATGCTGGTTGCGCGCAACGGCCATGACCGGCGTCTGCTGCGGATAGCCGCCGAAGTGGAGAGGCTGCTTGGCGGCTGACCGGTCGTGAATCTCAGTTGCGGATCAGGGCGATGAACAATGCTTGCGTTCGCTGTCCTTGGCGGTGCGCACGATGCGCGTCGCGACCAGCCATGGCCGGCTGTAATCCTTGCCGGTGATGGTCTGGGTGCGGTGCTCGATCGAACCCCTGACGACGATCTTCCCGTTGTAAAGCACGTCGGACTGATCCGTTATCGCCTTGTCGGCCTGCGGCAATCCGCTGGCGTCGATCGACACACCCTTGATGATGTTGCCGGTGGCAAGGTCGAGAGCGCTGTTCGACGGGCAGGGCGCCTTGAAGCAGCGCAACCCATTGTCGCAATAGACATAGCTGCTCTGAGCCGCGGCGAATGCCGGCAGGGCGCCGATGGGCGAGGCTGCGGCAATCAGGAATGCGAGGCGAAGACCGGACATGGCCGCACCGTCGCGGAGAATTGGGGCGAAACCGCGATTGCTATAGGTCGAGCGGAAAACGCCGCCGGTAGTGATCGGCCGCTTCCGGATTGCGCAGATTGAACGGCAGCTTGCCGTCCAGCACCAGCAACGCTTCGCCCGCCGCGCCGATGCCCATGCGCATCATCGATTCCTCGGTAATGCCTGCCATATGCGGGGTGATGATGACGTTGTCGAAGCCGAAATAGGGATGATTGGACGGCAGCGGCTGCGTTGAAAACACATCGAGTGCCGCACCGCCGATGCGGCGCTCCCGCAGGGCCTCGATCAGGGCGTCGTCATCGACGACCGGCCCACGCGAAACGTTGATCAAAAGCGCATTGGGTTTCATGCGGGCGATGCGCTCGCGGCTGATCAGACCGCGCGTCTCCGGCGTCAGCGGACAGCAGAGCACGATGATGTCGCTTTGCTCGACCAGCGCGTCGATCGACAGGAAGCCGACTTTCTCGGGCGCCGGCTGCATGCTGCGCGTCGTTGCCACCACCTTGAGGTCAAAACCGTGCGCAGCGATATGGCCGACGGCCTGGCCGACGGCGCCGAGGCCGACAATGCCGATGGTCTTGCCGGCGAGCTCGATGTTGGCGTTGGCATGCTCGCGCCCGGCGAGCCAGCCCTTGGCGCGCAGGTCGCGGTCGACCCTGCGGAATTGCCGCAGCAGCGCAAGTGCGGCAAACATGACGTGTTCCGCAACCGAACGGGCATTGACCGCCGGCACATTGGCCACCAGCACGCCGGCGGCGGTCGCCGCCTCCATAGGGATCATGTCGAGCCCGGCGCCATGGCGGATGGCTGCCCTCAGCCTCCAGGCGCCCTCGAACAGCGCCGGCGGCAGCGGCGCGCGTACGATGACGATATCGGCGTCCTTGGCCTCCCGGGTCAAGGTGGCGGGATCGAGGGCCGATGCGATGACGAGCTGGCCGGCGCCGGCGAGCTTGGCCGAGGCGCGCGGGTGCAGCGGATGGGTCGACAGGATCTTCGGCAAGGTCTGGGCCATTCTCAGGCCTTTTCGAGCGTCGGGCTCGCGGGCGCAGCCGCCATGCCGCCCTCGATCAGGCCCTTCCAGTAGCTCTCCGCCCCTTGCAGGTGGGCGCTCATCAGCGCCTGGGCGAGATTGCCGTCGCGGCGCAGCAGCGCCTCGTAGATCTGCACATGCTCGGCATGCGAACGCACGCTTCGTTCGGGGTCATTGAAGTAGATCGGCAGGCGCTGTTCGCCCATCAGATAGTAGACGCTGCAGATGTTGTGGAAGACGCTGTTCTTGGTGGCGCGCACGATCTCGAGGTGGAATTCGCGGTCCTCCTTGGCCAGACCTTCGCCGGCGGCGATGCGTTCCTCGGAAGCCTTGAGGATCTCGCGCAGCCGCTCGAAATTCTCCTCGGTGGCGCGCGAGCAGGCAAGCTCGGCGGCCTTGATCTCGTGGATCTTGCGCAACTCGACCGTCTCGTAAATCTGCAAGGGATCGAGCGGCAGGCCTGCGCGCGCGAACAGCGCCAGCGCCTCGACGCTCGCCTGCTTGGTGTCGATGTAGATGCCGGATTTGGCGCGCCGCTCGACGATGCGCATGGCTTCGAGGATGGCCAGCGCCTCGCGGATCTGGCCGCGGCTGACGGCGAAATGCTCCGCCAGTTCACGTTCGGATGGGGTGCGGCCGCTCTCCTTGTCCGAGTGGGAGAACAGATAGGCTGCGAGTTCCGCGAGAAGGTTCTTTTCTTTCATCGTCAATTGCGTTGCGCGTGCGCCTCCAGGAATCGCTCAGAAACGGTGAATCCCAATCCGGGCTTTTCCGGGATCGCTATCATACCGTCCTGTGCTTCGACAGTCTCTTCGATCAGATCGTGGATCATCGGGTTGGCGCCGAGCGAATATTCGACGGTGAAACTCGACGGCGAGGCGGCGCAGACATGCAGCCCGGCGAAGAAACAGGGCGCGCCGGCCCACAGATGCGGCGCAAAGCGCAGATTGAAGGCGCTGGCGATGGTGCCGATCTTCATCGCCTCGCTGATGCCGCCGCAAAAGGCGGGATCGGGCTGGAAGATGTCGGCGGCCTTGAGCACGGCAAGGTCGCGGAAGGCATAGCGCGTCGCCTCGCTTTCGCCAGTGGCGATCGGCACGGCGCCGGAGGCACGCACTTCCGCCATGCCCGGCTTGTCGTCGGCGATCACCGGTTCCTCGAACCAGGCGAGGTCGAGGTCGTTGACGAGGTGGATGAAGCGCTTGGCCTCCGCCACCGTATAGGTGCCGTGGGCGTCGACCATCAGCTCGACATCGGGGCCGAGCGCCCGGCGCGCGGCGCGGACGCGGGCCGCCGAGACGTGGGCGGCGCCATCCATGGCGCCGACCCGCATCTTCAGCGCCTTGAAGCCGCCCCGGGCGATGTAGGATTTCAACTGTTCACCGATGGCATCGGCGGACGCCCAGCCGCCCGAGGCATAGGCCTGCATGCGGTCGATCTTGCGGCCGCCGAGCAGCCGCCAGACCGGCTGGCCGAGCGACTTGCCGAGGATATCCCAAAGCGCGATGTCGACGGCGCTGATGGCGGCGATGCTCATGCCGCGCCGCGCCAGTTGCGGCATGGCGTGGCCGGCGCGGGCGGCACTGTCGTGGCGCACGCCATTGTAGAGCATTTCCCAGATGATGCCGATGTCGGCCGGATCGCGGCCGATCAGCTGCGGCCCGACCTCCTGGTTCAGCATATGGACGAGGGCGCCGTAGCTGCCGGCGCTGCCGGCTGCGTTCTTGCCTTCGCCCCAGCCGACCAGTCCGTCATCGGTTTCGATGCGCAGGATGGCGGCGTCGAAGGTCGTCACCTGGCCGAAGTCGCTGCGGTGCTGCCGAGCGGCTTCGATCGGGATGCGGACCCACCAGGCTTGGACGGTCTTGATGCGCATGTCTTTCCCCAGCCCCGCCGCCGGTCAGGGCGAAAGGGCAAACTTCCCAACAGTCGTCGACTACTTGATCAGCGGCAGCAGCGTTTCGGCGGTGATGCGCATCTGGTCGGTGTAGAATTTCTCGGTCAGCACGCTGGAGCCGTGGTCCTGGATGAACTTCAGCTGCTCAGGCGAGATATCGACCGGGTGGCGCTCGACCATTTCGGGATAGGGTGCCGCCGGCGTGCGGTCGACCGGGGCGACGAATTCATTGGTCAGCGCGCCGTCGTAGCCGACTTCCTTCAAGGTGGCGACGATCTTCGGCCAATCGATCTGGCCGAGGCCGGCTGCGAAGCGGTTGTTGTCGGCGACATGGAAGTCGAACAAGCGCTTTCCGACCTTACGGATGGCGTCGTAGACGTTAAATTCCTCCATATGGATGTGGTAGGCGTCGAGGCATACGCCGCATTCGGGGCTGACCGCGTCGGCTAGCGCCAGCGCCTGGGCGCCGCGATTGAACAGGTAGGTCTCGAAGCGGTTGAGCGGCTCGACGGCGATCTTGACGCCGACCTTCTTGGCATGGGTGAAGCATTCGCGGGTCGCGTCGACCACCCATTTCCATTCCTCTTCCTCGGTGCCGTCCGGCACGACCTTGCCGACCGTCGCTGGGACGAGCGTGATGATCTCGCCATCGAGCTCGCTGACCATGGTCAGCACGTCCTTGACGTACTGCACGGAGCGCTCGCGCTGGCCCTGGTTCTTGGCGGCAAGGTTGCGTTCGCCCAGCATCAAGGTCACCGCGCCCCAGCAGCGAATGCCATGCTCCTTCAACAGCGCCCGCGTCTCCTTGGTCTTGTACTGCTCGGGCTCGCCGGAAATCTCGATCGACTCATAGCCGAACTTCTTGATGCGCTTGAGCGTCGTCTCCAATGGTTCCGCTCGCATCCAGTTGTGCGTCGAAAGATGCATGGTCTGTCCTTCCCAAATTCGTCCATATCGTTTGCCTTCGGCATGCGTCGCCGAAAGACGGCGCAAGGGTTCCTCCCCAAGGCATCCCCAGCCTTTTCCTGCAAACTGGTTCGACCAATTGGGCCTTAAGCGAGGTCTACAGCAAATTGCCTGGAACGGCAAGAAGCGTGGAGGCGCAACTCGCCGCGTGAATTATTACATTGATTATATTGTGATATATGCCAATGCTTCGGGCATCCGATTGGCTCGGCCGATGCATTGTCAGGCTTGACCAAATTCCCCTATTTGGTAATACCAGAATGGCAGTGCCTGCAAAGCGCCCGATGCAAAAAGACCAAAATGGCTGGCCCTGCTTCCAATCGGCGCTATGCTTGGTCGCGACACAATGAGGGAGGATGCCGATGCCGACGACAATGAAGGGCCCTGGACTGTTTCTGGCGCAGTTCGCGGGTGACGCAGCGCCGTTCAATTCGCTGGCCGCGATCACCAAATGGGCCGCCGGTCTCGGCTATAAGGGCGTGCAGATCCCGACCTGGGACGCGCGCCTGTTCGACCTCGAGAAAGCGGCGTCTTCCAAGGCCTATTGCGACGAGGTGAAGGGTATTTGCGCCGATGCCGGCGTCGAGATCACCGAATTGTCGACGCATCTGCAGGGACAGTTGGTGGCGGTGCATCCTGCCTATGACGCGCAGTTCGACGGCTTCGCGCCGGCTTCGGTCCACAACAATCCCAAGGCGCGGCAGAAATGGGCGGTCGAACAGATGAAGTTCGGCGCCAAAGCCTCGAAGAATCTCGGCCTCAAGGCTTCGGTGTCCTTCTCCGGCGCGCTGGCCTTTCCCTACCTCTACCCCTGGCCGCAGCGGCCGGCCGGTCTGATCGAGGAGGCCTTCGCCGAACTCGGCAAGCGCTGGAAGCCGATCCTCGACGTCTATGAGGACAATGGCGTCGATGTCGGCTACGAAATCCATCCCGGCGAGGACGTGTTCGACGGTGCCACCTTCGAGATGTTCCTCGACGCGGTCGGTGGCCACAAGCGCTGCAACATCAACTACGACCCGTCGCACTTCCTGCTGCAGCAGCTCGACTATCTCGAATTCATCGACATCTACCACGAGCGCATAAAGGCCTTCCACGTCAAGGACGCCGAGTTCAACCCGACCGGCCGGCAAGGCGTCTATTCCGGCTATCAGAGCTGGACCAACCGCGCAGGACGCTTCCGCTCGCTCGGCGACGGGCAGGTGGATTTCGGCGGCATCTTCTCCAAGCTGACGCAGTACAATTATGATTCCTGGGCGGTGCTGGAATGGGAGTGCTGCCTGAAGCACCCCGAGGACGGAGCGGCCGAAGGGGCGCCTTTCATCCAGCACCACATCATCCGCGTGACGGAGAAGGCATTCGACGACTTCGCCGGTGGCGCGACGGACAAGAAAGTGCTGCGCGCGATGATGGGAATTTGAAGCGACTTGCTCCCCCCGCGAGGGGGGCATCCAAGACACGAGGGAGAAAACATGGTCGGCGCATCGAAATCGGAAACGGGAGGCGGCCCGATCCGCTATGGTATGATCGGCGGCGGGCAAGGCGCCTTCATCGGCGCGGTGCACCGCATCGCGGCGCGCCTGGACAATGAGTTCGTGCTGGTGGCTGGTGCGCTGTCGGCGAACCCCGAGCGCGCCAAGGCTTCGGCCGCCGAACTCGGGCTCGATCCGGACCGCAGCTACGCTTCCTATGCCGAGATGGCCAAGGCCGAGGCCAAGCGCCCCGACGGCATCGAGGCGGTGGCCATCGTCACGCCCAACAATGTCCATGTGCCGGCGGCCAAGGCCTTCCTCGAGGCCGGCATCCACGTGATCTGCGACAAGCCGCTGGCGACGACACTGGCCGAGGCGAAAAAGCTCGCCGCGGTGGTCGAGAAGACCGGCAAGGTGTTCGTGCTTACCCACAACTACACCGCCTATCCAATGGTGCGGCAGGCACGCGAAATGGTGGCCAAGGGTATACTTGGCGACATCCGCATCGTGCAGTCGGAATATCCGCAGGACTGGCTGACTGAGGATCTCGCCGCCACCGGCCAGAAGCAGGCCTCATGGCGCGGCGATCCCAAGCAGGCGGGCGCCGGCGGCGCGCTGGGCGACATCGGCACCCATGCCTACAATCTCGCCCGCTTCGTCTCCGGGCTGGAGCTGGATTCGCTGTCGGCCGATCTCGATGCGTTCGTGCCGGGGCGGCTGCTCGACGACAATGTCAACGTCATGCTGCGCTTCAAGTCCACCGGCAAGACGCATCCGGCCAAGGGCATGATTTGGGCCAGCCAGGTGGCGCCGGGCCACGAGAACGGGCTGAAGCTGCGCATCTATGGCTCGAAGGGCGGGCTGGAATGGGTGCAGGCCGATCCGAACTACCTCTGGTACACGCCGTTCGGCCAGCCCAAGCAGTTGATCACCCGCAACGGCGCCGGCGCGCTGCCGGTGGCGGGCCGTGTGAGCCGCGTACCGTCAGGCCATCCCGAGGGCTACCTCGAAGGCTTCGCCAATATCTATCAGGAGGCTGCACGCGCCATCCGCGCGGCGCGCAAGAAGGGTGGCAAGCCGGCCAAGGACGTCGTCTTCCCGACCATCCAGGATGGCGTCGAAGGCATGGCCTTCATCGAGGCCTGCGTGAAATCGTCGAAGAAGAATGGGGCGTGGACGAAGCTCTAAAACAAGAATGATCCGGGGGGATCGAACGGGGGAGGGCTGTCGATGAAAATCGGCATGTGCATGTTCTTGTGGACGACCAGCGTCTCGAAAAAACACGAGCCGCTGCTTCGCGACATCAAGGCGACAGGCTTTGACGGTGTCGAGATACCGATTTTCGCCGGTACGCCGGACGACTACAAAAAGCTCGGCGACCTGCTCGATCGCATCGGGCTGGAGCGCACCGCGGTCTCGGCGATGGGCGATCCGGCAATGAACCTGATTTCGCCGGATGCGGCAACGCGCAAGGCCGGTATCGCTTACATGAAATGGGCTGTTGATTGCGCCGACGCGCTCGGCGCCAGGACGCTCAGCGGGCCGCTGCACTCGACGCTCGGCGCCTTTTCCGGCAGAGGGCCGACACCCGCCGAGAAGAACCGTTCCATCGCCTCGCAGCGCGCCATCGGCGACCATGCCGGCACGCGGAACGTGACCATCGGGCTGGAGGCGCTGAACCGCTTCGAATGTTATCTTTTCAACACGATGGCGGATCTGTCGGAGCACATCGATGCCGTCGGCCGACCGCATATCAAGGCGATGTACGACACCTTTCATGCCAATATCGAGGAGGCCGACCCGATCGGCGCCTATACGAAGCATCGCAGGAATGTCGTGCACATCCACATATCGGAGAACGATCGCGGCGTGCCGGGGCGCGGTAACATCCCGTGGAAAGAGACGTTCGCGGCGATCCGCAAGAGCGGCTATGACGACTGGCTGACGATCGAGGCCTTCGGACGGTCGCTGAAGGATCTGGCGGCGGCGACAAAGGTGTGGCGCGATTTTTCCGAAACGCCGGAAGCAGTTTATCGCGAGGGCTATAAGCATATCAGGAATGGGTGGAGGAAAGCCGCTTAGAACCACGAAGGCGCTTTGAGCCGCTGTCGATCCTGGAGCCGAGGGCATCACCCCTGCTCGGCCTGAAGTCTGTTGTAGTCGTGAATCGTCCGGCTCAGCCGGCGGCGCAGGAAGTTCGAGATGTTGTCGAAGATGAAGACGACCAGCAGGATCAGCAGCACCATGTAGAAGACGTTGGCCCAGTTGGAGTTGGTGCGCATCGCTTCCCACAATTTCAGGCCGATGCCGCCGGCGCCGACGGCGCCGATGATGGTGGCACCGCGGGTGTTGGACTCCCACTGGTAGAGCGTCTGGCTGATGAAGACCGGGATGACTTCCGGCATCACGCCGTAGCGCTGCACCAGAAGGCCGTTGGCGCCGGTCGACAACACACCTTCGCGCGGCTTGTCGTCGATGTTCTCAAGCGCCTCGGAGTAGGTTTTGCCGAGCGTGCCGATCTCGGTGAAGAAGATCGCGGCACTGCCCGCAAGCGGGCCGGGGCCGAACGCACGGGTGAAGAACAGTGCCCAGATCAGCATGTCGACTGAGCGCATGAAGTCGAAGAAGCGTTTCAGGACCTGGCTGAGCACGCCGCTCGGCGTGATGTTGCGGGCGGCGAAGAAGGCGAGCGGGAAGGCGACGATGCCGCCAAGCAGCGTGCCCAGGAACGCCATGACGATGGTCTGCAGCAGCTTCGTCCAAACGTCGCCATGCTGCCACTGGGCGTTGTTCCAGATGTTGTCGCCTGCCAGCGCCAGGTTCGACGTGCCCTGCTTCAGTTCAGGCCCGGACACGATCAGCGAGATCACCTCTCCCGCTGATTTGCCGAAGAAGGGCGAGCGCGTATCGAAGACGAAATTCGCCCAGCCGAGGAAGCGCTTGCGCACCTTGACGCGGTCGACGGTGACGCGCACCTCGCCGACGAAGCCCATCTTGGCAACCACCTCGTCGTCGTGCGCGGTGATCCAGTCCGGCACCGGGCCTGATATCACCGGCTTGCCGCTTGTCAGTGAAACCGGCACGGTCTGGCCGTTGGCCACGATCGTTGCCTGCGCCTTGTCGAAGGTGACGGATTTCGCCGGACCATCGATCAGCACGGTGAAGGTGCCGTCTCGATTCCTGATCACCCAGTCGGGGTTGGGGTTCTCGCCAAGCGCGGAAAAGCGCGGGTATTTTGGCGTGATCTCAGGCTGGTCGAGGCGGAATTCCGGTTGCAGGTCGTAGCTGATCCATTGTGTCAGGAACAGCGGCAGACGTTCCCAGTGCGATTCCCGCAGCACTTGCGGCAGGCTGAAGAACCACAGGACATAGACGAGATAGGTCAGGATGCCGATGAACAGGAACAGCGGAGCGAAGCGTTTGTACAGCGGCCGCCGGAACACTTGCGGATATCGCTCCTCGATCGACAATATCTCCTCGGCGGTCATTGTCGCCATGGTTTATGCGCCCATCATAAAGGCCTGTTCGCCGACCAGCTTGCGGCGTAGCCAGGCGGAGAACTGGTCGATGATGAAGATGGTCGTGAACAAGAGCAGCACCAGCGCCAGCGTCTTGGCGCCGAAGCCGCGAGAGATGGAGAGCTTCAATTCCTCGCCGATGCCGCCGCCGCCGACGGCGCCGATGATGGTCGAGGCGCGGACATTGATCTCGACGCGCAGCAGCGTGTAGGACATGAAATTGGGCAGCACCTGCGGCAGGTCGGCGAAGCGCACGCGCTCGAACCAGTTGGCGCCGACCGCGCGAAGGCCTTCCTCGGCGCGCATGTCGATGTTTTCGTTGATCTCATAGAACAGCTTGCCGAGCGCGCCGATCGAATGCAGGCCGATGGCGATGATGGCGGCGATCGGGCCAATGGAGACGATGGCCGCGAACAGGCCGGCAATGACGATCTCAGGGAACGCGCGCAGCAGCTCCATGAAGCGCTTGACGATCAGCCGCAGGGCCGGATGAGGTGTCAGATTGCGCGCCGCGATGAAGGAAAACGGCACCGCGAAGATAAAGCCGATGAAGGTCGAGACCAGCGCCACGTTCACCGTGGTCAGCATCAGCTCGAAATATTCGGGAATGTAGAATCCGCCCCAGACATAAATCCGGCCGAGCGGGAAATTGTATTCCTGGGTGCCGGTGTCATGCGGCGAGGCAATGTCGAACAGTGCCCGCCAGACGTCGTTCCAGTCCTTGGGGACCAGCCAGCTTAGGAAATCCAGAATATGCGGCAGCCTGTCGAAGAAGTGCCCGGCATTTGCTTCGTCGGCGAACCACATGCTGGCGAACATCGCGGCCAGCAGCAGGCCGACGCCGAGCACCGTATAGAACCGGCGCAGCGATGTCTGGCGTCTCCACGCATCGGCCATCTGCTGGGGCGCGCCAGAAGGGGTTGTCAAAGAAGGGGCTGTCACGGAGAGGGTCATGATCGGAGATGCAAAAAGGGCGGTGTTTGACACCGCCCTTTTCGATTTCGCCGTTAGCCGCCGATGGCCGCCTTACGGGCTTCGACGATGACGTTGTAGAAATCCGGCTTGACCGGAACGTAGCCGGTGAAATCGCCGCCTTCGACGCCCTCGAAGCAAGCCTTGTCCTTCTTCGGCAGCTCGGTGAAGAAGGCGGCGAGCTTGGCGGTCATCTCCTCGCCGAGCGCGGTGCGCACGACCAGCGGGCCGTTCGGGATCAGGCCCGAGCGCCAGACTTCGACGAAGTCGTTCGGGTCGACGGCGCCCTTGGCGACGACCTTGTGGAAGGTGCCGGAGGTGAAGCCGTTCTTGAAGTCGCCGATGCCGGAGGAATCATCCACCGCGACATCGACCTTGCCGTCGCGCACGGCCAGGATGTTGTTCTCATGGCCGCCGTTGAACTGGGTCGAAGCGAAGAAGGTTTCGTTCGAGGCGCCGGTGTCCTTCGGAATTTGGGTCAGCGGGATCAGGTAGCCCGAGGTGGAGTCCGGATCGGCGTAGCCGAGCTTCTTGCCCTTGGCCGACTTGATGTCGGTGATGCCCGAGGTCTTCAGAGCCAGGCCGATCGAATGATAGCCGGTGGAACCGTCGGTCTGCTTGGTGGTGAGGATCGGGGTCACCGCCCTCGGGTCCTTGAGATAGACGCTGGCGTAGCCGGATGCGCCGAGTTCGGCGAAGTCGAGCGTGCCGCCGAGCAGGCCCTGGATGACGCCGTCATAGTCGGCGGCAGGAAACAGCGAGACCTTCTCGAAGCCGAATTCGGCCTTCAGATGATCGGCCAGGCACTGGTAGTTGCGCAGCCGGTCGGTCTCGTTTTCACCGCCCAGAATGCCGACGCGGAATTCCTTCATGTCGGCGGCGTGGGCCATGCTGGTTGCCATGGCGAGCACCGAAACGGCGCTGAAAACCATCTTCCTGAACATTTGATGTCTCTCCTGTAAGTTCCGGCCCCGCGCCGGCAGCGTTCTTGATCTTGACAAGTGCCCTTGACGCGGGCGGACGATCCCAACCGCCCTTTCTCGGCCCATGATCTTTCCCGAAAACCGGATTCCACTTTTCGGGATCATGGGCTCAGTAACCCGGGAATGCGGGTTCGAGCGGTCCGGCGGATGCTGCGATCTTCTGCTTGAAGGCAACGCTGGTGGAGGTGATGGCCTCCGATATCTCTGCGCCATTGCTGTCGGCGCCATAGACGACGCGCACGGCCTCACGGTTGAGCTCTTCCGGCGGGCCGTCGAAGACGACCTTGCCGGCGGCCATGCCGATAATGCGGTTGCAATAGGCGCGGGCGGTGTCGAGCGTGTGCAGGTTGGTGACGACGGTGATGCCCTCGCGCAGATTGATGTCCTGCAGCGAATCCATCACCACCTTGGCGTTGAGCGGGTCGAGCGAGGCGATCGGCTCGTCGGCGAGGATCACTTTGGGCTGCTGCATCATGGCGCGGGCGATGGCGACACGCTGCTGCTGTCCGCCAGACAAGGTGCCGGCGGGCTGAAGCGCGGTGCGGGCTATGTCGAGCCGCTCGAGCGCGGCGACCGCCTCGGCGCATTCGGCACGCGAGAACATGCCGAGAAGGTTGGACAGGGTCGAACGGTGGTTCAATTTGCCGAGTAGGACGTTGGTCAGCACGTCGAGGCGCGGCACCAGGTTGAACTGCTGGAAGATCATGGCGCAATCGCGCTGCCAGCGCCGCAGCGGCGAGCCGCGCAGCCGGGAGACCTCGGCGCCGTCAAAAAAAATCGACCCCTGGCTGGGGTCGACAAGACGGTTGATCATGCGAAGAAGGGTCGATTTGCCAGCGCCTGAACGGCCGATGACGCCAACCATCTGACCCTGCGGGATCGAGATGTTGACGTCGCTGACGGCTGTGTTCTTGCCAAATCGTCGGCTGACGCCGCGGATTTCGAGCGTGGCAGAGCTTGCTGACATGAGCAGGTTCCAGTCCCGACCTTGTTGATCGTCAGGCCCTCGCCTAACGCAGCCACATGAACCTGCCATGTCGCCAGCATGTCAGTTTTGTTACGCTCCACAGGCGCGACGGCCGAAGCGCGTCGCTGAAACGAATTCATGCGACGCGCTCCAGGTATTTGGCTTTATGCATGTCGTTCTCCCGGGGCCACTTTCGGGCGACATGCATTGGCGCCTTGTCGGCGATCAGCCGAGCACCAGCAATTCCTCGAAGTGCTTCATGTCGCGGAAGGCGCAGAAGGCGGGCGCCTTGATCTCGATTGTCGGAGCCTGCCTTGCGAAAAGCGCCAGGCAATCGTCGAACAGAGCCTGCCACGCGGCGGCGCGATCGGAGGCGAGGCGCTGGATCTGATAGGCAAAGGTGATGTGGAAGACGTAGGCGTCATGATCGGGGTGCCGATAGCCGAACGGCACCGCCAGCGCATCGCGCCATTGACGCATGATGCGCACGTCCTCGTCGGTCGCGCCGGCCACGGTGAGACCGGTGGGCACGATTTCGATCACCTTGATGTTGAAAGGACCGAAGCCCTCGAAGCCCTTAAGGCGCTCCAGATAGAGGCGGGTCATGGCGTCAATGCTGGTGTCGAGCGGTACGTCCTGCGGCCAGTAAGGCAAGCGGCGACGATATTCGATGATGCCCTGGAACAGCGTCATATGCAGGCTGGAAATGGGCGTGAAGGCGAGCCGGTCGGCGTCGGGCATCGCCAGCATCTTCTCGCGCACCGCAAGCACCACGGCCTCGGAGGGCGAGCCGCTGACGAGATGGCTGACAACGGTGTTGCCGGGCTCGGTCAGGAAATTGCCCGAGGTGTCGTAGCGCGTGCCGAGATGCGCCGGCGGGGTCGGATTGGAGCCGGCAAAAAATCCGGCGAGCGAGGGTCTGACGGTGTCGAGCATGGCAATCTCCTTGGGGAGATGGCGTCCTGTCCGAGTCCTGTGTCAGGGATATGAACGGATCCCAGAATGACGATGATGTGAGGAACTATCCCTCGTATTTCTCCAGGAAGGCCTCCGCCGACAGCTCGCGAAAATCATCGAGCGAAGCGCGCAGCCGCACGTGGTCCCAATCCCACCAGGCCAGCGCCTGGTAGCGTTCGGCGGTGCGGCGGTCGAAACGCTCACGGATCGGCTTGGCCGGCACGCCGGCGACGATGGTATAGGGCGCGACATCCTTCGAGACAACCGCCCCGGCACCAACCGCCGCGCCATCGCCGACGGTGACGCCCGGCAGGACGGTCGAACCATGACCGAGCCAGGTGTCGTGACCAATGGTGACGCGCTTGGCGCGGCGCTGGGCGAAGAACTCGCTCTCATGCTCGGCGTCGTCCCAATAGTCCGAGGCGCGGTAGGTGAAGTGATGCAGCGTCGGCCGCCAGGTCGGGTGGTTGGTGGCGTTGAGGCGCACGCTTGCCGCGATATTGGCGAACTTGCCGATCGTCGCGCACCAGACAGAGCAATCCTGCATCATGTAGGAATAGTCGCCGAGTTCGCTTTCCGAAACTCTGCTGCGGTCGGCGATCTCGGTCCAGCGGCCAAGCGTCGAATTGTGCACCTCCGCCGTCGGATGGACCAGCGGCGTCTCCGACAATTTCCTGGTCATGCGGCGAGTTTTCCTGGAGCAAAAACGGTGACGTCGATGATGCGGTCGGCAACGGCCTCGCGCACATCATGATCGTGGAAGATACCGAGCAGGGCGACGCCCGCCGCCTTCTTGGCGGCGATGAGTTCGATCACCACGTCGCGGTTGGTGGCATCGAGCGAGGCGGTTGGTTCGTCGAGCAGCAGGATAGGATGCTCGGTGATGAAGCCGCGCGCGATGTTGACGCGCTGCTGCTCGCCGCCGGAGAAGGTCGCCGGCGGCAGCGCCCAGAGCTTTTCCGGCAAATTGAGCTGCGCCAGCAAGGCGCGCGCCTTGCCTCTGGCGGCCTCGCGGTCCTCGCCGCGCTCGACCAGCGGCTCGGCGACGACATCGAGCGCCGAGACGCGCGGCACGGTGCGCAGGAACTGGCTGACATAGCCGATCGTTTGCCGGCGAACGGCAAGCACGGTGCGTGGGCTGGCGTTGGCAAGATCGATCAGTCCGCCCTCGTGGCTGACGATGATCTGCCCCTCGTCGACGGCATAGTTGCCGTAGAGCATCTTCAGGATGGAGCTCTTGCCGGCCCCGGACGGGCCGCCGAGCACGGTGCATTCGCCCGCCTTGATCGAGAACGAGACACCGGCGATAACGGGCAGTTTGATGCCGTCGCGCAGATGCATGGTGAAGCTTTTTGCGACGTCGGAAACAACGAGCGGGGTTGGCATCGCTACACCTGCAAAATGGAGGAAACGAGAAGCTGGGTATAGGGCGCGCGCGGGTCGTCCAGCACGCGGTCGGTGAGGCCGCTTTCGACGACGCGGCCGTCCTTCATCACCATCATGCGCTGCGACAGCAGGCGCGCCACCGCGAGATCGTGGGTGACGACGATGGCCGCGAGGCCGAGATCGGTGACCAGCCCGCGCAAGAGATCTAGCAAGCGCGCCTGCACCGAGACGTCAAGACCGCCGGTCGGTTCGTCCATGAACACCAGCCGTGGGCCGGTGACGAGGTTGCGGGCGATCTGCAGGCGCTGGCGCATGCCACCGGAAAAGGCACGTGGCTCGTCGTCGATACGGTCTTCCTCGATCTCGACGCGCGACAGCCAGTCGACGGCCGTGGCGCGGATCTTGCCGTAGTGGCGGTCGCCGACCGCCATCAGCCGTTCGCCGACATTGGCGCCGGCGGACACCGTCATGCGCAGGCCGTCGGCCGGGTTCTGGTGAACAAAGCCCCAGTCGGTGCGCATCAGGAAGCGGCGCTCGGCCTCGCTCATGCGGTAGAGCTCGCGGAACTGGCCGTCGCGCATGCGGTAGCTGGCGGTGCCCGACGACGGCAGCAGCCGCGTCGACAGGCAATTGAGCAGCGTCGTCTTGCCGGAGCCGGATTCGCCGACGACTGACAGGACTTCGCCCGGCCACAGGTCGAAGGAGACGTTGTCGCAGCCGACGCGCGAACCGTAGAATTTGGAGAGCGCCGAGACGCGCAGCAGCGGTTCGTCGGTCATTGTGCCGGCTCCATTTTTTCGGAAGCAAGATGGATTTCCGGAGCAAGATGGCCGCGATGGCCCTCTTCGCGCCGCTTCTCGCAATGGTCGGTGTCGGAGCAGACGAACATGTGGCCGCCATGGTCGTCGAGGATGACCTCGTCGAGATAGACATTCTCGGCCGCGCACAGTGCGCAGGGCTGGTCGAAGGTCTGCACCTCGAATGGATGGTCCTCGAAGTCGAGGCTGACGACATCGGTGAAGGGCGGCACCGCATAGATGCGCTTCTCGCGTCCGGCGCCGAACAGCTGCAAGGCCGGCGAGCGGTGCATTTTGGGATTGTCGAATTTCGGCGTCGGCGAGGGGTCCATCACATAGCGGCCCTCGACCTTGACCGGATAGGCATAGGTGGTGGCGATGCGGCCGTGCTTGGCGATGTCCTCGTAGAGCTTCACATGCATGAGGCCATACTCCTCCAGCGCATGCATCTTGCGCGTTTCCGTCTCGCGCGGTTCGAGGAAGCGCAGCGGCTCGGGGATCGGCACCTGGTAGACCAGCACCTGGCCCGCGGTCAGCGGATGTTCGGGGATGCGGTGGCGGGTCTGGATGATGGTGGCGCTGGCGGTATCGGTGGTGACAGCGACATTGGCGACTTTCTTGAAGAAGGCGCGGATCGACACCGCATTGGTGGTGTCGTCGGCGCCCTGGTCGATGACCTTCAGCACGTCATCGGGGCCGATGATCGAGGCGGTGACCTGGACGCCGCCGGTGCCCCAGCCATAGGGCATCGGCATTTCGCGCGAGGCGAACGGCACCTGATAGCCTGGGATGGCGATGCCCTTGAGGATCGCCCGGCGGATCATCCTTTTGGTCTGCTCGTCGAGATAGGCGAAGTTGTAGGTGGCGATATCGGTCATGATGCGACCTCAAGTCCTTTGGCATAGCGCGCCAGCCGCTCGGTGAGCGTGCCGGTGTGCAGTTCGAACATGTGGTTGTCGTCGTCGTAGAAATAGATCGAGCGGCCTTCGCCCTCGACGCGTGGGCGCGGCGGGCGCATGTCGAGGCCTAGCTTGCCGACGCGCTCGGCGTAGCGGTCGAAATCGGCGTCATCGATCTTGAAGGCAATGTGGTTGTAGCTGCGTTCGTTAAGCTTCTCGCCTTGCATGATGGCGATCCAGATGTCGCCGATCAGGAAGAATTTTTCGCGTGACAGCGAGAACTGCTCGGCGTCGCTGGCATAGACCTCGCGCGCGTCGAAGACGCCCTCGAGTATCCTTGTCATCCGCTCGAGGTCGCCAACGATGAAGGTCATGTGGGACAGGCCTTCGATCATTCCGCGGCCTCCCGCTTCTCGTCGACCCTCGCGGGGTTTTCGCGGGCCTCATATTCGGCGCGCATGCGGCGCACGAGGTCGAGTTCGGCCTGGAAGTCGACATAATGCGGCAGCTTCAGATGCTCGACGAAGCCGGTCGCCTGGACATTGTCGGAATGCGAGATGACGAATTCCTCGTCCTGGGCGGCGGCGATGATGTCCTCGCCGAGCTCGGAGGCGCGCAGGGCGCGGTCGCAGAGCGCCATGGCCATCGCCTTGCGCTCGCTCTGGCCGAAGACCAGGCCGTAGCCCCGGGTGAACTGCGGCGGCGCCTTGGCCGAGCCCTTGAACTGGTTGACCATCTGGCACTCGGTGACCCGCACCGTGTCGAGGGGTGCTGCGAAGGGCAGTTCGGGAACATCGAGTTCCAACTCGACCTCGCCGATGCGGATTTCGCCGACAAAGGGATGGTTGCGGGCATAGCCGCGCTGGGTGGAGTAGCCGAGTGCCAGAAGAAAACCTTCATCGCCACGCGACAGCGCCTGCAGGCGGATGTCGCGCGCCATCGGGAATTCCAGCGGCTCGCGGGTGATGTCGCCGGGCACATGGTCCTGCGGCATCTCGCCGTCCGGTTCGATCAGGCCTTCGCGGGCGAGGATCGCCGAGACGCGCGGCATGGCCTGCGCTTCCGTCTCGCGCCGCAAGGGTTCGGCGACATCGGCGCCGGCGGCAAGTTCGGGGTCGAGCAGCCGGTGCGTGTAGTCGAAGGTCGGCCCGAGCAACTGGCCGCCTGGCAGATCCTTGTAGGTTGCCGAGACGCGCCGTTCGACCAGCATGGCGCCGGTGTCGATCGGCTTGGTGTAGCCGAAGCGCGGCAGCGTGGTGCGATAGGCGCGCACCAGGAAGATCGCCTCGATCATGTCGCCGCGCGCCTGGACGATGGCGAGTGCCGCGAGTTCACGGTCGTAGAGCGAGCCTTCGCTCATCACCCGGTCGACGCCGAGCGCCAGCTGTTCGACAATCTGGTCGAGGCGCAGTGCCGGCACCGAACGGTCGCCGCGCCGGCGATCGGCGAGCAGGCTGTGGGCATTGGCGATTGCGGCTTCACCGCCTTTTACCGCGACATACATCTTCAAGCCTCCATCGTCTTGATGCGCGTCGTGCGCGGCAGGCAGGCTACGCCTTCTGATGTGGCGAGGATGATGTCGACGCCGCGCGGAAAGCGCTGGATATTCTGCTTCCACTGCTCGATGAAATGACGCGGCATCTGCGCCGGCGCGATCGTGGCGCTGATTTCGATGCCGGGACCCTCCAGCAGCAACGGAGTGCCTGAAACGAGGTCGCTGACCTGCAGGATCAGGGTGGTCGACCTGTCGGGATAATCCTGCGTTCCCTGCGCAAAGCCGTCGAGCGCCATCATCTCGGCCGGCGAGGCGACAAAGGCGAAATGCGCGTCGGCAGGCGTGTTGGCCAGCGGCGCGCCGGTATGGAAACCAAGCCAGGAGCCGATCGCGGCGGAGGCGTGCAGGGCCGGGTCGAGCCAGAGCGGCGTGTCGTTGTCGCACAGCGCCAGTGCCACGGCGCCAGCGGTTGGCGAGAGCGGCGCCGGCGGGCGGGCCAGGGCCGACAGAGGCTGCACGCTGCCCGGCCGCGCCATCGCGTCCATGACCGCGCGAAACACCGTCTGGGCGTTGAACACCGGATCGGCAAAGCCGCCCTCGATCGATTGTGCTGCGATATCCATCAGTCTTCTCCGCGAACCATGGTGAAGAAATCCACTTTCGTTGCCGCTGTCTCGGCGCGGCGTTTTTCCTGGGCAGCGGCGAGCGCCGACCTCAAAGGCGCGATCAGCCTGGTCTCGACCTCGGCGCGGCGGGCAGGGTCCTGCCAGAGCGCGTCGGCGATCGCCGCCAGCTTCGCCTTCTGCTTGTCGCGGCCAAGCGCGTAGCAATGGCCCACCTGTCCGGACGGCAGCCGGACAGTGGCGCGGGTGACGGTCGCCTCGCCGACATTGAACGGCGCGCCGCCGCCGCCGATGCGACCGCGCAGCGTCACCAGTCCGGTCTCGGGACCGCGCAGCAGTTCGGCCTGCGAAGGCAGGCCGGCTTCGTTCCAGAGCCGGACGATATCGTCGCCGCTCGATTGCGCCAGGGTCGCCATCGCGGCTTTGCGTCCGGCCTGGTCGCGGGCTTCCTGTCCTCGCATCGGCAGCATTCCTCTTCGCTAATTTGTCTATTGATATAGACAACTATACAAATTATACATATTACCTAGCGCGAGTCCATGACGAGTGGATGACAGGGGACGGAAGGCAGGGGCCAACTCATGATCGGGCGACAGGAAGCCGACAGTATTGAACGGCGCAGCGGCGTCTCGCTGTGGCGGCAGATCGCCGACAGGATCCTGCAGGCGATCGCCACCGGCGATTTCGCCGAGAATGCCGCGCTGCCGCCGGAGGTGGCGCTCGCCGAGCGCTATGGCGTCAATCGCCACACGGTGCGCAGCGCCATATCGGCGCTTGTGCAGGAAGGTGTGCTGCGGGCCGAGCAGGGGCGTGGCACCTTCGTATTGTCTCGCAAGCGGCTGTCCTATCCGATCGGGGCGCGCACACGCTTTTCAACGGGCCTGCAGGGACAAACCTCGGAACGGCACATCGTGCTGCTTGCCTCGTCGGTCGAGCCGGCCAGCCCGCGTGTCGCCGAAGGGCTTGGCCTTGCCAAGGGCGCCGAGGTGATCCGGCTGGAGACACGCGGTGAGGCCGATGGACGGCCTGTGTCACGCGCTGCTGGCTGGTTCGATGCCAGGCGCTTTGCCGGCATCGACAAGGCGATGGCTGAGACTGGCTCGATCACCGCGTCGCTGGCCCGCTTCGGCATAGACGATTATCTCAGGCAATCGACCGTGCTGTCGGCACGCCATGCCGATGCGGCCGATCTCGCCGACCTCGACCTGCAGCCAGGCGCCATCGTGCTGGTCACGGTGGCCGTCAACATCACGCCGGACGGTCAGCCGATCCAGTTCTCCGAGTCGCGCTTTCCGGCGGAGCGGGTCGAGCTCAAACTGTCGGCGCTGTGAGCCGAATCCTGCCGACTATCCGATCTCGATCACGGCCTTGATCAGGCCGGATTTCTCATGCGCCCAGCGGGCGAGATCGCTCGGCGTATCGGCCAGCGTCGTGCGGTGGGTGACCAGCTTGGCCAGGGGCACGGCGCCGTTGCGGATCGAGTCTGCGACATGATCGAAATCGGCACGCAGTGCATTGCGGCTGCCGACCAGCGTCATTTCGCGTTTGTGGAATTCAGGGTCGGAGAAGACGATGTCGTCCTTGACGACGCTGACCAGCACCAGTGTGCCGCCATGCGCGACGTGGGCGAAAGCCGACTGCACCGACCGGGTGTTGCCGGTGGCGTCGAAGACCAGGTCGAAGCCTTCGCCCGATGTCGCTTCCTTGACCAGATCCGGCACCGCTCCGCGCGAGCCGTCGAGGATCCTGAAGCCAAGTTCGTTTTCGGCGAAAACGAGACGTTCACTGCTCATGTCGAGCAGCGTCACGTCGAGCCCGGCAATGCGGGCGAAGATGGCGTTGCCGAGCCCGATCGGGCCGGCGCCGATGACCAGAGCGCGAGCGCCGGGATCGGCACGGGCGCGACGTACCGCGTGCGCGCCGATGGCCAGGAATTCGACGGCGGCTGCGTCGGCCAGCGACAGGCCATTGGCCGGATAGAGATTCCGCGCCGGGACAAGAATGCGTTCGCACATGGCGCCGTCGCGATGGACGCCCAAGACCTCGATCTTGACGCAGCAATTCGGTTTGCCGTGCCGGCAGGCGATGCACTTGCCGCAGGAGAGGTAAGGGTTGATGACGACCGGTTCGCCGACGGCAAGATCGACGCCCTCGCCGGTCTCGATGACGGTGCCGGAGACTTCATGGCCCATGATGCGGGGGTAGGCGAGGAACGGGTGCTTGCCTTCGAAAATGTGGTAGTCGGTGCCACAGATGCCGACATGGCTGACCGCGACCAGCGCCCAGCCGGCAGGGGGCGCGCCGGGCGCGGGGCGGTCTTCCAGGATGAGTTCCCCGGGCGAGCGGCAGATAACGGCTTTCATGTCTCAGTCCGATTAGGTTTCCGACCTGTCTTCACGCCGGGCCGGAGATCGATTTCAGCAATGGTCACTTGCCGCCGCGGCGGCGCAGACCGTCGAAATAGACGATGACGATGATCAGCACGCCAGTGATGATGCGCTGCCAGAAGGCGTTGACGTTGAGCAGGTTGGCGCCGTTGTTGATGGTGGCGAGAATGAAGGCGCCGAGCAGCGGGCCATGCACCGAGCCGACCGCTCCGAACAGCGAGGTGCCGCCGATGACCGAGGACGCGATCGCCTGCAGTTCCCAGCCCTCGGCCTGGGTCGGGTTGCCGATGCCGATGCGCGAGGCCAGGAGCACGCCGACAAAAGCCGCGCACAGGCCCGACAGCGTGTAGGCCATGTAGATGGTGCGCTGGACATTGACGCCGGAGAGGCGCGAGGCCTCGGCGTTCGAGCCGACCGAGAAGAGGTAGCGGCCCCAGCGGCTGTGATGCAGGAAGATGTAGGCCGGAATGCCGACCAGGATAACCATCCAGAACAGATTGGGCACGCCGAGGAAGGAGTTGCGCGAGAATTCCTGGAAGGCGTCATTGTTGATCGAGATCGAGTTGCCGTTGGTCATCAGAAGGCCGATGCCGCGCAGCGAGGTCAGCGTCGCCAACGTGATGATGAAGGGCGGCAGGCCCATCTTGACGATGCCGAAGCCGTGGAACAGGCCGATGGCAACGCCGACCAGCAGCGTGATCGCGATGGCGAGGAAGACCGGTATGCCGGCGTTGATCAGCATCGCGGCAATGACGGTGGCAAAGCCGACCACAGCGCCGACGGACAGATCGATGCCGCCGGTGATGATGACGAAGGTCTGGCCGACCGCCAGGATGGCGATCATCGAACCCTGACGCAAAAGGTTCGAGATGTTGTTGGCCGAGGCGAAGCTCGATGTCGACAGCGACAGGATGACCCAGAGCAGCACCAGCAGCGCCAGCAGCGTCAGCCCGAACAGGGCGTTGTAATTGCGCTTGGATTTTTCGGCAGGGATCGCCTCGGTGCTCATATCTTTCCTCCCAGCTTTTCTTGTTTCTCGGCGAGCGCCTGTGTGAGAATTTCCTCGTGATCGGCGGTGCGGAATCCGTGTGTCGCCACCAGCTTGCCGCGGCGGAACACATGCAGCGTGTCGGCCAGCTCATAGACTTCCGGCAGGTAGGACGAGATCAGGATGATGCCGGCGCCCTTCGACAAGAGCGCGCCGAACAGGCGGTAGATTTCGGCCTTGGTGCCGACATCGACGCCGACTGTCGGCTCGTCGAAAATGAACAGCTTGGCGCCATGCGCCAGCCATTTGCCGATGACGATCTTCTGCTGGTTGCCGCCCGACAGGCTGGAGGCCAGCGCATGGCGTGTCGGCGTCTTGATGCGGAGATCGGCGATCTGGCGGTCGGCCTGGGCCTTCTCCTGCGCGCCGGAGATCAACAGGTTTTTGGAGATGCGCTTGTAGATCGGCAGGTTGAGATTGAGGCCAACCGGCAAATTGAGGCAAAGGCCCTGGTCGCGGCGGCTTTCCGGCGCCAGCGCCATGCCGAGCCTGATCGCATCGTGCTCCGAATTGACCTGAACCGGCTTGCCTTCCCACAGGATCTGGCCGGCCGATTTGCGATGGCGGCCGTAGAGCGTGGTGACGAATTCGCTGCGCCCGGCGCCGATCAGCCCGTAGAGCCCGACGATCTCGCCGGCGCGGACGGTCATCGAGACATTCTCGAAGCCCTTGCCCGACAGGTTCCTGGTCTCCACGATCGCGGCACCCGGCGTGAAGTGCTCCTTGTGATAGACCTGCTCGATCGAGCGGTTGATCATCAGCTTGACCAGTTCGGCATCGTTGGTCTCGGCGATGTTTCTGGTGCCGACCAGCGTGCCGTCGCGCAGCACGGAGACGCGATCGGCGAGCTCGAAGACCTCCTCCATGCGGTGGCTGATGTAGATGATGGTCACGCCCTCGGACTTCAGCCGACGGATCAGCGTGAAGAGCTGGTCGGCCTCCTTGCGGGTCAGGTAGGCGGTCGGCTCATCGAAGATCAGGAATTTGGTGCCGCGCACCGTGGCGCGGGCGGCGGCGATCAGCTGCTGCTGGCCGATGGTGAGGTCGCCGAGCATGACATGCGCCGGCAGGTCGAAGCCGAGATCGTCGATGATCTTCTGCGCTTCCTTGACCATGACGCGCTGCTGCAGGATGCCGAAGCGCGAATTCTCCTCGCCGAGGAACATGTTGGCGGCGACCGTCAAATGACGGCAGAGCACGACTTCCTGGTGCACGGCGTTGATGCCGAGCGCCATCGCCTCATGCGGGGTCGCCAGCGCCGCCGGATTGCCCTCCCAGATGACCTCGCCGGAGGTGCGCGGCATGACGCCGGTGAGAAGCTTGATCAGAGTGGATTTGCCGGCACCGTTCTCGCCGACGATGGCGTGGATTTCGCCCGACTTGAAGGCCAGCGTCACCGGCTTCAGCGCATGGGTGCCGGGATATTTCTTTTCGAGGCCGCGCAGTTCGAGGATCGTCCTGCCAGGCTCCAGCACAGGGGCGGGGTGCAGGTCTTGAGCCGTCGATGTCATGACAATCCTCCCTGATTGGCCTCACGATCTGGGCCCGCGGCGGGCTTCGAAATGCCTGCCAGGGCAACCTAGCCCAGGTTGCCCTATTTCCAAACGACGTCGCTGTCGTTTCCGGGGCACGAGGCCCCGGAAACAGTGCGTCTCAACCGAGGCTTAGTTGAGCTTCGGATTGAGCAGGGCGTCGATCTTGGGATCCTTCATGTTGGCCTTGGTGACAAGGTTGGCGCCTGTGTCGACATTGGCCTCGACCTTCTCGCCCTTCGAAGCGGCGAGCGCGGTCTTGATGCCGTCATAGCCCATCCGGTAGGGATCCTGGACGACGAGGCCGGAAATGACGCCGTCATTCAGGAACTTGATCAGCTTCTCGTCGCTGTCGAAGCCGATCAGGCCGACCTTGCCGGCAAGCTTGTTCTCGGCGATCGCCTGGCCGACGCCCTGCGCCATGATCAGGTTGGAGGCGAAGATGCCCTTCAGGTCCGGATTGGCGGTGATCAGGTCGGTCGCGATGTTGAGGCCGGTGGTGGCCTGGCCGTCGGCATATTTGTCGGCGATCAGTTCGAGGCCGGGATACTTGGCCTTGAGCTGTTCCTTGAAGCCCTGGGCGCGCTGCTCGAGCGAGCCGGCGCCAGGCAGTGCGGTGATCAGGGCAACCTTGCCTTCGACCTTGCCGCCATTGGCCGCGCCGATGGCTGCCGCAAGACCGTCCGCGGCGACGCGGCCGCCCTGGACGTTGTCGGTGGTCAGGAACGAGGTGAAGGCCTTGGAGTCGGCGCCGGAGTCGATGCCGATGACCTTGACCTTGGCCGCTGCCTCGTCGATCGGCTTGCCGAGCGCCTTGGCTTCGGTCGGCGCGATGACGACGGCGGCCGGGTTGCCGGCGACGGCGTTCTCGAGGATGGAGATCTGGCCGTTGACGTCGGTTTCAGCCTGGGCGCCGAGTTCCGGCACGTTGACGCCGAGATCCTTGCCGGCCTTGCGGGCGCCGGCGAGCACGATCTGCCAGTAGAAGGACGTGGTGTCCTTGACGATGATCGGAATGGTCACATCCGCCGCCGAAGCCGGCGCCGAGTGCATGACGCCGGCGAGCATCGACGCTGCTGCCAGGGCCATGACGGCGCGGCGGTTGAGAATGCTGGTCACGAATTTCATAGGATACCTCCCTAAGTCGCCCGGTGAACGTTACGGAAGCTCCGTTCGGATAGGCGTGGCCCAAACAGAACTTTATCAATAAAAAACATTTACGCTGTTTTGATAGTGCATCGATCTGGACGATGCAAGCGGTGTTTCGCACCTGATTCCCATGTCAGGCACGGACACAATCACGCGCCCCTCCTCCCTGGACGCAGCCGAACGCTCCCGTTTCGTGAATACATGGAATATTAATTCCATCTGTTAGTCAATATGGAACATTCATTCTTTCCGCGGAGTCGCGCATTTGTGAAGCCGAGCCTCGCCTGTCAACGCTGGCGGACGCCGGCTTCACGCCAGGCCCTGCACCACCGTGTAGGGACGATATTTGGCGTATTCCGTCTCCGCCACGTTGATGTCGAGCAGTTCGAGGTTACGTGTCAGGTTTGCCAGTTTGGCGGTACCGGTCAGTACGGTGGCGACCACCGGCTCGTGCAGGGGAAACTGGAAGGCGGCGGCGGCCAGCGGGTAACCGCCTTCGCCGGCGATCTTCTCCATGGCGTCGACCCGATCGAGCATATCGCGGCTGGCGGGCTGGTAGTCGAAATGCGCGCCTTGCACCGGCCCGGTCGCCAATATGCCGGAGTTGAAGACGCCGCCGATCACCAGCGACGTCTGTTGCGCCCGGCACAGCGGCAGCAGTTCGGCTTCGGCGCTGCGGTCGAGCAAGGAATAGCGGCTGGCGAGCAGGATGCAGTCAAGCGGCGCCCGGCGCATCACGTCAAGGCAGATCTGGACTTCGTTGACGCCGAGACCATAGGCGGAAATCGTGCCGGCCCGCTTCAACTCCTCGAGTGCCTTGAGCCCGCCATCCATGAGCTGGCGAAAGTGCAGCTTGGTCTTCTCGACCCCATGCGTGTAGGCGCCGATGTCGTGCACATACAGGATATCGATTTTGTTCAGCCCAAGCCGCGCATAGCTGAAGTCGACCGACCGCATGATGCCGTCATAGGAATAGTCGTAGTCGAGCGCGAAGGGCAGCGGATCGACATAAGAGTGGTCGGGCACCTGGTCTTCTGGCGCCGGCCGGAACAGGCGGCCGACCTTGGTGGACAGCACGTAGGAATCGCGCGGCTTGTAGCGCAGGAAGTCGCCGAAGCGGCGTTCCGACAGGCCGAACCCATAGAAGGGCGCGGTGTCGAAATAGCGCAGGCCCGCCTCCCAGGCGCCTTGCAGCGTCTCCATCGCCGCCTCGCGTGAACAGGCGCGGTAAAGGCCGCCGATCGCGGCGCCGCCGAAGCTGACTTCGGTGACTTCGAGCGCCGTGCTGCCGATGCGGCGTTTTTCCATGCAAACCCTCCCCGTTGCCGGCCGCTGTCCCGCCCGGCAGTTCTACCACATATGCGTTGAATTCAGAGCGTCGCGCCGAGATGCCAGGGCACGAACTCGTTGTCGCCATAGCCGAAATCCTCGCTCTTGGTCTTGCGGCCGGAAGCCGTCTCGACGATCAGTTCGAAGATCTCGCGGCCCATGCCGGCGATGGTCTTTTCGCCCGAGGCGATGACGCCGCAATTGACGTCCATGTCCTCTTCCATCTGGTGATACATGGTCGAGTTGGTGGCGACCTTGATCGACGGTGTCGGCCGGCAGCCGAAGCAGGAGCCTCGGCCGGTGGTGAAGACAATGACGTTGGCGCCGCCGGCGACCTGGCCGGTGGCTGAGACAGGGTCGTAGCCGGGCGTGTCCATGAACACCAGTCCGCTGCCGGTGACTTTCTCGGCATAGCCGAACACGCCATTGAGCGGCGTCTGGCCGCCCTTGGCGACCGCGCCGAGCGACTTTTCCAGGATGGTGGTGAGGCCGCCGCGCTTGTTGCCGGGCGAGGGGTTGTTGTCGATCGAGGCGCCATGCTTGGCAACGTGATCTTCCCACCACTTCACGAAACCGTCGAGCTTCTGCGCGATCTCCGGCGTTGCCGCGCGATAGGCGAGCAGATGCTCGGCGCCGTAGATTTCCGTGGTCTCGGAGAGGATGCCGATGCCGCCGACGCCGGCCAGGATATCGACGGCGGCACCCAGCGCCGGATTGGCGGTGATGCCCGACATGCCGTCCGAGCCGCCGCATTGCAGACCGACGACGATCTCGCTGACCGGAATCGGCTCGCGCTTCAACTGACCGACTTCCTCGGCGATCTCGGCCAGCACGGCCATCGCCTTCTCCACCGATTTGCGCGACCCGCCGGCGTCCTGGATGTTGAAATGGCGTTTTCCCGCGGCAACACCCTTCTGGCCATAGAGGGTGAGCTGGTTGACCTCGCATCCCAGGCCGACCATCAGCACGCCGCCGAAATTCGGGTGGCGGGCATAGCCGGCAAGCGTGCGGTGCAGCACCATCATGCCGTCGCCAGTGCCGCTCATGCCGCAGCCCTGACCGTGGACGATCGGCACGAAACCGTCGATGCCGGGATATTTCGGCAGCAAGGTCCGGTTGGCGGTGTCGGCGATGGAATGGCAGACCGTGGCCGAGCAATTGACGCTGGCGATGATGCCGATGAAGTTGCGCGTGCCGGCGCGGCCATCGGCGCGGCGATACCCCATGAAGGTGCGGGCGCGGTCGGCCGCTGTCGCATGCTCGGCCTCACTCGGCGGCACCACCGGCAGGCGGCCGGCCTCGAACACCAGATTGTGCGAATGGACATGCTCGCCCGGTGCGATGTCCTGCGTGGCGCGGCCGATCGCCTGGGCGTATTTGACCACGGCTTCACCGGCAGCAATCGGCTTGATCGCCACCTTGTGGCCGGGCTCGATGACGGCGGTGGCAAGCGCGCCGCCCGGCAGAGCCGTGCCGATCTCGATGCGGCCATTGGCAACGGCGACATTGTCGGCGGGGGACAGAAGAATGGTGTTCGAGACGTTCACGGGCGGTTTCCTGGGTGATCCTGGGATGCGCGGATTGACACGCGCTTGTTAAGAGCTAATGTCTTTTATCGTGAAAAAACAGTTTTGCGTCAATTGTTTTTTCACGGGCGTTCCGCACGCCTCTGGCTGGCGGCGGCGCTGCAAACAATGGACCGTGCCCCGGCGAAAGCAATTCCTGCTTTTCAGGGTCGTGGGAACGTCATATTGCGCTTCAAGCCGGCCGCCGCAAGCGCCGGCATGAATGGGTCAGGGGATGTCCAAGAGCAACAACGTCTACAAGGACGCCTATAACAGGTGCCTCAGGCTGCTCGACGAAACGCGCAGCCTGCCGTCGGAACCGGAACTGGGCACGCTGCTGGGCGTCAGCCGCACGACCGTGCGCAGCATCCTGGCGCGCATGGAGGAGACCGGGCTGATCGCCTGGAACAAGCGTGCCAAGACAGTGCTGCGCGATCCGCGACCCGACGATTTTTTCCCCGAGGAAGAGACAGACACACTGGCCGAAATCATCGAGCGGTCGTTCATGCGGCGCCTGCTCGCCGGCGGCGCCGAGGCCGGCATGCAGATCAACGAGCTTGAACTGGCGCGCGAGATCGGCGTCGGCACCACCAGCGTGCGCGAGTTCCTGATCCGCTTCTCGCGCTTCGGCCTGATCGAGAAGCGCCGCAACAGCCATTGGGTGCTGAAGGGCTTTACGCGGGCTTTCGCGCTCGAACTGACCGAGATCCGCGAGATGTTCGAACTGCGCTCGGCGGCTGCCTTCGCCGCCCTGCCGCAGGACAGCCCGGTCTGGGCCGATCTCGACCGCCTGGAGGACGAACATCGTCTGCTGGCACGAGAGATCGCCACGCGCTTCAACGCGTTTTCCGAGCTGGACGAGCGCTTCCACCGGCTCATCCACCGGGCCTCGCACAACCGTTTCATCGTCGATTTCTACGACGTCATCGCCATGATCTTCCATTACCACTACCAGTGGAACAAGGCGCAGGAGCGCGAGCGTAACGAAGTCGCGGTCGGCGAGCACCTTGCCTATATCGAGGCGCTCAAATCGCGCGACCTCGGCAAGGTCGACGCCGCCTGCCGCAAGCACCTGAAGTCGGCGCGCCTGACGCTGTTGACCTCCATCCCCTTGCAGAAATCCTGATCGCGCCGCGTTGCCGCAGCATCGAATTGGCGATTTTCGACCTGCCGCTGCCATGATAGGTATCCTTCCAGGAGTTGCTTGAAGAGGCAGATGGCTTGAACCGCCGGGGGAGACGCTGGAGCATGCCGACCGCGCTTGTCGCGGCCTGCCTGCTGCTGCTTCAGTCGACGCTCGGCGCGTTCGCCTTCGTAACCGGGCCGAATGCCTCGCAGCTCGACGCCTTCGGCAATGTCATCTGTACCCACGACGGTGCCACCCAGCTTCCCGGCGGTGACCAGCACCCGTCACATCTGCCGGCCTGCTGCGCGCTTGGCTGCGGCATGTTTTCATCCGCCTTTGCGCCGCCGCCCGACGCCGGGCTGGCCCTGGCCAGCCTTGCATTCGAAGCGGTCGCCTTCGTTTTTCCGGCGAGCATCCACCTCGACTTCGCGCGCGAACGCTCGCCGTCGAATCCGCGCGCGCCGCCACTGGTGGCCTGAGCTTGCTCGCCCGGCGGAACCTTTCGCGGGCGCACCCATCCAAAGATCAAACGGCTCGCGACCGGCAACGGCGCGATAATCACTTCATGGAGCAATCATGTCCCATTCTTCCCCCATAGCGGCAGGCACTCTGTTCAGCCGCATTCTGTCCCACGTCCAGGAGCGTCTCGGCACTGCCGTGGTGGCCTTGGCAATCATGCTCGCCGGCGCCCAATCCGTCCTGGCGCATGAGTTCAAGGTCGGCGATATCGAGATCGGCCATCCCTGGTCACGCGCCACGCCGATGGGCGCCAAGGTGGCCGGCGGCTATTTCACCATTACAAACAACGGCAGCGCACCGGACCGGCTGCTGTCGATTTCGTCCGACATCTCGGACAAGGCCGAACTGCATGAGATGGGTGTCAAGGACGGCGTCATGACCATGCGGCCCGTTGTCGGCGGCCTGGAGATTCCACCCGGCGGCAAGGTCGTTTTGGGTCCCGGCAGCTATCATGTGATGTTCATGGATTTGAAGCAGCCACCCAAGCAAGGCGAGATGTTCGCCGCCACGCTGACCTTCGAAAAGGCCGGGACGGTGACGATCAAATTCGCCGTGCAGGCCATTGGCAGCGCGGCGCCCCAAGAAGACAACGACTGAACCGGCCGTCGTACCGATCAGAATTCTAGAGGGACCATCATGAACAAGTATCTTTTGGCGGCCGGGGCGATTCTGGCTTTGGGGACAAATGCCGCCTCCGCGCATATCACACTCGAAACCCAGGAAGCGGCGGTCGGCTCGACTTACAAGGCGGCGCTGCGGGTGCCGCATGGTTGCGACGGCAAGGCGACGACCGCCGTGCGCGTGCAGATCCCGGAAGGGGTGATCGCGGTGAAGCCGATGCCGAAACCCGGCTGGACGCTGCAGACCAAGAAGGGCAAATATGAAAAATCCTATCAGCTCTATGGCCAGGCGGTGACCGACGGCGTCAAGGAAGTCGACTGGAGCGGCGGCAATTTGCCGGATGAATTCTATGACGAGTTCATCTTCCGCGCCACGCTGACGGCGGACCTGCCCGTCGGCCAGACGCTCTATTTCCCGGTGGTGCAGGAATGCGGCGATGCCGTCGACCGCTGGATCGAGATCCCGGCGGCAGGGCAGGATGAAGACGCGCTGGAGACTCCGGCCCCCGGCATCAAGCTCACACCGAAGAAATAATTTCTCCCCTGGCGCGCTCTGCTTGCCGGAGCGCGCCGCAGCCCCGTGGCCTGGCATGACCGCAACATCTTCCCGAATGGTCGATACCAATAGCAAGCGCGTCGGCCGGATTGCCGGCGGACTGCTGGGCTTGCTCATGGCGGTTATCTTCGTAGCCTCGACCAGCCAGGCCTTTGCCCATGCCGCGCTGATCAAGACCGACCCGGCCGACGGCGCCGTGCTGGCGCAGGCTCCGGCACAGTTCTCACTGACCTTCAGCGAACCGGTTTCGCCCTTGGTGCTGACATTGGTGAAACCCGACGGCACGCCGGTTGGGCTGACATCCTTCCGCCTCACCGACCAGACGCTCGAGATCGACAATCCGCAAGCGCTCAAATCCGGCACGCATGTGCTGAGCTGGCGCGTCATTTCCGCCGACGGCCATCCGGTCGGCGGCTCGCTGCTGTTTTCGATCGGCGCACCAAGCGAACCACCCGCCGTGTCCGAAGCGGTCGACTGGCCGTCGCGGTCGGCGATCTGGATCGGCAAGATCTTTCTCTACATCGGTCTTTTCCTCGGTGTCGGCGGCGCCTTCGCCCTTGCCTGGCTGGCGGGCAACGGACGCGCCGGCCAGCGTTTTGTCGCGGCCGCGATCCTGTGCGGCCTGATGGCGGCACCCCTGTCGCTCGGCTTTCAGGGGCTCGATGCACTCGGAGCACCGCTCTCCCATCTGGCGCAGCCGGTGATCTGGCGGACCGGGCTCGGCACCTCCTTCGGCTGGACGGTGCTGGCCGCCCTGACCGCGCTGGGGCTCGGTTTGCTTTCGTTGGCCGGACCGCGTGTGCTCGCCAGGCCATTGGCGCTCGCCGGCCTCCTTGGCGTCGGCGTCGCGCTTGCCGCCAGCGGCCACGCCAGCGCGGCCGAGCCGCAATGGCTGACGCGGCCGATGGTGTTCGTACACGGTATCGGCATTGCCTTCTGGGGCGGCGCGCTGGTGCCGCTCGCTCTCGCGCTGAAGCGCCAGACGCCGGGCGCCGTCGCGTTCCTGCGCCGGTTCTCCTGCGCGATCCTGCCTGTGGTCGCCGTGCTTGCCGCGGCCGGCATCGTGCTTGCCGTCATTCAGGTGCAGACGCCCTCGGCGCTGGCCGGCACCGCCTATGGCCGGCTGCTGCTGGTCAAGTTGGCGCTGCTGGTCTTTCTGTTCACGCTGGCCGCGGTCAATCGCTGGAAACTCACCGCTTCCGCCGAGGCGGGCGCTACGGAGGTGCAGCGCAGGCTCACCCGTTCGATCGGCGTCGAAATGCTAATCGTGCTGGCGATCTTCGGCGTTGCCGCGGGCTGGCGCTTCACGCCGCCCCCACGGGCGCTGGCGATCGCGGCGGCGCAGCCGGTCTCGCTCCACATCCATGCGCTGGAGGCGATGGCAGATCTCAGCATCACGCCAGGCCATGCCGGGCCTGTCGCGGCCTCGATGATCATCATGACCGGCGATTTCGGGCCGCTTGACGCCAAGGAGGTGACGCTGGTGCTGTCGAAGCCCGATTCCGGCATCGAGCCGCTGAAGCGCGCGGCGACGAAGCCCGGCGACGGCAGCTGGCGTGTCGACAACCTCGTCATTCCGGTTCCCGGGCGCTGGACTGTGCGCATCGACATCCTGGTCTCGGATTTCAAGATGGTGAAGATCGAAGCGCCTGTGGACGTCCGGCCGTAGCCGACAGATGTGATTGTTGTCGAACGGCCTGCATTGTGCAACCGCAACACAATTCGGCGAGGCGGTTGACGCGGCCCGAAAGGCCCGTCAATCATCCCGGGAAGAACGGGCATCCGGCAAAATCGCGGGCTCCAACCAACAAGATCCGAAAGCAGGGAAGAAACGATGGAAAAAGCCGAAATCGGCCTGATCGGCCTTGGTACGATGGGCTCCAACCTGGCGCTGAACATCGCCGAGCACGGGCACCGCATTGCCGTCTTCAACCGCACCCGGGCACGCACCGACGCCTTCGTCGAGAATGCCGGCGCGCTGAAGAACATGGTTGTGCCCTGCTACAGCCTGGAAGAACTTGCCGCCGCGATCCGGCCGCCGCGCCCGATCATCATCATGGTGCTGGCCGGCAAGCCGGTCGATGAACAGATCGAAGCCTTGCGCGGCGTGCTGTCCAACAATGACATCGTCATCGATGCCGGCAACGCCAATTTCCGCGATACGATGCGGCGCTTCTCCGAACTGTCCGGCTCGGGCCTGACCTTCATCGGCATGGGCGTGTCCGGCGGCGAGGAGGGCGCGCGCCATGGCCCGTCGATCATGGTCGGCGGCACGGAGGATTCGTGGAAGCGGGTCGAAAAAGTGCTGACCGCCATCTCCGCCAAGTTCAAGGACGAACCCTGTGCCGCCTGGCTCGGCACCGATGGCGCCGGCCACTTCGTCAAGACGATCCACAACGGTATCGAATATGCCGACATGCAGATGATCGCCGAAATCTACGGCATTCTGCGCGATGGCCTGGGCATGGGCCCGAAGGACATCGGCGCGGTGTTCTCCAACTGGAACAAGGGCCGGCTGAACTCCTACCTGATCGAGATCACCGCCAAGGTGCTCGCCGCCGACGATCCCAAGACCGGCAAGCCGGTGGTCGACATCATCCTCGACCGCGCCGGCCAGAAGGGCACCGGCAAATGGTCGGTCATCGAGGCGCAGCAACTCGGCATTCCGGCGACCGCGATCGAGGCGGCCGTGGCGGCCCGTGTGCTGTCGTCGATCAAGGACGAGCGGCTGGCGGCCGAGAAAGCCTATGGCAACATCGGGGTATCGAAGATTTCCGGCGACAAGGATGCGCTGCTGAAAGATCTCGAACTGGCGCTGTTCGCCGGCAAGATCGCGGCTTATGCGCAGGGTTTCGCGGTGATGAGCGGCGCCTCGAAGGAGTTCAACTGGAACCTGCCGATGCCAACCATCGCCAGGATCTGGCGCGCCGGCTGCATCATCCGCTCGCAGATGCTGGATACGATGGCCGAGGCCTTCAGCAGCGGCGGCGCTTCGACCAATCTCTTGATGGCGCCCGCTTTCATCAGCTTGATGCAGGAAGCGCACCCGTCGCTGCGGCGTATCGTGGCGAGGGCTTCCGAGGCCGGTGCGCCGGTGCCGGCGCTGTCTTCCGCACTTGCCTATTTCGACAGCTATCGCCAGGGCCGCGGCACCTCGAACCTGATCCAGGCGCAGCGTGACTTCTTCGGCGCGCATGGCTTCGAACGCATCGGCGAGCAGGGTGCCTTCCACGGTCCGTGGGGCAGTGGCGCTGCCGGTTAGTCCGGGGAGCGATTGTAGGCCAGGACCTCGCCCGGCACGCTGAGACTTTGCAGGGAGCCGGGTGCGGCGCCGCTGATCCAACCGAGCACGGAGCGGGCGAGTTCGGAGCCCGCCAGCCGGAAGTTCTCATTGACGATCAGCAGTTCGGGCCGGAACAGATGCAAAAGGTCCGATGACTGCTTGGAGACGATGTCGACGTCGCGGCCAAGCTTGAGGCCGGCATCCTCGATGCCGGCGACGAGCGCAAGGGTGGCGGCGGCGGCGCTGCTGACAAAGCCGTCCGGCCTGATGTCGCGGCGCATCAACTGCGCGGTCCTCGTCCTGATCTGTTCGATCGAATGGTCGATCGATACGGTGCTGAACGGGATCTCGCTGGCGCCAACCTCGCTCAGCGCATCGGCAAAGCCGTTTACCGTATGGCCGTAATAGGTCAGTCCGACGGGTGGCGTCAGCAAAGCAAGCTTGCGGCGTCCCATGCTCGCAAGGCGCCGTACGGCTTCGACCGCGAAGGCGTGATTGTCGAAATCATGATAGGGGTGGACCAGCCCCATCTCGGTGCGGCCATGCGTGGCAAACGGAATGCCGCGCTCCAGCATGTAGCGGGCCCGGGGATCGTTCGGCTGCGTGCGTGAAATGATGACGCCGTCGGCCGAGCCGGTCTCGACCAGGTAGCGTATCGGGTCGAGCGGATCCTGCGAGCGCGAATAGGGAGTGACGATCAGATGGTAAGGCGTGTCGGCAATGACTTCCGAGACGCCGTAGATGATGTCGGAGACGAAACTCATGATCTCCTGCTCGGTGTTGAGCACGAGGCTGATGACATTGGTCTTGCCGGTTCTGAGCCTGACGCCGGCGCGGTTCGGGCGGTAGCCGATCTGCTTGGCGACGAGCTGGACGCGGCGCCTGGTTTCGGCGCCGATCTCAGGGGCATCCTTCAAGGCGCGCGACACTGTGGTGACGCCCAGCCCGGTCATGAAGGCAAGCGTCTTCAGCGTTGGCCGCTCCTGCGCCGACGCTTCCTCGTTCTTTTCCGTATTCCGTCTGTCCATTCGTCCCGCCCATCAGGCGCATAGCAGCCGCAGGCCGGGTCGGCAATCGCCGTGATTGGCGGCGTGGCATGATTTCAAGCCCGGCAATCTGTCAATATACTGAAACGTTACAGATTGCCAATTGCACCGCGCTGGCGGGCGAATTCGCAGGACGACATGGAGTCGCGAATTCCCTTGAGAATCCAGAGCGAAACGCCGTCTTGGCGACGCTCTTTGCTGGCTTTCACGAACCTTTTCTTATTTTGCACTGCAATTGCTCATATTGCGGCGCACAACGACAAGCTCGCTCGGCAGATTTTATTCGCGACTCGAAAAAATATCGAACGGTCTCCACGCCTGGGGTTGCGTCATCCACGCAATTGCCGTATCGAAAATCTGTAACGTTTCAGATTCTGGGAGGAACCGAAATGCGATACAAACTTTTGACCGCTGCCCTGGCGGCCACGGCAGCGCTGCAGTTCGCCGGCCCGGCCGCCGCGACGGATCTGGAAGTCACTCATTGGTGGACTTCCGGCGGCGAGGCGGCGGCGGTTGCGGAACTCGCCAAGGCATTCGACGCCACCGGCAACCACTGGGTCGACGGCGCCATTGCCGGCTCCGGCGGCACGGCACGGCCGATCATGATCAGCCGGATCACCGGCGGCGACCCGATGGGCGCCACCCAGTTCAATCACGGCCGGCAAGCGGAAGAACTGGTGCAGGCCGGCCTGATGCGCGACCTGACCGATGTCGCCAACAAGGGCAAGTGGACAGAGGTCGTACGACCGAAGAGCCTGCTCGACAGCTGCACCATCGGCGGCAAGATTTATTGCGTGCCCGTCAACATCCACTCTTGGCAGTGGCTGTGGCTCTCGAACGAGGCCTTCCAGAAGGCCGGCGTGCCGGTGCCAAAGGACTGGAATGAGTATGTGGCCGCCGCCCCGGCGCTCGAGAAGGCAGGCATCGTGCCGCTGGCGGTGGGCGGGCAGGCCTGGCAGTCGTCCGGCGCTTTCGACGTGCTGCTTGCAGCGGTCGGCGGCACCGACACCTTCCTCAAGGTCTACAAGGACAAGGACGCCAAGTTCGCAGCCGGCCCCGAAGTCGCCAAGGTGTTCAAGGCGGCCGACGATGCGCGCAAGATGGCCAAGAACACCAATGTGCAGGACTGGAACCAGGCCACCAACATGGTCATTACCGGCAAGGCCGGCGGCCAGATCATGGGTGACTGGGCGCAGGGCGAGTTCCAGGTTGCCGGCAAGACCGCCGGCAAGGACTATACCTGTCTTCCCGGCCTTGGCCTGAACGAGGTCATTGCCACGGGTGGTGATGCCTTCTATTTCCCGGTGCTCAAGGATGCCGACAAGTCAAAGGCGCAGGAAGTCCTGGCCGAAACCTTGCTCGATCCCAAGACCCAGGTCGCCTTCAATCTCAAGAAGGGCTCGCTGCCGGTGCGTGGCGACGTCGACCTTAACGCTGCCAATGACTGCATGAAGAAGGGTCTCGCCATCCTGGCCAAGGGTGCCGTGATCCCATGGACCGATCAGCTGCTTTCGCAAGACAGCCAGAAGCAGAAGGAGGACCTGTTCTCCGAATTCTTCGCCAAGCCCGAGATGACCGTGGAAGAGGCGCAGAAGCGCTTCGCCGACATCATCGCCACGGCGGACTGATACCGCCGGCAACTCCCTTCCTCCCGGTCCGGTGAACTCCAGGGCCGGGAGGGCGGGCTCTTACCCGATCCAGCATGGCTGCACCGATGAGCAAGAGCGAACGCCCGAGCCGACTGTTTCGCAATCTCAATGCGAAGGTCGCGTCGATCCCCATGATCCTCACCGCGCTGGTGGTATTCGTCGGCGGCACGGCGTGGACGGTGCTCTATTCCTTCACCAATTCGAAGCTGTTGCCGCGGCTGAATTTCGTCGGCCTCGACCAGTATTACCGGTTGTGGGCGACCCCGCGCTGGCTGATCTCGATCGAGAACCTGCTGATCTACGGTGTGATCTCGCTGGTTTTCTCGCTGGTGATCGGTTTCATCCTCGCTGCCCTGCTCGACCAGAAGATCCGTTTCGAGGATACGTTCCGCACCATCTTTCTCTATCCCTTCGCGCTCTCCTTCATCGTCACCGGCCTTGTCTGGCAATGGCTGCTCAATCCTGACTTCGGCATCCAGGGCGTGATACGAAACCTCGGCTGGACGAGCTTCGCTTTCGATCCGCTCTACAATTCCAGCATCGTCATCTACGGCATATCGATCGCCGCGCTCTGGCAGGGCACCGGGCTGATCATGTGCCTGATGCTGGCCGGCCTGCGCGGCATAGACGAGGATATCTGGAAGGCCGCGCGGGTGGACGGGATTCCGATGTGGAAGACCTATCTGTTCATCATCATCCCGATGATGCGACCGGTCTTCATTACCACGCTCGTCATCATCGCGTCCGGCATCGTCAAGGTCTACGACCTTGTCGTCGCCCAGACCAGCGGCGGACCCGGCATCGCCTCCGAAGTGCCGGCAAAGTATGTCTACGACTACATGTTTTTCGCCCAGAATCTCGGCCAGGGTTTCGCGGCCTCGACCATGATGCTGCTCTCGGTGATGATCGTCATCGTGCCGTGGGCCTATCTCGAATTCGGAGGCAGGAAGCGTGTCTGACCAAGCCGTTTCCCTGTCCGCGCCGTCCGGCGCCGTCCAAGCCGATGCCTCGGGACCGAGCGGACCGAAGCCGCGTCACATCTTCTCGCGCCGCAACATCTTCCTCTATGGCACGCTCATCGTGGCGGCGCTCTACTACCTCCTGCCGCTCTATGTGATGATCGTCACCTCGCTCAAGGGCATGCCGGAAATCCGCCTCGGCAACATCTTCTCGCCCCCGCTCGAGATCACTTTCGAGCCCTGGGTCAAGGCATGGTCGACGGCCTGCACCGGCCTTAACTGCGACGGACTTTCGCGCGGCTTCTGGAACTCCGTTCGTATCACCGTACCTTCGGTGATCCTGTCGATCGCGATCGCCTCGGTAAACGGCTATGCGCTGGCCAACTGGCGCTTCAAGGGCGCCGACACGTTCTTCATCATCCTGATCGTCGGTGCCTTCATCCCCTATCAGGTGATGATCTACCCGATCGTCATCATCCTGCGCGAGATCGGCCTCTATGGCAGCCTGAGCGGCCTGGTGATCGTCCATTCCATTTTCGGCATGCCGATCCTGACATTGCTGTTCCGCAACTATTTCACCTCCATGCCGGAGGAATTGTTCCGGGCAGCGCGTGTCGACGGGGCCGGTTTCTGGGGCATCTATCTGCGCATCATGCTGCCGATGTCGCTGCCGATCTTCGTCGTCGCCGTCATCCTGCAGGTGACAGGCATCTGGAACGACTTCCTGTTCGGCGTCGTCTACACGCGTCCCGACACCTATCCGATGACGGTTCAGCTCAACAACATCGTCAACTCCGTGCAGGGCGTGAAGGAATACAACGTCAATATGGCGGCGACCATCCTGACCGGGCTGGTGCCGCTCGTTATCTATTTCATTTCCGGCAGGCTTTTCGTGCGTGGCATCGCTGCCGGCGCGGTGAAAGGGTGATGATGGCTGAAATCGCGAACCCCAGCGTATCGATCCAGAACCTGTCGCTGAACTATGGTGCGGTGTCGGTCCTGCAGACACTCGACCTCGATATCGCCGAGGGCGAGTTCATCGTGCTCCTGGGACCCTCCGGCTGTGGCAAGTCGACCTTGCTCAACTGCATTGCCGGGCTGCTCGACATTTCGAAGGGCCGCATCTTCATCAAGGGCAAGAACGTCACCTGGGAAGAGCCCAAGGATCGCGGCATCGGCATGGTATTCCAGTCCTATGCGCTCTATCCGCAGATGACGGTGGAGAAGAACCTGTCCTTCGGCCTGCGCGTCGCGGGCCTGCCCAAGGACGAAATCGCCAAGCGCATCGCGCGCGCCGCGGAGATCTTGCAGATCGAACCGCTGCTGCAACGCAAGCCCTCCGCGCTGTCCGGCGGCCAGCGGCAGCGCGTGGCGATCGGGCGGGCGCTGGTGCGCGATGTCGATGTGTTCCTGTTCGACGAACCGCTGTCCAATCTTGACGCCAAGCTGCGATCCGAATTGCGCGTCGAAATCAAGCTGCTGCATCGCAGATTGCAGAACACCATGATCTACGTCACCCACGACCAGATCGAGGCGATGACGCTGGCCGACCGGATCGCGGTGATGAAGGGCGGGGTCATCCAACAGCTCGACGCGCCGCAAACGATCTACAACCGTCCGGTCAATCGCTTTGTCGCCGGATTCCTCGGTTCGCCGGCAATGAATTTCGTCGAGGGTCAACTTGCAGCCGGCGATGCCGCGGCGTTCACCGCCGACGGGGTTTCGATACCGCTCGACCGCTATGAGTTCGACAAGGATCGCGGCAGCGCGGGCAAGCCCTGTGTGTTCGGCATCAGGCCCGAGCACGTCGCCTTTGGAGATGCGGCCAAGGCCATGCCGTTCACCGCCGAGTCATCCGTCGAGATCGTCGAGCCGATGGGCTCCGACACGCTGGTGTGGACCAAGCTCGGCGGCCGCAATTTTTCCTTCCGCGTCGAGGCGGAAAAGACGCTGCGCACCGGCGATCCAATCCGGATCGGCTTTGACCCCGCCCGCGCCTCGCTGTTCGACACCCCATCCGGCAACCGCCTATAGCCCCCCAAGCCCTCCTCCCAAGAACCCACCCTACCAAGCAGAACGGACAGAGACGATGAACTGGTCATTCCAACTTTACAGCGCCCGCAATTTTCAACCCTGGGAGGGCGTGCTCGCGACGCTCGGCAAGCTCGGCTACGCGCAAGTCGAAGGCTTCGGTGGCGTCTATGAAAATCCCAAGGCCTTCCGCGCGGAACTCGACAAGAACGGGCTTTCGATGCCGACCGGGCATTTCTCCATCGATGCGCTGGAGAAGGATTTCGACGGCGTGCGCAAAACGGCCGAAGCGCTGGGCATCAAACTTCTGATCTGCCCCTATCTGATGGCCGAGGACAGGCCGTCCGACGCCGCCGGCTGGCGCGGTTTTGGCGAGCGCCTGGCCAAGGTCGGCGAGGTCGCCTCGAAAGCCGGCTACGGCTTTGCCTGGCACAACCATGATTTCGAGTTCAAGGCCCTCGCCGACGGTTCGGTGCCGCAGGATCACATCCTGTCTTCCGCTCCCGATATCGGCTGGGAGATGGACCTTGCCTGGGTGGTGCGCGGCGGCGCCGATCCGCTGCCCTGGATCGAAAAGCACGGCAAGCGCATCGTCGCCGTGCATGTAAAGGATATCGCCAGGCCGGGCGAAGGGCTGGACGAGGATGGTTGGTCGGACGTCGGCCACGGCACGATCGACTGGGCCAACCTGATCAAGGTGTTGCGGGCCAAGAGCGCTGCAAAATACTTTGTCATGGAGCAGGACAACCCCAACGACATCGAGCGCTTCGCCAGCCGCTCGATCGCATCCGTCAAGGCTTACTAGGAACAATCATCATGGCAAAGAAACTGGGTATTGGCGTCATCGGCTGCGGCAACATCTCGAAGGCGTATTTCTCGCTGGCGCCGCTGTTTCGCGGCATCGAGATGCGCGCTTGCGCCGACATCAACATGGACGCGGCCAGGGCGCGGGCGAAGGAGTTCAACCTGCGCGCCGAAGCCGTCGAGGATCTGCTCAAGGCCGACGACATCGACATCATCGTCAACCTGACGATACCGGCGGTGCATTACGAGGTGTCGAAACGCGTGCTCGATGCCGGCAAGCACGTCTATTCGGAAAAGCCGTTCGTGCTCTCGCTCGAAGAGGGCCAGGACCTCAAGGCGCGGGCTGAAAAGAAGGGGCTGCGCATCGGCTCGGCGCCCGACACGTTCCTCGGCGGCGCGCACCAGCTGGTGCGTGAGCTGATCGATGAGGGCAAGCTCGGCAAGATCACCAGCGGCACCTGCCATGTCATGGGTCACGGCATGGAGCATTGGCACCCCAATCCGGATTTCTTCTTCCAGCCGGGCGCCGGACCGGTGCTCGATATCGGACCGTATTACATCACCAATCTGATCCAGCTGATCGGGCCGGTAAAACAGGTGGCGGCCTTTGCGACAACCCCGGCCAAGGAGCGGACGATTTCATCGAAACCGCGTGCGGGCGAAAAAATCCCGGTCAACACGCCGACGACGATCCATGGCCTGCTGGAATTCGAGAATGGCGCCGTGGTGACGTTGAACACCAGCTGGGACGTCTGGGCTCACGGCCACGCGCCGATGGAACTCTATGGCGAAGCTGGCACGGTGTTCGTGCCGGATCCGAATTTCTTCGGCGGCGACGTGCGCTTCACCGAAGACGGCAAGCCGGTCAAGAAGCTGCCGAAATGGAAGCACCCGCTTGGCGTGCCCAACGAAATGCACGGCCAGGGCATGATGGCCAACTACCGCACGGCGGGTCTCGCCGACATGGCATTGGCAATAGTCGAGGGCCGGCCGCATCGTTGCTCGATGGAGCTGGCGCTGCATGCCGTCGATGTCATGACCGGCATCCTGCGTTCCGGCGAAACTGGCAAGTTCGTTGCCATGCAGACCACTTGCGAGCGGCCGGCGGCACTTGGCGTCAAGGCGGCCAAGGAACTGCTGGCGAAGAAGTAGACGCAAGGATTATCGATAATTTTGAGTTGTCCCTCTCCCCGTTCGGCCGGGGAGAGGGTAAAAGGGCGCCGGGCCGTCTCACCGCCTTTGCGATGAAGCTGCCCGGTCTGTTCAGTTTCGAGGATCTTTTCCCATGCCCTATGTTGCCGCCGAAAATCGCTACGAAAAAATGATCTACAACCGCTGCGGGCGCTCCGGCCTCAAGCTGCCGGCGATCTCGCTCGGCCTGTGGCACAATTTCGGCAATGACACGCCGCACAAGACCAAGCAGGCGATCGTGCGCAAGGCGTTCGATCTCGGCATCACCCATTTCGACCTCGCCAACAATTACGGACCGCCGCCCGGCTCGGCCGAGACCGCTTTCGGCGAGATCCTGCGCACCGATTTTTCCGCCTATCGCGACGAGCTGATCATCTCGACCAAGGCCGGCTACGAAATGTGGGCCGGCCCTTACGGTGAATGGGGCGGGCGCAAATACATGCTGGCCAGCCTCGATCAGAGCCTGAAGCGGATGGGGCTCGACTATGTCGACATCTTCTACTCGCACCGCTTCGATCCCGACACGCCGCTGGAGGAAACCATGGGGGCGCTCGACCATGCGGTGCGCTCGGGCAAGGCGCTCTATGCCGGCATCTCGTCCTACAACTCGCAGCGCACCCGCGAAGCCGCCGACATCCTCAAGCGGCTCGGCACGCCCTGCATCATCCACCAGCCGAGCTATTCGATGCTGAACCGCTGGGTCGAGGAAGACGGCCTGCTCGACGCGCTGGAGGGGCTCGGCGTCGGCTCGATCGTGTTCTCGCCGCTGGCCCAGGGCATGCTCACCGACAAATATCTTGGCGGCATCCCTGAAGGTAGCCGCGCCTCCCAGGGCAAGTCGCTGAAGTCGGCCTTCATCAACGACCGCACCATCGCCAACATCAAGGCGCTCAACGCCATCGCCGGCAAGCGCGGCCAGACGCTGGCGCAGATGGCGCTGGCCTGGGTGCTGCGCAAGGGCAAGGTGACGTCGGCGCTGATCGGCGCCAGCCGGCCGGAGCAGGTCGAGGACTGCGTCGGCGCCCTGAAAGTGCTCGACTTCAGCGATGCCGAATTGGCCGAAATCGATAGCTACGCGCGCGAATCCGACATCAACCTGTGGGCAGCCTCCGCCGAGCGCAAAGGCCCGCCGAGGAAATAGAGCTGTCGGACAAACCGGCAAATGAAAACGGCCCGGCAAATGAAAACGGCGGGAATCTCTCCCGCCGTTTTCACGACAAGCAAAATGTCGGGCAAAATGGCCAGGCCTTCAGGGCGTCTTCGGCTTCTGCGCGGTGCCCAGCCCGGCTTTCGGCTTTTCCGGCGCGGGAGCAAGGGTCTTCATCTTCGCCTCGATCCAGCCGCCGTAGTTGGCCAGCCGCGTGTAGATGCCATAGGCGTCCTTGTGGCCGCAGGCCGCACTGCCGTCGGCGGGACCTTCGCCCCAGCTGACGACGCCGACCTGAACCGGGCCGTCGGCGCCGGTCATGAACAGCGGGCCGCCGCTGTCGCCATTGCAGGCATCGCGCACACCGCTGGTGGTGCCGGCGCAGATCATGTTGCTGGTCAGGGGATCGGTCATATCGGCGGCAATCGCATTGGCGGCCGCATCGATGCCCTTTTCCGAATAGCGCATGCGGTGGGACAGATCGCCTAGTGCCGCCTTCAAATCATGCGCATAGATGGCCTTGATGCCGGTGTTGCAGGCGCTGTTCGGCTGCAGATCGAGGTCGGCGACCATCAGCGTTGTCGGGAACGTTCCGTCCTGCATCTTGCCCCAGCCGGTGACGGTGGTCTTGCCGGTGTCGGGTGTCGCCTCGCGGGTAAGCTTGATGGTCGGCGCATCGGCCGGCTCGGCAAGCCGGAGCAGGCCGAGGTCGTTGTCGAGCGTCTGCTCGCTGTAGCCTTCGTTGACGATGACCTCCACCACCTTATGGCGCTTGCCTTCGCTGAGGTCGGTGGCGCCGGTCAGCACGGTCACTGAATCCGGTGAGATCGGCCGGCCCTTGTCGTTGAGGCAGTGCGCCGCCGTCAGCACCCATTGCGGGGCGATCAGGCTGCCGCCGCAGAATTGCGCATTGGCCTGCGACGCTGGGTTCTCGTCCAGCCTGGCGGTGGTGAGCAGCGCGACCTGGAACGGATAGGCGCCCTTTTCGGCCTGGTTGCCGCCATAGACCCGGTCGGCGCCGTCAGGATTCTCGGCGGCCGCCTTGGCCCTGGCCTCGGTCACCCGCTGCATCGGCGAGACCGCCGCTTCGGGCCTTGCGGTGCTTTCATCCGCCCGGCCTTGGTTGATCGATACGAAGGCAGCGGCAATGCCAAGCAGCGATGCGGCAACGATTGGCCCGAACCGATTTGTGATGTGCACCTGAACCTCCTCAGACAATTCTCCCGTGCGGATCGACGCAGGGCATTGTGCAAGGAGGTGTTGCCGGTTCAGCGATCCGCACGCGTGCCGTATCGAAAACGGCGCGCGATCGGTCACGAAACCGAATCCCACTTTTGCTAACCGTGCCCGCGAGCAGAACCCGCACAAAATCCTATAGCCCCCCACGGGCTACGTGGAAGCGAATTGTCATTGCCAATCTTGGATTATTTTAGGCAGTATACCGTTGCAGAGTTTTTTTGGCGGGGGCCTTGAAAATGACAGCCTAGAACAACGCTCGCGGGGAATGCCGGCGGGTAGACTCATTTTTCGGCGTCACCACGATCTCGACAATATTTCTGTATTTTGATCCAGTCCTTGCTGACTTTTGGGAGAGTCTCACCATGACAAAACTGACAAACGCACTCTTTGCGTTCGCTTTGCTTTCCACCGCAATGTGGACGGTCCCGGTTTTCGCCGCCGACCCTGGGTCCGCCAGTGCCGGCAATGGCGAAAGCATGCGGGATGTTACTTCGGGCGACTTCAAGGCGGGCCGAGCAAAACCGATCACGACACCACAGCTTACTGATGAAGACAGCCGCGCCGCGCCGCTCACCGACGAGAAGGCGGCTGTCAAATCCTATGGCATCGTCGGGCGTTCCGCCGATGGCAAGGAGATCAAGATCGAACCAAGCGAAGCGCTGCGCGAGCTCATCATCAAGGAACTGAACGCGCCGGCCAATGGCGCGGACGGGGCTGAGCGCAAGAGCGAGGACCCCGGGCTCGGCGAAGGTGAGGCCGGGCGCCAGGTTTTCGGCCCCGATGATCGCGAGCAGGTCAAGAACACCAAGACCTACCCGTTCTCGGCCATCGGCTATCTGGAAGCCAAATCGACGAAGACGGGCAGCTATGGCAGCTGTTCTGCAACGCTGATCGGCCCGCGCACGGTGCTCACCGCGGCGCATTGCCTCTACAGCCATGAGGACAAGGACTGGCTCTCCGAGTATCTGTTCGTGCCAGGCCTCAACGGCAGCACTGCCGACGACGCACCGTTCGGCGCCTTCACCTATGAAAGCGCCTATGTGCTGCAGGGCTTCATCGACAACTACCAGGGCTATTACGGCTCGGTGATCCCGTGGGATCTCGGCATCATCACGCTGAAGCAGGATGTCGGCACCAACCTCGGCTGGCTGGGCTACGCCAATTATGACGATCTCGGCGACTTCACCGCCAACCTCGTCGGTTATCCCGGCGACAAGCCGATGGGCACGATGTGGAAGGCCAGTTGCGAAGTGCATGCCGAGAACATCGCTCCGGAGTATTTCCAGTATGACTGCGATACGTTCCCGGGATCGAGCGGCAGCTCGGTCTATGCCTACGACACCAAGTCCAAGCAGCGCATCATCACCGGCGTCAACGTGGCGGAAAGCCCCGACGCGAACACCGCCGTGCGCCTGAACGCCGCCAACGTCCAGTGGATCAACAGCCTGTACAAATAGGCGCTGCGCGCTCGCAGTGAAGACAAAGGCGGCGGGTTAATCCTGCCGCCTTTTTCGTGCCGTTTCTTCCGCATGGCTTCCCTTGCACGAGGCCGGCGCCCCGACTACGCTTGGGCTTGCCAGGGGCGAGGCGTCCAGGGGGCTCAAGGGATGGGGCGGACAAGGGCAGTGTTCGGGATCGCGGCCGCAGCGATGCTGGGCGCGATGATGCTTTCACCGGCTTTTGCCGATCCCGCCCCTGTCGGCGGCGCCTGGGCGGAGCGCGTGCAGATCCTCTATCAGGCCGACACACGCTCGGTGCTGCGCAGGGCCGTGCGTGTCTGGGATTTCCATCCCGAGAAGAACCTCGACTTCGTCTGGGAGCCGGCGGTGGGCCAGTCGCCCGACAAGACGATCGCCGAGGACGGCACCGTCAACGGCAAGGGCAGGCTGGTGTGGCGGGTGCGCGGCTCCGCCAGCTATGATCCGAAGACGGTCTACTCCAGCTATTTCGGCGATGTCAGGAACGGCCGGCCCGACGGGCAAGGCAGGCTCGAACTGCGCTCGGGCGAGGTTTTCGAGGGGCATTGGCTTGGCGGAGAACTCAACGGCAAGGGTATCCATATCGATGCCGACGGCAACCGCTATGAGGGGCAGTTCGTTGACGGTATTGCGAATGGCGAGGGCCGGTTGCTGTCGAAGGCAGGCGAGATCTTTGCCGGCTCTTTTGTCGGCGGATTGAAGAATGGCAAGGGCACCACGCGGCTCGCCGGCGGCACGGTCTATGAATCGCAATGGGTGATGGGCAAGGAGGTCGGCAGCACGCGTCCCGACGTTCTGGCCGATGCCAGGGTCGGAGGCCTGCTCAAGGCGCAGGCCGGCGGCGGCGATGCCGACAAGGTCGAGATCGGCGTCATCGTCGACCAGCGCATGACCCAGCAGGCCGACATGAAATACCAGCACCTGGTGCGCGACGAGGACATCGCGATCTATCCGGAAGACAGCCTCTACAACGACGCCTGGAACGGCACCGGCACGGTCAACACCACAAATGTCTATGAAGGTGCGGACTGGGAGGACACGCCGGCCTTTGCCGAGGTCGACCTGAAGACGACGGACGAGTCCAGGGTCAAGCTCGACAGGCTGGAAATGAAAGTCGCCGCCAGCGACGCCTACCGCAAACCGATGCTGTCGATCTCGGAGCATTTCGGCTGCATCGGCTTTCGGCCCGATTTCTCGATCGTCAACAATGGCTGGGGCGACGCCAAGGGCATGAAGATGTCGATCCAGTTCACCACGGTGGACGACGAAGGCAATCCGACCGGCCAACCAAGCCGCATGTTCACCAAGGATATCGGCGGTTTCGGCGATGGCGTCGACGTGTCGATCAAGAGCGTGCTGGACGAGGCCGGCGTCGATACCGCGAGCCTTGAGACCGGGCGTTTCCCCTGTCCCTCGGTCGACAGCCTCAATGTCTGCCGCAGCCAGTTCACCAACAAGATCAAGTTCGGCGAGGTCGGCGACTATCTCGGCAATTTCAACCAGGCGATGACGCTGAACGCGATCGGCAAGTTTGACTATTCATGGGCGGACGATCAGGGCAATGTCTACCAGCAGAGCGAGCCGTTCCGCGCCCAGATGACCATGGCGGTCTTCGAGACTCCGGAATCGATGGCCGAATGCGGCGATGGCGGTGGCGGCAGCCCGGAAGCGATGCGCTACCAGAACATAGAATTCCCGATCGGCAAGCACGACTACTCGATCGCCATGCCGGTGCGCGGCAACAAGAATGTCAGCGCCTATACGGCGCGGCTGAAGATGTGGTCGGCGATGTCGTCGATCCACAGTTTCAGCATCGCCGCGCATTTTGCCGACGGCAGCGTGCGCGAGAGCAAGCCGGTGACCTTCTTCTATTTCCGGCCGAAGCAGTCGCTGTTCGAGACCAGGACCGAGCCGGCGGCGTGCTACCTGCCGCGCCAGATGACCGGCTGCGGCTAAGGCATGTCAATATTCAGGTGAGGCCGTTTTCGACTGGGCCTGACCTGAATCTCAACACACCTTCCCGTCGAAAAACGGCAGTTGCCTACTTTCGACCCATCTCGAAATAGTTGGACAATGGGATGAGCCTGATGAAGATCGTGCCCTGGGGAAAGACACGCAGTTCCAGCATCGAACCTGAGGAGCGTTGCGCATTCTGGTCGAACAGGAAATTGCCGAGCGAGTAGACTTCCGCCACATCGCCGCCGGCGAGCGGGACGATCGCCTCGCTCGACACATGCGGATGGCCGCCGACAATGGCCGAGACGCCGCGCAATCGCATCTCATCGGCAAGCATCTCTTCGCGCGCCGACGGTTCGGTCTTGTACTCGCGGCCCCAATGGACGAAGGCGACCACCGGGCGCTGCGCATTCTCGTGCAGCAGCCGGTCGAGCAAGGCGGGGGTGAGCAGGTCGGTGTTCTTCGAACCGTTGGTGTCGATGTCGGTCAGGCCGACAAGGTCGAGATCGGCAAGCGCCAGCGTCTCACCATGGCCGAAATGTGGGATGCCGGCTTCGTCGAGTGCGCGCACCGTCTCGGCATAGCCGGACGAGCCGAGATCAGAAGCGTGGTTGTTGGCGAGGCTGACGCCGGCGACGTGCAGCCGTTTCAGCATGCTGGCGGCGAGGTCTTCCGGCATGGCCAGCGTCATGCCGTCGATCGCTTCCGGTACGTTGGGCAGGATGACGCCTTCGAGATTGACGATCAGCGGCCGCGCTCCGGTCAGTGAAACGATGCTGTCGACGATCTTGTCGGCCACGCCGTCGCGGACCAGGATCTTCTTCATGGCGCGACCGAAATTCACGTCGCCGGCGAGATAGTAGATCCGGTCCTTTGGCCGCGCGGGGTTGTTGAAACCGGGACCGAAGGCGCCGAACAGCGCCACGACATAGCTGGTGGTGCGCTCGACATAGTCGGACGTGTGTTCCTGCGAGTTCTCGTTGGCTACGACCAGCGGCTGGGCGCCGAACAGTTCGCGCTGCAGCCGGGTCTGGATGTAGAGCGCGCCGACGGAATCGGCATGACCGGGCTGGCGAAGGGCTGCGATGCCGTCGAGGGAGCCGGCGGCCAGCATATTCAGCGTCTGCTGGTCGAAGCGCCTGGAATCATGCTGCGGCAGATAGTGCGAGAAGTCGGAGGATTCGACGATCAGCGTGTCATGGTCGACAATCGGTTTCAGCGCCTCGGCCAGCCTGTCCCAGTCGCCGCGCTTCGCCTTCACCGACATCGCCACCGGCACGATCTTCGCCCCTGGGAAATAGTGGTGCAGGAAGGGCAGCATGGCGCGCACGCCATGTTCCTTGTCGAACAGGCAGGATTCCTCGACCATGTCGCCGTGGGCTTCGAGAAGGCGCACGGCATCGCTGTCGGCCGCCACCGGGCCAAGCACGGTGTCGAAGCCGCGCGCCGTGGTGGCGTAGAGCTTGTTCGTCTTGTGGAAATGGTCCGGAGACAGGATGACGATGCGCTTGTAGCGGAAACCCGACGCTGCCCTGAAGCCGAGTGCCACGAGGTCGGCGGCCAGCAGGTGATGCGGCACCGTGATGCCGGTCAGCCGCTGGTTGGAGGGCTGGACAGTGGCGACGCTGGCGATGGCGTCCTTGAACAGCGTGGCGTCGTCGTAAAACGGCGGGAAGTTTTCGGTGCCGGGCGGGCAGACGATCGGGGCGGCCTGTGCCGTGCCGCCGAGAACCAGGGAGAATATGATGACCGTCAGCAGGCGGGCTATCACGGCTCGGCCAACACGATGTTCTCCACGCCGCCGACATAATAGAACGGTTTCTGCTTCGACGCGGTCAGCCGAACCACTTCGTGCGAGATGAAATCGGCGAGCCCGAACAGCGTGACGCCGCCATCCGAGGTCTTCGCCTTGCCGCGCAGGCCTTCGAGGACCGAATAGGTGAAGACGCCGTGGCCGAGCTCCGGCAATTCGGCGGCAGTGTTGTTGGCCGCGGTCGCCGAAAACACGACGATGCGCGCGTCCTGCGCGTCCTTTTCCAGGCGCGGATTGAACGCGTTGGCGGCGTGGCACGTGTCGAGCAGCATGAAGCGCATTCCCTTGGCTCGCTCGACCGATTTCTGGATGTCACCCCAGTCAACGAGCGAAGAGCGCTTCCAGCGATCGGCATCCTGTTTGCGGCCGTCCGTCGGGATGAAATAGTAGTCCTCGTCGATGTTGATGCCATGGCCGGCGACAAAGACGATGGTGGTGTCGTGCTCGCCAGGCCTGTCGAGGAAATCGGCAAGCTGGTCGTCGATCGTGTGCGAGTCCGGCTCCATGATGTTGTCGGCGCTGGCGACGGTGTAGGTCTGTTGCGCCATGTCGGGGCTCTCGTCGAGCGCCTCGCGATTGACCAGAACCAGCGTCTCCATCGACGAGAACAAGGGCGCCGACTTCTGTGCAACCACCTTGAGGAATTCGGTAGCGTCGTCGACGGGGTAGCGCAAATCGCAGGCATGGCCGGAACAGGCGTCGGTCAGGAACGGATATTTGTCGACGCCGATCACCGCGACATAGAGCTTGCCCTTGGCCTCGGCCTTTTCGGTCTTCCTCGCCAGCGCCGTCACGCTGCGCTCGGTCAGATAGCCATATTCGTTGGTGCCGGTGATGCGGATGATGTTCTGGCCATCCTCGACCGGTACCTCGACTGTTGTCTTGTTGCCGTCGACCGAACGCGTGGCGATGTCGCCGACATTGCGGCTGTTCGACAGGATCGAGAAGCCGGCGACATCGGTTCCGGCTTCCTTGGCGCCCGTGATCTCGACGGCGACATAACCGTCGCGGACCTTGCTCTGGTCGTCGGCGAGGCGGATGCCGAATTCCGGTGGCTTGCGCTGCAAGAGCTTCTGCAACTCGTTGTCGACGCCCGGCCGCATCTCCTGGACTGCCTGTTTGGCGCTGCGCAGGATGATGGCGCGGCGCACCATTTCCGGGCTCCAGAGGTACTTCTTCAACTGGCCGGCGCGGATGAAGCGGCCTTCATGGTCACGGCCCTGGTTGACGTGCCAGCCGATCAGCTTGTCGCCCTCATCGGAGGAATAATAGTAGCCCTGCGGCATCCAGGCGATCCATTGCGAACCGGCAAAGAACATCGACACGATCAGCTCGTGCGTCTTCAGGTTCCACAGCCTCACGGTCTGGTCGGCGCTGCCGGTGACAAGCAGGCCGGCTTTCTCCGAGGCGACCATGGCGTTGATTTCGCCGGTGTGGCCGGTGAATTCGCCGGAGACCCTGGCGGTCGCGGCCTTGTATTCCAGCAGCGTGCCGTCACTGCCGCCGGTGATCAGGCCAAGCCCATTGTCGATCAGCGTGAAGGCCGAATGGGCAAAGCCGTTGGTGGCATCGTTCTCGATCGAGCGCACCACCTTGCCGCCATTGGCGATCTCCAGCACCGCGTTTTCCAGCGCGTCCTTGCCGCCCACTGTGGCGTGCAGCGACCACTTCCCATCGGTCAGCGCGGCGCGGGCAAACGAGCCGGGCTCGGTCAGCGGCTGCGGGTCGTCGAAGAACCGCTCGGTTGTGGGCAGTTCAAGCCTCTTGTCCAGCGCGCCCAGCTGTTCAGGGCAAGCCACGCGCTCGGGGCAGCGGTTGGCGTTGCCCCAGGCGATGATGCCGTTCGCCGCGTCGATGCCGATCGCGGTCACCGGTTCGCCCACTCCTTGGAGCAAGGCCTTGCGTTCGCCGGTCGCCGGGTCCCAGACCTGGATGGCGTTGCGGGTGCCGCCGGCCGTCGCCACCAGCGAGCCGTCGGCATTGGCGGCGCTGGCATAGACCGTGCCGTCATGGCCGCTGTAGTCGAGCAGCTTCTCGCCGCTGTCGGTGTTCCAGACGACGGAGCGGTGCTTGTCGGCGCAGCGATAGCCGCAGGAGGCGACCAGCCGCGATCCCTTGGCGAAGGTCAGCGAGCCGATGAGGAAATCCTGCTTCGGCATGGCGTGCGCCAGCGTGCCGTCGGCGGCGCGCCAGAGCTGGACCTGGCCGTCCTTGCTGCCGGTGGCAAACAGGCTGCCGTCCTGCGAGGTCGCCAGCGCCAGGACGCTGACGTCCCGCAAAGGCTCGGTCTCTGCCGGCAAGGCGATCTCGTCGCCCTTGGCGACATCCCACAGCCGGATGCCATTGTCGGTCGTAGTCGCCGCCAGCCGGGTTCCCGCGGCGGCGAAAGCCAGCTTGTCGATGTGCCAGGAATCGGCGTCGAGCTTCTTGTCCAGCGTCCAGCCGGTCGCTGATTTGTCGTCGAGCCGCCAGAGATAGACCATGCCGTCGCCACCACCGGCAGCCAGTGTCTTGCCATCCGGCGAGAAGGCGAGGTCGTAGGTCGCGTAGTCGGCGGCCTTGAGCACGGCCTTCATCTTGCCGGTGGCGAAGTCAAACAGCCTGATGTCGCCATAGGGCGGCTTGTCGCCGAGACCGGCGCCGAAATAGCCTCCTGCGGCGATCGTCCTGCCATCCGGCGAGACCGCGATGGCGAAAATCTTGCCGTCGCTGCCATTGCCGAGATAGCCGCGAATGGTGCGCAGCGTCACGCCGCTCTGCCAGTCCCAGATGCGGATGGTCTTGTCATCGGATGCCGAGACAACGTCCTCGCCGTCGGGTGTGAAGGCAAGATCGGCAATCCGGGCGGTGTGGCCGCCGGTGTCGATGTCGAGGTGGAAATCCGGCGCGTCCTCGGCGCGGGCGGCCGAGGCCGTGACCAAAACTCCAGCCATGGCCAGCCACCGGCAGGCATGCATGAGGCGCAAGGTGGTTCCGGGTTTCCCCATCGCTAATTGGCTTCGGCCGCTGGTTGCCCGTTGCCAACATAGGCCTCGATCGCCGTGGCAAAAGTCGGCGAACCTGCCTTGCGCTGCTTGTCGACATAGCCGGCAAAATAACTCCAGAACGAGACGGCGTAGTCGCGGAAATAGGCATCGGTCACCTTGCGTGAGCACAGGTCGCCGTCGACGCAGAAGGACAGCCGGTTGAGGAAATAGACGATGCGGTCGAAATTCTCGCTGAAGTCGGCGAGCGGCATGTCGCCGCCTGAAGCGCTCATCGCCTCGATGCCGATGCGCTGGCGGAACACCTGCTCCTCGGTCGGCGACGGGTTGGCGCTGAGCAGATTGTCGTATTTGGCGTTGAGGGCGGCAAGACGATCCTTCAACGCCCGCTGTGCCTGCTGGTAGTCCTTGGTTTCCCACAGCTCGACCAGCGACATCGTCTGCTCGACGCGCTTCTGCTCCTGGTTTGCCAGGAACTGGTAGACCGAGAATGCCAGGGTGAAGATGATGGCGAAACGCACCAGCATGCCCGACCAGGCATAGACCAGCATGCGCCAGTCGCGATCGGTGAAGGGATTGCTCTCCTTCTTGATCTCATGGCTGCTCGGCCAGGGGAAACCTTCGGTGGTTTCCGGCAGCGACTCCTTCGCCGCCGGCGCCTTTGCGGGCGCGGCCACCGGTGTCTGCTTTGTCGTGCCCCCCGGCTTCTTCATTTGCAGCTGTCCAGTTCGATGGTGGCGGAGGGATCAAGCACTATGCCCGGCGCTTCAAGCTGCTTTTTCAGGCATACCAGCTGCGGACGCGAAACTATGAACTGCATGTCAGGCTCCGCCGGCGCCTTGTTGGGCGAGGGCAAGGCTTCGACCACGCCTCGCGAGGCGCAGCCCGAGAGATCGACCACCACCGCGTCACTGCTGGTTTTGGCGAACTGGTCGTACTGATCGAGGAAGCACGTCGCCAGTTCCGAATTAATGACCACCTGTTTGGCGCAAAGGCCGCAGCTGTCCTGTGCCGAGGCATTGGCGACCAGCAACAGGCCGCCGACAAGTCCGGCAAGCGTTGCGCGCCAGGAGAAAAAAGACTTCTTCACAATCGATCCTATCTGCTTCGTCGGCCGCTGAGCCCTTGGCCGCGGCTGGGGATGTTCTCATATCGCGCCGATCGCGCAAGAGCCTGATATACCAGGCCGTGAGGCCTTGGGGCCGAAGCTCAGGCCCGCGGCACCGTCTCCATCGGGAAGATCATCACTGCCCCCTTCGGGCCGCTCTTGTCGGCAAGCCGCATCACCGAACGGGTCGGCGGCGCCATGCCGATATCGGCGAGCATGTCGGAGAAGCTGGCAGGGCCGAGGCCGCGCGTCATCGCCGCGACGCCGTCCTGCGCCAGGAAGCTCAGATCTTCCTTCTCGCTTTCCGGCGGCGCCTCGGTCAGCACCGCGATCATCCGTTCCATGCCGAAGCTGGTGTCGGTGAAGGCGAGCAGCCCTTCCTCCAGCGTGGCCTGCGGGGCCAGGCGTTCGGCGACGATGTGGGTGATCGAATAGTCGCTGCCGACATAGAGCACGTTGATGTCGACCAGCTGGTCCGAGCTGTTCTTGGCCAGCACATGCACCTCGTCGCCCGGCGAGACGCGCGGCACTGCGGAAGCCTGCAAGGGTTCGAGCCCGTCCTTGTCACGGCGCTTGACCTGGAACTGCACGTCGACATCCGCGGGCTTGTAGTCGGAGGCGGCCGCCAGCCGCGACAGCCCGGTGGCGCGGTAGATGGTGCGCAAATTCCTGGTCGTGGCGTCGGCCAGCTTCTGGCGGTCGTCCGGGTGGATGATAATCAGCGACGGCCTGCTGCCGTCCTTCAGCGTCACGTCGCCCGACGCCGGCAGGAACCACAGGGCCGGCTTGTCGCCGGCGTCCTTGCCGGCGCCCGCAATGGCATTCTCACGCATCACCGCGAAGCGCAGCTCGGCGCTCTTGCCCGGGGCGACCAGTTCGATGTTGAAGCCGGTTTCCTTGGCCGCGGCCAGCTCGTCGAGAACCGAATTGACCAGTTCGGTTTCTTTTTCGAGTCCCTTGGTCGCGGCCGGCCGAGCGACCGTGAGCCTGTAGTCGACGGCGATCTCAGCCACCCGCGCATAGGCGTTGGCAGGAATGTCGGCCAGTTTGAGTGCCGGCTTCTTCTCGAACTCGACCGGCTTGACGCGGCTTTCCAGGTTCTTGGCCGACTCCACCTCGAGATAGCCGACCGCCTCGGACAGCGACGACAGCGCCGAGGGCAGGATGGCAAGCTTGCTGCCAGGCGTGAGGCGATGCAGCAGGCCGGCGCCGATCGTCGCCTCACCCTCCTTGACGACGATTGGCCACTGCATGACGGCGTCGGTCTTGTCGGTGCCGAAGACGCGCGCGTCGAGCTCGCCCTCGAACAGCGGCGTCGGCCGGGTGCGGCTGTCGGCCGAATATTGCTGCAGCACGGCCTGGCCGAGCTGGCGATAGGTGACGTTGGGGTTTTCAGCGAGCTTCGACAGGATGGTGAAGGTGAACAGGCCGAAGCGCGGCGCATCCGCCGTTCCCTTGGGCAGCGGCATCTCCGGCGTCGTCTCCACCGTCTGCGCGGCATAGAAGGCAACCAGCTTGCCCTTGGCGATCGCTTCGCCGCCAGTCGGCGTCAGGTTGAAGGCGGGCTTGCGCGCGCCATTCTCGTCGAGGCCGCGCGAGGCGCTTGCGACCGTGTCCTCATAGGCCTTGACGGCGGCCGCCCTGGCGGCCTCGTCGCCGCCGACCAGGTCGGCGAATTCGACCTTGCGCTCCAACTCGTCATCGACCTCGACGGCGCGCGTCGCGGTGCCGGAATGGCAGCAGTCGAAGACAGCCCAGACAAAGGCGCCCTTGTTGCGGATGGCGTCGAGCACATCGCCGATCTCATTGTCGACCAGCGCGTTCGGCACGCCGGCATCGCGATTGATCCATTTCTCGATGTCGACGGGCAGGAAGATCTCGTCGAGTCCGTCGGTCTCGTTGCCCTTGACCCTTTCCGGCTGCTGGGCGCCGTGGCCGGACAGATGCAGATAGACGAAGTCGTCGCGCTGAACCTTGGCCGCAAGGTCGGCGAGCGCCGCCTTGATCGCCGCATGGGTCGGCAGGCCTTTGGCGCCGGGCACGTCCTTGGCAAGCAGCGTGACGTTTTCGGGCGCGAAGCGCACGGGGTCGGGCACGTTCTTCAGCAGGTACTCATGCACCAGGCCGGCATCGTTCTTCGGCCCGATCAGCCAGTTCCTTTGTGGCAGGGCTGGATATTCGGTGCAGGCGACCAGCAGCGCGTGATAGGTGCGCGATGCCGCAAGCGCCCGAAACGAGGGCGTACCGGCCGCCATCAGCGCGGACGTGCCGACAAGCAGCGTCCGGCGTGTCAATTTGATCATATTGCTTCCCCAAGCCCGATCGAATTTCCCAAGCGAAACCACCCTCGTCGAGGATTTTGTCAGTATTTTGAATGTCGCTGCGCCAAAGAAACCTGCCGTCATCAAATGCGCGGGCACGTTATCATCGGCCCGGGACAACAACAGAAGAGTAGCAAAGACGACGGTTCGTCGCTATCTGAATGGGATCAGGCGGTTTGCGCGGGCAGACAGCCTGGAGATGGCGCAGGACAAGTTGGAACCGGACCATGGCGGCAAGGGATGTGCTGACGAAGAACCAGTTGTGCGTGCTCGAGAAGCTCGAGGCCGCCAGCGGACCGCTCAGCGCCTACACCTTGCTCGACCAGTTGCGCGAACGCGGTTTTCGCGCACCGCTGCAGGTCTATCGCGCGCTGGACACACTGGTGAAGTCCGGCTTCGTGCACCGGCTGGAAAGCATCAACTCCTTCGTCGCCTGTGCCGAACCGCATGATCACAGCCATTCGATGACCGCCTTCGCCATCTGCGACACGTGCGGGCAAGTGACCGAGATGTCGGACCACGACGTCGACCACCGGCTGAACGAATGGGTCCATTCGACCGGCTTCGCCGCCAAGAAGGCGGTGATCGAGTTTCGCGGGACGTGCGCGAAGTGCCGGGCCGAGGCCGCTTAAGGTCTTCTCCCCGTAGGATCAGGAAGCGTTGGCGCTAATGCGCCTCGTCCCAGTTGTTCGCCGCCCGCGCATCAACATGCAGCGGTACTGACATCGATACGGCCGGCATCGCCGCGTTTTCCATGACATGGCGCACGACGGGGATGGTAGCCTCGACTTCGGCCTCGACCGTCTCGAAGATCAGTTCGTCATGCACCTGCAGGAGCATGCGGGCCGACAGCTTGGCCTTGTCCAGCGCTTCCTCCATGCGCACCATGGCGCGGCGGATGATGTCGGCGGCGGTGCCTTGCAGGCGGGCGTTGATCGAGGCGCGTTCGTTGAACGCGCGGATCGAAGGGTTGGACGACCTGATGTCGGGATAATGGATGCGCCGGCCGAAGATGGTTTCGACAAAGCCGTGCTCGCGGGCATAGGCCTTGGTCTCCTCGATATAGTCGCGGATGCCGGGGAAACGCTCGAAGTATTTCTTGATGTAGTTGCTGGCCTCCTCGCGCGGAATGGACAGCTGGTTGGCGAGGCCGAAGGCCGAGATGCCGTAGATGATGCCGAAATTGATCGCCTTGGCGCGACGGCGGACTTCCGAAGGCATGCCCTCGACGGGCACGTTGAACATTTCCGACGCGGTGATGGCGTGGATGTCGGCGCCGTCGGCGAAAGCCTGCCGCAATTGCGGGATTTCGGCGACATGGGCGAGCACGCGCAGTTCGATCTGGCTGTAGTCGGCCGAGACCAACCGGTTGCCCTTGTCGGCGATGAAGGCGGTCCTGATCTTGCGGCCTTCGGCGGTGCGCACCGGAATGTTCTGCAGGTTCGGATCGGAGGACGACAGCCGGCCTGTCGTCGTCGCGGCCAGCGCATAGGAGGTGTGGACGCGCCTGGTGTGGGGGTGGATGAAACCGGGCAGCGCATCGGTATAGGTCGATTTCAGTTTGGTCAGCTGGCGCCAGTCGACGATCTTGCGCGGCAGTTCGTGGCCCTCGGCGGCAAGGTCTTCGAGCAGCTGCCCCGAGGTCGACCATTGGCCGGTCTTTGTTTTGGAGCCGCCGGGCAGGCCCATGCGGCCGAACAATATATCGCCGAGCTGCTTGGGCGAGCCGATGTTGATGCGCTCGCCGACGAGCTGGTAGATTTCTTCTTCCAGCCGGGCAGCACCCTGCGCCAGTTCGCCTGACAGCCTGGACAGTATCTGCCGGTCGACCGAAATGCCGCGCTGTTCCATGCGCGCCAGAACCGGCACCAGCGGCCGTTCCAGCCGCTCATAGACCGACACCAGGCCCTTGGCCGCAAGCCGGGGCTTCAACACCAGCCAGAGCCGCAGCGTGACATCGGCGTCCTCTGCGGCGTGCGCCGTCGCTTTGTCGATGTCGACCTGGTCGAAACCGACCGAGCTCTTGCCGGAGCCGGTCACGTCCTTGAGCCGGAGCGGGGTGTGGCCAAGCCATTTCTCGGCAAGCTGGTCCATACCATGACCGTGCGGGGTACCGGCATCGAGCACGTAGGAGATCAGCATGGTGTCGTCGAACGGGGCGACATCGATGCCGTAACGGCTCATGATGACGAGATCGTATTTCAGGTTCTGCGCGATCTTGAGGACCGACCTGTCCTCGAGCAGCGGTTTCAGCACCGCCAGCGCCTCGCGGAGAGGTATCTGGTTTTCGAGCGCGCCGCCGCCGAGCAGGTCACCATTGCCGCTCTTGTGGGCGAAGGGAATGTAGGCGGCGCGGCCGGGCGCCGTGGCCATAGCCAGGCCGATCAGTTCGGCCTGCATCGGATCGGACGAGGTGGCCCTGACGTCAAAGGCGACAATGCCGGCCTCCGTCGCCTCGGCGACCCAGGCTTTCAAGGTCGCGATATCGCGAATGCAGGGATAGGCCGCCGTGTCGATCTTGCTGGTTGCCGCGCGCTCCAGCCGCAAGGCTGAGAGCAGGGAAGGAGTATCGCCTTGCTTGGCCTTGTCCGCCGTCGGTGCGGCGGTTGCCTCGCCGTTGGCCTGGCCCGTCTCGGCACTGCCGCGGGCCACAGCCGGCGCTCCGGCGCCGACATCGGGGCCGTGGGCGTTGTCGGCGCGCTCGACGGTCACCGCGACGGCCTGGACGTCGCCGGCCTCGGTGCCGGTCGCTTCGGCCACGCGGCGGGTCAGCGAGGTGAATTCCATGGTCTTGAGGAAGCCGATCAGCTTTGGCCCATCCGGCGCGTGCAGGATGAAGTCGTCCAACCCCTCGGCCACCGGCACGTCGTTCTTCAGCGTTACCAGCTGGCGCGAGATCAGCGCCTTTTCGGTGTTGGCAATGATCGATTCGCGCCTCTTATCCTGCTTGATCTCGCCGGCGCGGGCGAGCAGTGCGTCGAGGTCGCCGAACTGCTCAAGCAGCTGCGCCGCGGTTTTCGGGCCGATGCCGGGCACGCCGGGCACATTGTCGACGGAATCGCCGGTCAGCGCCTGCAGATCGACCATCTTCTCCGGCGGCACGCCCCACTTCTCGATGACCTCAGGGATGCCGATCTGGCGGTCCTTCATCGGGTCGTACATGCCGACCGTATCGCCGACCAGCTGCATCAGGTCCTTGTCGGAGGAGATGATGGTGGTGTCGCCGCCGGCCTCGCAGGCCAGCCGGCAATAGGTGGCGATGAGATCGTCGGCCTCGAAGCCTTCCATCTCGATGCAAGGCAGGTTGAACGCCTTGGTCGCCTGGCGGATCAGGCCGAATTGCGGGATCAGGTCTTCAGGCGGCGCCGAACGGTTGGCCTTGTATTCGGGATAGAGATCGTTGCGGAAGGTTTTCGAGGAATAGTCGAAGATGACCGCGAAATGCGTCGGCACGATGCCTACATCGGTGTTGCGGGCATCCTGCATCAGCTTCCACAGCATGTTGCAGAAACCGGAAACGGCTCCGACCGGCAGGCCGTCAGACTTGCGGGTCAGCGGCGGCAGTGCGTGGTAGGCCCGGAAGATGTAGCCGGAGCCGTCGATAAGGAAGAGATGATCGCCTTTTTTCATGCCGGCAGGGATAGCGCGGCGCGGTGGCTTGGTCCATGCCAAACACATTGCCAGGTATCGGTTCCGTCAACACCCTGACAGACCGGGGGATGCAGGCCCGATCACGGGCACGTTACAAAAGTGTAACGTTGGTGCCCTTGAATCGCCACGTTCAGAGACCCAAATAGACCTCATCGGCAGTTTTCGCCGAAGTCCGGAGCAAGGCCCGTCCCCCGCCTATCCCGGACAACTGCGGCAGCCTATCCCCCTCTCCGGGCTGCCGCATCGTTTCGAGTATGAGGCCGCCGTGGTTCCCCCTCCACCACGGCGGTCTTTTTTTGCCTGCGGCAGCCGACTCGCGCCGTGGTCCAATCGTCCCGGGCTTTTCGTTTCCCCACTCTGCCTTTACGGTTCCGGCACTGAATCGAAAGGCTTCACACATGTCCGCAGTTTCCCCTGTCCTCGACCGTCTCGACCAGAATCTCGACCAGAGCCTGGAACGCCTGTTCGGCCTGCTCAGGATCAAGTCGATCTCCACCGATCCGGCCTATGCCGCCGACTGCCGCAAGGCGGCGGAATGGCTGGTGGCGGAGCTCAAGCTGATCGGCTTCGACGCCAGCGTTCGCGACACACCGGGACACCCGATGGTGGTTGCGCATCACGAGGGGCCGGCCGGTTCGCCGCATGTGCTGTTCTATGGCCATTACGACGTGCAGCCGGTCGACCCGATCGAATTGTGGGAAAGCGATCCGTTCGCGCCTGCCATCAAGCAGCTCGGACCCGACCACAAGGTGATCACCGGGCGCGGCGCGGCCGACGACAAGGGCCAGCTGATGACCTTCGTCGAGGCTTGCCGCGCCTGGAAGCAGGTGCATGGCAATCTTCCGTGCCGCGTCACCATCCTGTTCGAGGGCGAGGAGGAATCCGGCTCGCCGTCGCTGAAACCGTTCCTCGAGGCCAATGCCGAGGAGCTCAAGGCCGATTTCGCGCTGGTTTGCGATACCGGGATGTGGGATCGCGACACGCCCTCGATCTGCGTGGCGCTGCGCGGGCTGGTCGGCGAGGAGATCACGGTTAAGGCCGCCGACCGCGACCTGCATTCGGGCCTCTATGGTGGGGCCGCCGCCAACCCGATCCGCATCCTGGCCAGGGTGCTGGCCGATATCCACGACAAGGATGGCCACATCACCATTCCGGGCTTCTATGACGGCGTCGAGGAAACGCCGACGCAGGTGCTGAAATCCTGGGAGACGCTCGGCGAAACGGCCGAGACCTTCCTCGGGCCTGTCGGCCTGTCCATCCCGTCGGGCGAAAAAGGCCGCTCGGTGCTGGAATTGACATGGGCGCGGCCGACCGCCGAGTTCAACGGCATCATCGGCGGCTATACCGGCAAGGGCTTCAAGACGGTGATCGCGGCGGAAGCTTCGGCAAAAGTGTCGTTCCGCCTCGTTCACAAGCAGGATCCAGCCAAGATCCGCGCCGCCTTCCAGAAATTCGTCAAGGAGCGCATTCCGGCCGACTGCTCGGTCGAATTCCATCCGCATGGCGGCTCGCCGGCGATCCAGCTTTCCTACGACTCGCCATTCCTGGCCAAGGCCAAGACCGCGCTGTCCGACGAATGGCCCAAGCCCGCGGTGACGACCGGCAGCGGTGGCTCGATCCCCGTGGTGGGCGACTTCCAGACCTATCTCGGCATGGAATCGTTGCTGGTCGGCTTCGGCCTCGACGATGACCGCATCCACTCGCCCAACGAGAAATATGAGCTCTCATCCTTCCACAAGGGCCAGCGCTCCTGGGCCCGTATTCTCGATGCTCTGACGCGCTGAGCGGCGAAAAGACGTTTTCCTGTTGATTTTTCACCGGATCGCGGCGAGGACGGGGAACGCTGCGACCGGAGAAGACCATGGCCGACATCCGTTTCCACAAGCATGATTTGCCCAACCTTTCGCATTACAATGTCGGGGCGGTGGCCATCGACACCGAGACGCTGGGTCTGAACCCGCATCGCGACCGGTTGTGCGTGGTGCAGATATCGCCTGGCGACGGCAGCGCCGACGTCATCCAGATCGCACCCGGCCAGAAGAAGGCGCCGAACCTCGTCAGCCTGCTGAAGAACCGCGGCGTGACGAAGCTGTTCCATTTTGGACGCTTCGATCTTGCCGTGCTGTACAATGCCTTCGGGGTGATGCCCGAACCGGTGTTCTGCACCAAGATCGCCTCGCGGCTGACCCGCACCTATACCGACCGGCACGGGCTGAAGGACATCTGCTTCGAGCTTCTCGGCGTCGGCCTGTCCAAGGCGCAGCAATCTTCGGACTGGGCGGCCGAAACGCTGTCGCCCGAGCAGCTCGAATATGCCGCCTCCGACGTGCTCTATCTGCACCGGCTGCGGGATGTGCTGGCCGGGCGGCTGGCGCGCGAGGGGCGGACAAAGGAGGCCGATGCCTGCTTCCGCTTCCTGCCGACGCGGGCCAAGCTTGACCTGATGGGTTGGGGCGAAGAGGATATCTTCGCGCACAGCTGACCGCCTTCGCGACATCCGCGCCCGACGGCCGGTTGGGAACCAGATGCCAGCCGTCGCGTTTCTGTGGGCTGGAAAAGGGGATGACATGGCCGACAGAAAGCCGATTGCAACCGCGCCGACCGATGGCTCCAAGGTCACAGTCACCTGGAAGGACGGCGACGGCGTCATCAACGAATCCATCGGGCAATATCGCGATGATGGCTGGTGGGTCTACACCGACAGCCACACGCAAAAGAAGGTCGAGCCGACCAGCTGGCGGCCCGCTTCCAGCGACGACGATTAGCTTTGACGCAATCCCCGAGGGAAAGCGCTGCGCGCTTTTCCCGGGAAAAACCGCTTTACCCTTTTCCTGGAATTGCTCCAGCGAGCGCCGCTGGCGGGGCCAGCTGCTTTCGAATAGCCTGAAGCCGTTGATATCGGGGCCGATTCGGAGCCTTTCGCTCGCGCTCGCCCCCTTGCTCGGAGGAAATCGCCATGGGCGTAGAAAGCCTTCTCGTCTTCATCATCATCGGTGCCATCGCCGGCTGGCTTGCCGGTCTCATCGTTTCCGGTTTCGGCTTCGGCCTCATTGGCAACATCATCGTCGGCATCGTCGGCGCGTTCATCGCCGGCTGGCTGTTACCGCGGATCGGCTTCTCCATCGGCGGCGGCATCATCGCTTCCATCATCCACGCCACGATCGGCGCCATTATCCTTCTGGTGCTGGTCAAGGTCCTGAAACGAGCCTGAGGCTCGAAACGACAAAGGGCGCGCCATGAAGCAGAATACGCTCTATCTCATCATTGGCGCGCTCGTCGTCGTGGTCATCGCGCTCGGCGTCTATGTCTACCGCGAGCAGACCAAGCCGAAGGGCGTCGAACTCAAGATCGACGACAAGGGCATTTCGATCCAGCAGAACTGAGTTCCCGTCGACGGGGCGCGGCGTCAGGCCCGACACCGGGCGCGCCGGCGTCCTGCAGCACGCCGGCTATCCGCATGGCGTGCGCTTTACAGGCCATGATCGGCACATCGCCGTCGCCGGCAGCCGGATGGTGGATGTCTATGACGGCGACGGTGACTGGAGCGGGCATCGCACGCCGGCGCGCTAGGTGACCATGCTCGACGAGGACGCCTTCCTGCGCGGCAGGGCCAGCCCCGAGGAAGGCGGCCCGAAAGGCCTTGATATCGACCGGTCGAACAGCGTCGTGGCGATGACCTGCGAGGAGCAGACGCTGGCCCTTTTCGCGCTGTCGTCGATACGCGGAGGAGTTGAAAACTGCCGGCAAGACGGGGCCATTGCATCGGCGTAGTGCCGGAAGCGCCATTATCCCGGCATGGAATTAGAATGACGGATCGGCGCTCTGGCGCTATAATGCGGATACAGGGCGTTTGGGATCAACCAACCTATTGCTAGGAGGTTGCCATGAAACACCAAACACTAGACCAACTGCATGCAGTGGCCGAGGTCAACACACAGCTGGTAATGAGCCGAACCCAACGTCTCATACGTTGGGCCGAGCTTCTTGAACGTGAGCCCAGCCGGCTCCTGATGGCGCTTGCCGGGACCGAATACCGCGCGCCGGCGGAACGCGATGTCATGCGAGCCGATAGCTCGCCGATAGCGGTTGCCTTCACTGACCCCATATTGCACGACGAGGGTCTGAAAGACGACAGTTATGGCGAAGCCAAGCGCTTCTTCGAGCTGACCGACCACCAACTGCACGAGATCGTCTGCTACTGCCATGTCGGCGAGGTTATGCAATCGTCGAGGGCAGCGCTCTCGGTTCGTGCGGCGATCGGCTGATGTCCACCAGGTGATTGCCTGGTGACGGGTGATTTGGGGTGCGGTCGAACGCGTAGCCGCGACCATTTGCGATCGCGCCCCAACATGGAACATGTCCGCGACCGCCTGGGTCACGGCTGAGAATGGTTCGGGCCTTGGCGCCCGGACAAAATGCCACGGCGAGGATTGTTCCATCGCGGCGGGCGCGATCGTTTGCCAGCACCAAAATCAGGGGCTCGAACAACGCGATGACCGCAGGCCCAAGGCATTTGATTATCAATCGCCTCGAATTTTTCCGACTTAACCCGCCCTTAAATCGCCGCATCTACTCTGCAACCGGAGCGCCATTGGCACCGGGGACAGCAAGCGCAGCGCATGGCGAACCGCAGAGACAGCCGCATCGAGCCCAGTTTCGAGGGACCGCCGCAGGCGCGATCCCAGCCGGGTCTTTCGGTGAGCGAGGAGGACCGCGTCGTGCCGAGCAACCGCAAAGCCTCCGCAAAACGCAAATCGTCGAAGGCGAAATCGTCGCGCGGTGGGCGCGGCAGGAGCCGGCGCGGCCTGTTCGGCGTGCTCGGCCGTCTGTTCTACTGGTGCTTCGTGCTTGCCATCTGGGGCGGCATCGCGGTGGCGGGCGTCGTCGTCTATTACGGCGCCAAGATGCCGGCGGCCACCACCTGGTCGATCCCCGACCGTGCCCCCAACATCAAGATCGTCTCGGCCGATGGCCAGTTGCTCGCCAACAGGGGCATGAGCGGCGGCGAAGCCGTCGGCCTGCACGAAATGTCGCCTTACATTCCCGAAGCCGTCATCGCCATCGAGGACCGCCGGTTCTATTCGCATTTCGGCGTCGATCCGATCGGCCTGTCGCGCGCCATGGTGACCAACCTCATGGGCGGGCATTTCTCGCAGGGCGGTTCGACGCTGACGCAGCAATTGGCCAAGAATCTGTTCCTGAAGCCCGACCGCACGCTGGAGCGCAAGGTGCAGGAGGTGCTGCTGGCGCTGTGGCTGGAGCACAAGCACACCAAGGACCAGATCCTCGAAATGTACCTCAACCGGGTCTATTTCGGCTCCGGCGCCTTTGGTGTCGAGGCGGCTTCGCGGCGTTATTTCGGCAAGAGCGCGCGTGACGTCACGCTCTCGGAAGCGGCGCTGCTTGCGGGCTTGCTGAAAGCGCCGTCGCGGCTGTCGCCGGCGCGCGATCCGAAGGCCGCGGAGGAGCGTTCGCAGCTCGTGCTCGCGGCCATGCGTGAAGAGGGCAAGATCAGCGACAAGGAGCTGAAGACGGCGCTCAGCGCGCCGGCGACGCGCGCGCCGTCCTATTGGACCGGCTCGGAAAACTATGTCGCCGACACCATCACGGAAGAACTGCCCGACCTGATCGGCGACGTGCGCGGCGACATCGTCATCGACTCCACCGTCGACCTGAACCTGCAGAAACTCGCCGAGCAGTCGATCCGCCGGCTGATCGACGAAAGCGGCAAGAAGCTCAACGTCACCCAGGGCGCGCTGGTGTCGATCGACGATTCCGGCGCGGTGCGCGCCATGGTCGGCGGCTACGACTATTCGACCAGCCAGTTCGACCGTGCCTCCGAGGCGCGGCGGCAGCCCGGCTCGGCGTTCAAGCCGTTCGTCTACATGGCGGCACTGGAAGCGGGCCGCACGCCCGACAGCATCCGCAACGACGCGCCGATCAAGATCGGCAACTGGACGCCGGACAATTACGGCGGCAAGTATTTTGGCAAGGTCACGCTGGCGACGGCACTGGCCAAGTCGCTGAACTCGGTCGCCGCGCAGCTGACCATGGAGGTCGGGCCGAACGCGGTGCTGGAAGCGGCGCACCGCATGGGCATCCAGTCCGAACTGCAGGCCAACACCTCGATCGCGCTCGGCACCTCGGAAGTGACGCCGCTGGAGCTGACGTCGGCCTATGTGCCGTTCGCCAATGGCGGCTACAAGCCCGACATCCACTTCATCCGCCGCATCACGACCGCCGAGGGCAAGGTGCTCTACGACAGCGCCGGCGGCAGCGCACCGCGTGTGGTGAAACCCGAGATCGTCGGCATGATGAATTCGATGATGACCGGCACCGTCGAGGTCGGCACGGCCAAGAAGGCGGCCTTCGCCTGGCCGTCGGCCGGCAAGACGGGCACCAGCCAGAATTCGCGCGATGCCTGGTTCGTCGGCTATACCGCCAATCTCACCACCGGTGTATGGTTCGGCAATGATGATGGCACGGCGATGAAGAAGGTCACCGGCGGCGCGCTGCCGGCGCAGGCCTGGCACGAATTCATGGTTGCCGCACATGAAGGCGTACCGGTGCGGCCGCTGCCCGGCACCTGGAAGTCGACGCCGGCCGATACGATAGTGCCCGACGACATACCGTCGGCCGACAACAACCAGCCAGCGCCGGTTCCGTCAGCCTCGGTTGGCCAGCAGGCGCCAGCCGCACAGGCAACCCAGGCGCCGGCGCCGGCCCGGGTGGCGCGGCCTGCCCAGACCGTCGACGCGGATGGCTTCAACATGCCAGCGGATGATGGCACCACTGCTTCGGTCGGCCATCCGGTGCCGCCGGGCAATGTTGGCGGTCCGTTGAAGAAGAGGAAGCAGACCTCGATCCTGGATATTCTGGGCGGCGGCTGACGGCGATCGCCCCGGCGGTTCGCAGCGGCGTCAATCCGCCTCTCGCCAGCGCCACGGTGTTCGGCTACACCTCCGGCCGGAGACCGTGACATGGCCGAACTCGACACCAGAAAAACCATCGTGCTGACCGGCGCCAGCCGTGGCATCGGCCATGCCACGGTCAAGCGCTTTTCGCGCGAGGGCTGGCGCGTCATCACCTGTTCGCGTCAGGCTTTCGCCGAGGATTGCCCGTGGCCGGCAGGTCCCGAGGACCACATCAAGGTCGACCTTGCCGATCAGGAAGATGTCGGCATCGCCGTCTCGGAAATCCGCCATCGGCTGGAAGCACATGGCGGCCAGCTCAATGCTCTGGTCAACAATGCCGGCATTTCGCCCAAGCTGAAGGACGGCAACAGCCGCATGAACTCGATCGACACGCCGATGCATGTCTGGCGCGACGTGTTCCAGGTCAATTTCTTCGCGCCGATCATGCTGGCGCGCGGCCTGTTCAAGGAACTGGCGACGGCCAAGGGCTCGATCGTCAATGTCACCTCGATCGCCGGCACCCGCGTGCATCCCTTCGCCGGCACCGCCTATGCGACATCGAAGGCGGCTCTCGGCTCGCTGACGCGCGAGATGGCGCATGACTTTGGCCCGCACGGCATCCGCGTGAACGCCATTGCACCCGGCGAGATCGACACGGCGATCCTGTCGCCAGGCACGGAAAAGATCGTCGAGACGATCCCGCTGAGAAGGCTGGGCACCACGGCCGAGGTCGCCGACATCATCTTCTTCCTGTGCTCGCAGCAGGCGTCCTATGTGACGGGCTCGGAAATCCACATCAATGGCGGCCAGCACGTGTGAGCAAGCCGACTTCGGCTGGGGTTGCTCATCCGGCCATGGTGAGAACAGCTTTGCCGCTGAAGCTGCGCTGCCGCAGGGCTTCAAGGGCCTGGGCAATATCGGTCCACGGCACGGTCAAGGCGATGCGGGTCTCCAGCCGACTGGCGGCGACCAGGGCGAGCAGCGCGGCGATATCGGCGCCAATGCCTGAGCCGGACGTGTAGTAGGCGAAGGTCTGAAGCCGCGCCCCCTCATGGCCCGGAACGAACTGGCGGAAGCCGATGGGCGTGAGCTCGCCACTGCTTGAACCGAGCATGACGATGGTCCCGCCGGGCGCGACGCGTTCGATCGCGCGGACGAGGCTTTCGCCGCCGACCGACTCGGTGATCAGCGAAAATGGTCCCTCGGCCTGCTCGATCGCCTCGACCACCTGCTCGGCGCCGAGATCGCGGAGATCGCCGGCATGCCGGACGGCGGCGATGGCAGTCACGGAAGCGCCTTGCGCACGGGCGATCTGGATCTGGAAACGGCCGACCGCACCGCTCGCGCCGGTGATCAGCACCCGTTGGCCGGCCAGATCACCGCCATGGCGCAAGGTCCTCAGCGCTGTCGTGCCCGCCACGGGGAGCGTGGCCGCGGAAACGTAGCTGACCTCATCCGGCAGGACGGCGAGACGGTCAGTCGGAACGGCGACGCGTTCGGCCCAGCCGGCCTCGTCGACCAAAGCCACGACGCGGGTGCCCACGGCCGGCCCGGAACCATCGGCTGCCGCTCGCTCCACGACCCCGACGATGTCCTGGCCGGGTATCCAGCCGTCCGGGCGTATGGTGAGCAGGCGCAGTTCGCCGCGGTTCAACGAGGTTGCGCCGACGGCGACCAGAGCCTCGTTCGCGCAAGGCTGTGGCTCGTCCACCTCGGCGAGTTTCAGTCTGACGGCATTGTCGGAAGAGATGGTGAGGGCGAGCATGGGGTACACCTTTGCCGATTGGCGAGAACGACCAAGCCTATCGATTTGTGCTGACGAACAATCTGGATATAAGGGCAATTCATCGCTAAAAACCGTCAATGATGAGACAGCCGCTTCGCTACCCATGGCTCGATTTCGACGTCGATGACGTCCTTGCTCCGGCGATCGCCGTGCGCGTCGACGTCACCGAGAACAAGGCCGAGGTGTCGGATCATTGGCATCGCAAAGGGCAACTCGTCTTCGCGCTTGGCGGCGGCGTCACCTGCCGCGTGCCCAGTGGCCTCTGGATGGTGCCGCCCCATTGCGGCGTGTGGGTGCCAAGCCGCATGCAGCACAGCAACATCGCGACGGCCAATGCGCGGATTTTCTTCGTCTATATCGAGCCGGGCGCGGCTGTGCTGCCGGATCGGTGCTGCACACTTTCGATCTCGCCGCTGCTGCGCGAACTGATCATCGAACTGTCGGACTGCGCGCCTGATGACGCGCGCTGTGCTTTCCTGGGAAGCGTCCTGCTGGCCGAATTGCCCGATATGCCTGTCCAGCAACTGCATCTGCCGATATCCTCCGAACCGCGCCTGAAGCGGATCGCGGAAGCACTGGCGAACGATCCTGCCGATCGCAGCACGCTGGCCGAATGGGCCAAGCGTGTCGCGCTCAGCGAGAGCAGTCTTGCTCGTCTTGTCGTCAAGGAGACAGGCTTGAGCTTTGGCCGCTGGCGCCAGCAATTGCACCTGATCGTTGCGATCAGGGAACTGGCTTCGGGCGCCAGCGTTCAGCGGGTTTCGGGCGATCTCGGCTATGAGTCCGTCACAGCCTTCATCACCATGTTCAGGAAGGCGCTCGGCAAGCCTCCCGCACAGTATCTCAGCAGCATCGCACGCAATGGCGGGTCAGCATTCGTGCGGTGATCAGGCGGCGGACGGTTCGGTCGCAGATGGCTTGTGACCGAGCACCTCTTCGACGATGCCGCGCGCGATTTCGCGCTCGCCCATGATCACCGTGTCGGCGCCGAGCCCCTTGAGATGCTCGACCTCGGCATCGGAATGGGCCCGGGCGACGACGTTGACGCCGGGGTTGGCGGCGCGCGCCCTGAGCACGATCTGGCCGGCTTCGAACGCATTGGGGATGGCGAGGATCAGCCGGCTGGCGCCTTCGGGATTGGCGGCGGCGAACACTTCGGCGTTGGCGGCATTGCCGGCGACGCTCTCGACGCCATCGGCCTTCAGCTTGGCCAGTGTCTTGTCGGTGTCCTCGATGACGAGGAAGGGCAGCTCTGCTTCTTTCAGCGCCGCGCCGACAAGGCCGCCGACACGGCCATATCCGATCAGGATGGCATGGCCGGTAAGCGCCGTCTTCGGCGGAGGGCCGTCTTCCTGTTGGGCTGTTGCGACGACCGAGGCGACCTGGCCCGGTTCGGTCGCCGGACCGACCGGCTTGGCGTCCGCCGGCGGCGCCGTCCTGGCGGCGCGGGCCTCCAGCCACGGCTTCATCCAGTCGATGACCAGGAACATCAGCGGGTTGAGCACGATCGACAGGATGGCGCCGGCCAGGATCAGGTCGCGGCCCTGTTCGGGCAAGAGTTTCAGCCCGACGCCGAGTTCGGCCAGGATGAAGGAGAATTCGCCGATCTGGGCAAGGCTGGCCGAAATCATAAGGGCTGTCGCCAGGGGATAGCCGAAGGCGACGACGATGACGAACGCCGCCAGCGACTTGCCGATGACGATAATGGCCAGTGTCGCCAGGATCGGCAGGCCGTTGCTGAACAGGCTGAACGGGTCGAACAGCATGCCGACCGAGACGAAGAACAGCACCGAGAAGGCGTCGCGCAGCGGCAGCGATTCTTCGGCCGCGCGGTGGCTAAGCTCGGATTCGCTCATGATCATGCCGGCGAAGAAGGCGCCGAGCGCCAGCGAGACGCCGAACAGTTTCGCCGCGCCGAAGGCGACGCCGAGCGCAATGGCGAGCACCGAGAGACGAAACAATTCGCGTGACCCGGTATGGGCGACGTAGTGCAGAATCCAGGGGATCACCCGGCGGCCGACCACCAGCATGACGACGACGAAAGCGGCGACCTTGGCGAGCGTGATGCCGACGACGCCCCAGATGCCGTAGCTGGCCGGCAGCGTCAGCAGGCCGCTCGAGTGGACATCGGCCTGTTCCTGGCCACCGAGCACGCCGGCAAGGGCCGGCAGCAGCACCAGGGCCAGCACCATGGCCAGATCCTCGACGATCAGCCAGCCGACGGCGATGCGGCCGCGTTCGGTCTCGATCAGCCGGCGTTCCTGAAGCGCGCGCAGCAGCACCACGGTCGAGGCGACCGACAGTGCCAGGCCGAACACCAGCCCCGCGCCCATCGACCAGCCGAGCATCCAGGACAGTCCGGCGCCGAGTGCCGTGGCAAAGCCGATCTGGACGATGGCGCCAGGCACGGCGATGGCGCGGACCGACAACAGGTCCTTCAGCGAGAAATGCAGGCCGACGCCGAACATCAAGAGGATGACGCCGATCTCGGCCAGTTCGTTGGCAAGGCCGGCATCGGCGACGAAACCAGGCGTATTCGGCCCGACCAGGACGCCGGCTACGAGATAGCCGACCAGCGGCGGAATGCGGAAACGGTTGGCCAGAGCCCCGAAGACGAAAGCCAGCCCCAGACCGGCGACGATGGTGGCGATAAGGGGCGTGTCATGCGGCATTGTCTATGGAGCGCCTTTCAAGTTTGCGATGTCGGATGTGCGCCGCCCTAAGCCGCCGCCTGTTTTGCAATATGGTGCAAGGGGTGACGGTGATGCAACCCGCAGGTGCGAAAATCGACGGTGCGGCGGCAAAATGCTCGACCGGCGGCCGAGAGGCCGCCGGTCCGTTTTGCACTCACTGTTGCGTTGGCTTTGGGATCCATCGCCTGCGGTCAGGCTGCTTGCAGCATGGCCTCGATCTCGGAGATGGCGTGGTTGGTCATGGTTTTTGGAATTTCAGCCGTCACCTTGTCACCGACCGCTTTGTGCAGCTTCTTGCGCATGGCGCCGAGCATCACCGGCGGGGCGACAAGCACGATGCTGTCGAACTCCCCACCATGGGCGAGCTTGTAGAGCCGGGCCGCGATCTCTTCCGCGAAGCGTTCCTTGCCGATACGGTGCCAGTCGGTATCCTCGACGGCGCTGCGGTGTACGGACGGGCCGTCATTGTACCGGCCGGGGCTGTCGCTTCCCTGTTCGCGGGTGGGCGGGTTGTCCTGTTCCATCACCTGCACGACTTCGAGATTTGGAAACTTGTTGTCGCCGGCATTCTTGAGCAGGAGCGCTTTTTCACCGTCGGCCACCAGGACCCAGATGCCGTGCCTCAGTTTGATCGTGTCCATGAAAGCGCTCCTTTTGATGAATGGCTACGCTTCGGAACGCGTATCAACCCGGCAACGTTCCACCCCCCTACGGCGAAGCGACGGCGGTGCCGCCAACGGTTGAACAGGCGATCCGTGAGTGGACGACTTTAATCTACTGAATTGGTAGAAATTAGAAAAAACTGTTTTGCCAGATAGAGGGCAAGTGGCTAAAAAGACCTGAAATCAAGGCTCGTTTCAGCGGCTTGAATCCGCCCGCACCGAGGATGTGGAATATTTTTCTCCTGCCTTTCGCAGTTGCGAAAAAGCGATTGCCTGCCATCGCAGGATGCGCGAGTGCTTTGCTTCTGGTTTTTCGCGCCGGGGCGTAAAACTGCGACACTGTTCCTGGATTGCTTTTCCCATGCCGCAGGCCAATGCCAAGCTCAATGCCTTCCCCGTCTTCGTGCGGGTCGAGGGCGAAGCCGTGGCCATCGTCGGCGCCGGCGAGGAAGCCTTGGCCAAAGCGCGGCTGATCGGACAGTCGAGCGCGGTGCTACGCATCATCGCCGAAAATGCCGAGCCGGAGCTGCTTGCCTTTGTTGCCCAGTCCGGCGCCAACCATGTCGCGGCAGCTTATGACGCCTCGCAGCTGGAAGGCGCGGTCATGGTATTTGCCGCCAGCGGCGATGAGGCGCTCGACCGCCGTGTCGCAGCCGATGCGCGCGAACTGGGCATTCCGGTCAATGCCGTCGACCGGCCGGAACTCTGCGACTTCTTCACTCCGGCGCTGGTCAACCGTGCGCCGGTCGCCATCGCCATCGGAACGGAAGGCGCCGGCCCGGTGCTGGCCCAGATGCTGCGCAGCCGCATCGATCAGATGCTGTCGCCATCGCTCGGTTCGCTGGCGACGCTCGCTGCTTCGCTGCGTGGGGCAGCCGAGAAATTGCTGCCGAAAGGCAATGCCCGCCGGCGCTTCTGGAACAGTTTTTTCCAGGGTGCGCCTGCGCATGCCGTGGAAGCCGGCCAGCTGTCGCAGGCGAATGACGCAGCGGTGGATCTTCTGCTATCGAACGCACCCGCTTCGGGCCACATCGCGCTGGTTGGCGCTGGTCCGGGCGCCGAGGACCTGCTGACGTTGCGTGCCCATCGTCTGCTGATGGAAGCCGATGTCATCGTCCATGACGCGCTTGTGCCGGAGGCCGTCGTCGCCATGGGCCGCCGCGATGCCGAGCGCCTGCCGGTCGGCAAGCGCAAGGGTTGCCACAGCAAGAGCCAGGTCGAAATCAACGCGCTGCTGGTGGAGCTTGGCCGGCAGGGCAAGCGCGTGGTGCGGCTGAAGTCAGGCGATCCGCTGGTGTTCGGCCGCGCCGGCGAGGAAATGGCGGCACTGCGCGATGCCGGTATCGCCTATGAGGTGGTTCCAGGCGTCACCGCTGCCTTTGCCGCCGCCGCCGATTTCGAACTGCCGCTGACCTTGCGCGGCGTCTCCTCGTCCATGGTCTTCACCACCGGCCACGACCTCAAGGGCAATTCGTTGCCCGACTGGGCCAAGCTCGCGATTTCCGGCGCCACCGTCGCCGTCTATATGGGCCGCTCCGTCGCTGCCGAGGTTGCCGGCCGGCTTATCGAAGCCGGCCTGTCGCCGGACACGGCGGTGGCCGTGGTCGAGAATGCCAGCCTTGCTAACCGGCGCCGTTTCCACGGCACGTTGGCCGACCTGCCATCGCTGGAAGCGCGTGGCGATCTTTCCGGGCCGGTCATGACCATCATTGGCGATGCGGTCGCCGGCGCCAACTTCGAACGGTCCGAACCGCTTGCGGCAGCACACAGGAATGAAGGCGCGGCCAAAGCCACCAGCGAGAGAGTTCAGCCATGAAGATACTGACCGCCAACCGCCTGACGGATGGCATCGCCGTCTGGTACGCCGATGGCGGCTGGGCCGAGACGGTGGGCCAGGCCGATCTTGCGCATGACAAGGCGGCCGAGGATCGCCTCGAGGCGATCGGCGCCAAGGCTCATGCCGACAATGAAGTGGTCGACGTCAATCTGATCGACGCGGAAGTCGTCGACGGTGTCGTCGAGCCGGTGCGGCTGCGTGAAAAGATCCGCGCCGCCGGCCCGACCATCCGCGGCGATCTCGGCAAGCAGGCCGAGCGTGCGGCATAGCCAGGTTTGAGTGAAACGGGCGGACGCGCCCTGAAAGACGAAGCATGTACCGTTACGATGAGTTCGACCACGATTTTGTCCAGGCCCGCGTCGCCGAGTTCAGCGACCAGGTCCAGCGCCGGCTGTCCGGCGAGATATCAGAGGACCAGTTCCGGCCGCTAAGGCTGATGAACGGCGTCTACCTGCAGCTGCACGCCTATATGCTGCGTATCGCGGTGCCCTATGGCACGCTGAACGGCAAGCAGCTGCGCATGCTCGGTCACATCGCCCGCAAATACGACAAGGGCTACGGCCATTTCACCACGCGCCAGAACATCCAGTTCAACTGGCCGGCGCTGTCGGACATTCCGGCGATCCTGGCCGATCTGGCGAGCGTCGAGATGCACGCCATCCAGACCAGCGGCAACTGCATCCGCAACGTTACCGCCGACCACTTCGCCGGCGCCGCCGCCGACGAGGTCGCCGATCCGCGTCCCTATGCGGAGATCCTGCGGCAATGGTCCTCGGTGCATCCGGAATTCTCGTTCCTGCCCAGGAAATTCAAGATCGCGGTGACCGGGGCAGAGCGCGACCGCGCCGCCATCCAGACGCATGATATCGGCCTGCACCTGAAGAAGAACGCCGCCGGCGAGCTTGGCTTCGCCGTCTATGTCGGTGGCGGCCAGGGCCGCACGCCGATGGTGGCAAGGAAAATCCGCGACTTCCTGCCGGAAGCCGATCTTCTGTCCTACTGCACCGCGATCCTGCGCGTTTACAACCTCTATGGCCGCCGCGACAACAAGTACAAGGCACGCATCAAGATCCTGGTGCACGAGACCGGCGTCGAGGAAATCACCCGCCAGGTCGAGGCCGAGTGGCAGGCGTTGAAGGATGCCGAGCTGAGGCTGCCGGATGCCGATATCCGCGCCATCCAAGCCTATTTCGCGCCGCCGGCGCTCACCGATCGGCCGGAAGGCGACCAGGCGGTCAAGCTGGCGCGCCTCGATTCCAGGGGCTTTTCGGAGTGGCTCGACCAGAATGTGGTGACGCATCGTCATCCCGACTACGCGGCGGTGACGATTTCGCTCAAGGGCATCGGCGAGGTGCCGGGTGATGCTTCGGACAGCCAGATGGAAGCGGTCGCCGACATCGCCGAAAAATACGCCTTCGACGAGCTGCGCGTAAGCCATGAGCAGAACCTGATCCTGCCGCATGTGGCGCGCGCCGACCTCAAGGCGGTCTATGACGCGCTGGTCGATATCGGGCTGGCGACGGCCAACTCCAATTTGATATCGGACATCATCTCGTGCCCCGGCCTCGACTATTGCGCGCTGGCCACCGCACGCTCGATCCCGATCGCGCAGGAAATCTCGCAACGTTTCGCCTCGCTGGAGCGGCAGCGCGAGATCGGCGAACTGAAGCTGAAGATCTCCGGCTGCATCAATGCCTGCGGCCATCACCATGTCGGCCATATTGGCATCCTCGGCGTCGAGAAGAAGGGCTCCGAGCTCTATCAGGTGACGCTGGGCGGGTCGGCCGACGAGAACACGTCGGTCGGCGAGATCATCGGCCGCGGCTTCTCGTCGGAAGAGATCACCGACGCCATCGAGCAGATCGTCGAGACCTATCTCGGCCTTCGGCTCAACCCTCAGGAAAAATTCATCGACGCCTACCGCCGTGTCGGTCCCGCGCCGTTCAAGGAGGCGCTCTATGCTGGCGAAACCAAGGCCGCTTGACCATATAGCCGACGCTGATGACGGCGTCGCCGCCAAGGCGGCGGGACTTGACGCGCTCTACGGCCACCTGAAGCCGCTCGAGATCATCGAGCGCTCGGCCCGCGAACTGTTTCACGACGAGATATCAGCCGTGTCGTCCTTCGGGGCGGATTCGGCCGTGCTGCTGCACATGATCGCCGAGATCGACCGCACGCTGCCGGTCATCTTCCTCGACACCGGCAAGCATTTCGAAGAGACGCTCGGCTACCGCGACGCGCTCGTCGCCGATTTCGGGCTGACCAACATCCAGGTCATCAAGCCCGAGGAGACGGCGCTCGCGCGGATCGACCCGACGGGCAATCTGCACCAGAGCAACACCGATGCCTGCTGCGACGTGCGCAAGGTCGAGCCGCTGGCGCGTGGCGTGGCACCCTTCCGCGCCTGGTTCACCGGCCGCAAGCGTTTTCAGGCCTCGACGCGGGCAGCGCTGCCGGTGTTCGAGGCGGTCGGCCCGCGCATCCGCATCAATCCGCTGGCGCACTGGACGACCTCGGACCAGGCCGACTACATGCGGGCGCATGCGCTGCGCGAGAATCCCCTGGTCGCTTATGGCTATCTGTCGATCGGCTGCTTTCCGTGCACGCAACCGGTGCAGCCGGGCGAGGATGCGCGCAGCGGCCGCTGGGCCGGTCATGCCAAGACCGAGTGCGGCATTCACCTGTCGGGACTGGAGAAGTCGCTGACCGACGCATCACTATAGGGTATGCTGATATCCAGCCGGCCTGCGAACGGCGACCTCCCCGGAGGCCGCCGGTTTTGTGCGGGAGGGGCTCTCAGCGGACCTGGATCTTGGGACTTTAGGAATTTTGATGACCGAAACGACGACACCGGAGACCCGGCTCTGGACCCCGCAGGGTTTTCGCGAGGACGAGTGGGCCCATGCCGAAAGTGCCGACGCGCTTTCCGGCAATGGCCGCTTCATCCTGCCGCTGCAGGCGTTCCTCGACCTTGATCCCGAGGTGCGCCGGTCCGCCAAGGAGCGGCTCGGCGTGGTGCTGCAGCCGGGCGATCAGCTCGAGAAGATAGCCGACCTGCTTGACCAGCTGTCGCTGGTGGCGCTGGTCTTCCCGGCCTTCAGCGATGGGCGCTCCTTCTCCAAGGCCGAACTGCTGCGCGGCCGCTACCGCTTCGAGGGTGCCGTTCGCGCCACCGGCCAAGTGCTGGTCGATCCGTTGCCGCATATGCTGCGTCTCGGCTTCGACGAGTTCGAGATTTCCAACCCGGTGCTGCTGAAGCGCCTGCAAGAGGAACGCACCGGCGGCTTGGGGCTTTACTACCAGCCAGCCGCCGTGCCGGAGCCCAAGGGCCCGAAATATTCCTGGCGGCGCGTTCGCAGCTGACGTTGGGGTAATTCCACCCATCTTTACATAGGCCGTAATCGAGCCTTCTCTTGGTCATCCGGACGGAAACATCCGCCGGGTGCGAGGGAGGAAGTCATGGATTTCGACTATGTCATCGCCGGCGGCGGGTCCGCCGGGTGCACGCTTGCCGCGCGGCTGTCCGAAGATCCATCGAAAACGGTCTGCCTGATCGAAGCCGGCGGCGCGGGCAGCAACCTGCTTATCCGCGCGCCGGCAGGCATCATTGCATTGTTGCCGGGCCGGCCAAAGATCAACAACTGGGCGTTCGAGACGGTGCCGCAGCAGGGCCTTGGCGGCCGCAAGGGTTACCAGCCGCGCGGCAAGGCGCTGGGCGGATCCAGCGCCATCAATGCCATGCTCTATACGCGCGGGCACCGCGGCGATTACGACGAATGGGCCGAACTCGGCTGCGACGGCTGGTCATGGGACGAGGTGCTGCCCTATTTCCGGCGGGCTGAAGGCAATCAACGCGGCGCTGATGCCCTGCATGGCGGTGAGGGGCCGCTGCGGGTTGCCGAGCAGCAAGAGCCACGTCCGCTCTCCCGGGCCTTTGTCGAGGCCTGCGGCGAAAATCAGATCCGCCGCAACGATGATTTCAACGGCGTCGAACAGGAAGGTGCCGGACTTTACCAAGTGACGCAATTCTGGGGCGAACGCCGTAATGGCGAGCGCTGCTCGGCGGCCGCTGCCTATCTGCGACCGGCCATGAACAGGTCGAACCTTACCGTCATCACTGGTGCGCATGCCACGGCGGTCATCCTCGATGGCAAGCGCGCCACCGGCGTGCGGTATCGCGCGGGGAAGGGCGAAGCCGTCGCGAAAGCCAGGCGCGAAGTGATCGTCTGTGGTGGCGCCTTCGGTTCGCCTCAGCTCCTGTTGCTATCGGGCATTGGTCCGGCCGCCGAGCTTGCCATGCATGGCATTCCGGTCATTCATGAACTGCCCGGTGTTGGCAAGAACCTGCAAGACCATCTCGATTTCATCATGGGCTGGACGTCAAGGGATGCCGACATGATGGGCATCGGTCTACGCGGCCTACCTGGCCTGCTGCGGCACATGCTGCGCTGGCGGAAAGATGGCGGCGGTATGATCGCCACGCCCTATGCCGAAGGCGGTGCCTTCCTCAAATCCGATCCGGCGATGGAACGGCCCGACCTGCAACTGCATTTCTGCATCGCGATCGTGGATGATCATGGCCGCAAGCTGCATATGGGATATGGCTTTTCTTGCCATGTCTGCGTGCTGCGGCCACATTCGCGCGGCGAGGTCGGGCTGTCGACTCATGATCCCATGGCACCACCGCGCATCGATCCGCGCTTTCTTTCGGACGAACGCGACGCCGGGCTTTTGCTCAAGGGTGTCAGGATGATGCGCGGTATCCTGGAGGCGCCGGCGCTGGCCAGATATCGCCACAAGGAAATCTACACCGCCGGTGTTTCGAGCGACGCGGAGTTGATGTCCCACATCCGTGCCCGCGCCGACACGATCTATCACCCGGCCGGCACCTGCAAGATGGGCGTCGACGACCTGGCGGTGGTCAATCCGCAATTGCGGGTCCACGGGCTTGAAGCCTTGCGGGTCGTCGACGCCTCGGTGATGCCGACGCTGATCGGCGGCAACACCAACGCTCCGACCATCATGATTGCCGAAAAGGCGGCGGACATGATCAAGGCCGCCGCCTGACCGCGGCTCTGGTCGAACCAGCGAAGCTATTTTCGTCTGCCGAGAAGCGCCTTCGGACGAGAAGGCGGAAAACTGGTCATACCAATTTGGCGATTTGCGCTTTCCCTGCGACCCTCCTGCCCTTAGGATAGAGAACATTATTTCGCGACCCGAAATAAATATGGCCACAAGGGAGGAACCAGGAATGGCTGGCAAGAAGATATTGATGCTCGTTGGCGAGTTCAGCGAGGAGTATGAGATTTTCGTCTTTGAACAGGCCATGCATGCCGTCGGCCACATCGTGCATGTCGTCTGCCCGGACAAGAAGGCCGGTGATATCCTCAAGACTTCGCTGCACGATTTTGAAGGCCACCAGACCTACACGGAAAAGCCCGGCCACGACTACATCCTCAACAAGACGTTCTCCGAGGTGGACCCGGCCAAGTATGACGCCGTCTACGCGGCGGGCGGGCGCGGTCCCGAATACATCCGCATCGACAAGCGGGTGCAGGCGCTGGTGCGGCATTTCCACGAGGCCGGCAAGCCGATCTTCACCATCTGCCATGGCGTGCAGATCCTGATTGCGGTCGACGGTGTGGTGCGGGGCAGGGAAGTGGCGGCGCTCCACTATTGCGAGCCGGAAGTGACGCTCGCCGGCGGCATCTACATCGACGTCGCGCCGACCGGCGCCCATGTCGACGGCAATCTGGTGTCGGCCAAGGGTTGGCCGGGCCTGTCCAACTTCATCCGTGAGTGCCTGAAGGTGCTTGGCACCGAAATCCGCCATGGCGAGATCCTGATGCGCGAAGAGCGCCAGGCCGCCTGAACAGGGGTTTGCTTCCGCCGCCGCGCCACGGCGCGGCGGTCGTCGTCTACATCGTCGCCCGTGCCTCGCGGAACGACACCAGCTTCCGGCGATTCTCGTCCCACAATGCCAGTTTGACGCAGCGCAGGCTGTCGAGCAGCGTGACGCGACCGATGCCGCGCAGTTCCGGATAGTCGCGCAGCACTTCCTGCAGCCGGTAGCAAGGCACCTTGGCGGAGAGGTGATGGACGTGATGAACGCCGATATTGCCGGTGAACCAGTTCAGCACCGGCGGCAGGTCGTAATAGGACGAGCCATGCAAGGCGGCATGCTGGAACTCCCAGTCGTCATCCTTTGCCCATTCCGTCTCCTCGAACTGGTGCTGGACGTAGAACAGCCAGATGCCTGCCGAGCCGGCGAGAATGACGATCGGCAGATGGACGACCAGGAACGCACCGGGACCGACGGTCCAGATAAGCAGGGCCGCCGCTAGCGCGATGGCGAGATTGGTGGTCATCGACGACACCCAGGGCGTCAGGCCGCCGCGCATCATGCCGATGGGCAGCCTTTGCGAGAAGATGAACAGCCAGATGGGTCCAAGCCCGAACATCACCAGTGGATGGCGATAAAGGCGGTAGGCGAGGCGCCCGCGCCAGGACAATTGCCGGTATTCGGCAACGGTCAGCGTCGTGATGTCACCCATGCCGCGCTCGTCGAGATTGCCGGCGCTGGCATGATGTGTCGCGTGGGCGCGCCGCCAGCAATCGTAGGGTGTCAGCGTCAGGACGCCGAGCGCGCGGCCGATCCAGTCGTCGGCATAGCGGTTGGCGAAGAAGGAGCCATGGCCGCAATCATGCTGGATCATGAAGATGCGCACCAGGAACCCCGCTGCCGGAAGGATCAGGATCAGCCCCCACCAATGGCCATAGGCATAGGAAGCCGAGGAGAGCGCCCACAGCGTGGCGAACGGGATGAGGGTGATGGCGAGTTCGACGGCGCTGCGTCGCCGGTCCGGCTTCTTGTAGCGCGCCAGGACCTTCAACCAGGCACGCTTGCTGTTGGCGACCGCATCGGGGGAAATCATGTTCATCAGGAAGCATAGGCACGGCATGTGGCTACCGCAAGGCAGCCATCACGCAAAATTACTGCGCGTAATTGTCGCGTAAAGAGCTACTGCCGCCGCAATCTGGTACCGCCATCCTCGACCCGATCGAGGCGGTCGAGCAATTGCCTGAAGCGGTCATGAGTATCGGTTTCGATACGGAAAGCCGGCAAGGTACGCAGAAAACGCGTCATCGCCTCGGCACCGAACTGGCGCCTGACTTCTGCGGCGAGCCTTTCTGCCTTTTCAGCCTTGTTGCGGGTCATCATTTCAAATCCTGTGTCGGCTCCGAAACTCCTCCAGTAGGGGAATGGTTCCCGCATCACGCTTCCGTGGCAAGCCAAGCCGGCAAGTACGGTAAACTTTGAATTAAAATCTAAGCATCGCCATTGATCACGACCCAGGTCCGGCCCAAGGCTCAATGATCGCTTACCCCTTGATTTTTGGCCGCCAAACCTCGATATCGGGCACAAAATCCATACCATTCGAGATGACGGGAAACGGCGATGAGCGACCAGGCAAAAGACGAACGCGCGCCCAGTGAAGCCGAGGCGACCGAGGCCAATGCCGAGCGCACGGAAGGCAGCATCGACGGCGACTATGAAGCGCTTGTGCGACTGCTGAAGGAAAATGAAGAGCTGAAGGACCGCGCGCTGCGCGTCGCGGCCGAGATGGAGAACCTGCGCCGCCGCACCGCGCGCGACGTACACGACGCGCGCACCTATGCGGTTGCGAATTTCGCCCGCGACATGCTGTCGGTGTCGGACAATCTGCGCCGCGCGCTGGACGCCATTCCGGCGGAGGCGAAGGCCTCGGGCGACGCCGGCTTCAAGGCGCTGATCGAAGGCGTCGACCTGACCGAGCGCGCGATGCTGTCGGCGCTGGAACGGCATGGGGTCAAGAAGCTCGCGCCGGAAGGCGAGAAGTTCGATCCCAATTTCCACCAGGCCATGTTCGAAGTGCCCAATCCCGATGTCCCGGCCAACACCGTCGTCCAGGTCGTGCAGCCGGGCTATTCGATCGGCGAGCGCGTGCTGCGTCCGGCCATGGTCGGCGTCGCCAAGGGCGGCCCGAAGATTGCCGCCGAGGCGCCGGTCGAGCCGGGGCCGGTGAATGAGCAGGCGGAGAAGGATGCGTAGTTAGGGGTAGGGCAGTAGGGAATAAGGCAGTCGTATCAATCGTGCGGCTTCGTGCTATGCATACGCCCAATTCCTAATCCCTAAGCCTACTCCCTTACCGCCATGCATCCCATCGCCCTTCTCGACTATGCCGGCGTCGCTGTTTTTGCGGCGACCGGGGCATTGGCTGCTTCGCGAAAGCAACTCGACATTATCGGTTTCCTGTTCCTTGCTAGCGTCACCGGCATTGGCGGCGGCACGTTTCGCGACCTCATCCTCAACGTGCCGGTGTTCTGGGTGGGAAACCGCGACTATGTGCTGATCTGCGCGGTGGTGGCGATCCTTGTCTTCTTCACCGCGCATCGCGTCGAATCCCGCTACAAGCTGCTGTTGTGGCTCGACGCCATCGGGCTGGCCGCTTTTTCAGTGATGGGTGCGGCCAAGGGCCTGGCGATCACCGGTTCGCCGGTGGTTTCTATCATCACCGGCATGCTGACCGCGACCTTCGGCGGCATATTGCGCGATCTGCTTGCCGGCGAACCATCGGTGCTGCTGAGGCCGGAGATCTACGTCACGGCCGCTCTGGCGGGCGCCGCCATCTTCACATTTGGCGACGTCGCCGGATTGCCGCAGATCGTCTCGGGGTTGGCCGGCTTCGTCGTGGCGCTCGCCGTGCGCGGCGGCGCGCTGCGTTTCGGCTGGTCGTTTCCGTCGTACAGGAGCCGGCCTGGCCGGCGGCCGGAGGATATTCCGTAAGGAAGGGGATAGAGAATAGTCAGTAGTGCGTAGTCAGCGAAGCGTGAACGTAGCGTCTTGCCTGCTGCCCTTACGCCGCAAAGCGCTGCGCTTCCCCGCCATAGTAATTGACGTAGCGGGCGCCGATCTCCTTGACCGGCATCACCACGAAGACATCGACGGTCGAGAATTCGCGGTCGATGACGCAGCCGTCGCCGATGCGGGCGCCGACCCTCAGATAGCCCTTCACCAGAGGCGGCATCGCCGCGATCGCCGCCTTGGTGTTGACCGCCTCGATCGGCATCAGGTCCATGGAACAATAGCGCCCGGACACCGCGCGCACATCCCAGGCCGAATTCGTGCGGCAGTGATGGGCGAGATAGGTGAGCGCCTCGGCATGCGCCGCCGGCACGGTACCGTGGAAGGAAGCGCAGCCGGTCATCACGCCGATTTCGTAGTGATTGATGTAGGCCCAGATGCCTTGCCACAGCGCCTCGATGGTGCGCTTCGAGCGGTATTCCGGCAAAACGCAGGATCGGCCGAGCTCGAGGAAACGCTGGCCGGGATGGCGGGCGATGAGCTTGGTCAGCTCGAATTCGCCTTCGGAATAGAAGCCCCCGGCGGCGGCCGCGATTTCTTGCCGCAGCAGCCGGTAAGTGCCGACGATGCGGCGGTGTTCGGGGCCGGAAATCGAATTGTCGAAGACGAGCAGATGATCGCAAAGCGGATCGAATCGGTCGGCGTCGCGGCGGTCCTGCGCCTGGAACAGGTCCTTGCGGGCGCCAAGCTCGTCATAGAATACGCGGTAGCGCACTTCCTGCGCGGCCGCGATCTCGGCCTCGTTGCGGGCGAGCCGCACTTCGAGATTGCCAATACGGCCGAGTGCGGCGCCCTTTATGACGGAATCGACATTACGCCCGCCGAGCAAGGCGCTGCTGGCGTTCGGCCGAGTGTCACATTCCGGCATAACTGTATGCACGAGTGATTCTCCTTCGAGCCATCCCTCTTGGCACGGGGATACGGTGTAGGTGCAACAGGATTGTGACAGTACCGTGATAAGGCGTCGCGGGCAATACTTCGTCGGCTGGCGAAAACGGTCAACCGGCTACGTTAGGTGAGGAGGAGCGAGGCGCCTTTCGTTTGCACGGATCAACTCGCCGCGCTTCAAACCCTTGTTTTGATGGGGGTCGCCCTCGATAAATCGGGGCCTCTTTGGGTTGGCGTGCATCAGCCGCCCAGCTGGAAAAAACCGGATCAGGCCGCAACCTGGCCCTCGACGGCGTTGACGAGCGCATCCGGGTCGAGGGGCTTGGTGACGAAGCCGCTGGCGCCATGGGCAAGCACCGCATGGCGCGTCTTTTCCTGGCTGTCGGCCGACAGCACCATGATCGGCACGGGCGGCGCCGATGTCTCTTCCTCATGGCGGCGGATCGCGGCAATGGCATCCAGCCCGTCCATGACCGGCATATGCAGGTCCATCAGCACCACGTCGAAGCGGTGCTTGTGCCCGGCGCTGGTGACGGCCTCGACGGCGGCCTTGCCATTGCCGACTACCTTGACGCGGTGCCCCGCCTTCAACAGCGTGGCGCGGGCCAGCATGGCATTGATGTCGTTGTCCTCGGCGATCAGCACGGACAAGCCCAACTGGCGGTCGCTTGAAGCGCGCAGCGCAGGGGTGCGGCGCTTTTCCGGCTGCGGCTGGGCAAGGGCCGGCGCATGGCTGGTCAAAAGAACACGCAAAAGTGTTCCACCGCGCACCGGCCGGGCCAGGAAGGTCGCGTAGCCGCTGGCGCGGAATTCGCCAAGCAGGCCGCGGTCGGTCGGTGCGATCAGCGTAACGGCTTCGCAATCCAAAAAGCCGACTTGGCGCAACCGTTTGAGCACTCTCCCATCGCTCTCCTCCATGGCCGCGTCGACCAGAACCACGTCGCAGCCGTCGGCGAAGGAGGCGGCCTGTGCCACCGTGGTGGCGATGGCGGCCGCGCCGCCATTGGCGCGGATGGTGCGGGCGATGGCGTCTGCCTCGACGGCGTTCCTGGACAGGATCACCGCGCGCCTGCCGGCAAGCACGTTCTGCCGGCCCTGAGGCGCCTCGGTGGCCTCCGTGGCCGGGATTTCGAAGACGAATTCCGACCCTTGGCCAAGCCGGCTGGACACCGAAATCGTGCCACCCATGGCGGCCACCAGCCGCTTGGAGATGGCAAGTCCGAGCCCCGCTCCGCCATGTGCGCGCGTCGAGGTGCCGTCGGCCTGTTCGAACTCCTCGAAGATACGCTCCATGTCCTCTTCGCGCAGCCCGGGACCGGTGTCGGTGATGGTGAAGCAGATGCGGTCGCTGGTCTCGGTGCGGGCGCGCGCGATGCTGACCAGCACGCCGCCGCCGTCGGTGAACTTGATGGCGTTGCCGATCAGATTGAGCAGCACCTGCCTGACCCGGCCTGGATCGGCTGTGATCAATTGCGGTACATCCGGTTCGACGTGGCAGCCGAGGCCAATACCCTTCGCGAAGGCGCGGGCGGCGAGCAATTCGATGATGTTGTCGGCGATCTCGCGCACCGACATGGGCTGCGGTTCCGGATCGAAGCGACCGGCCTCGATCTTGGAATAGTCGAGCAGGTCCTCGATCAGGGCGAGCAGGGCGCTGGCCGAGGTCGAGATGGCGCCGACATAGGTCTGCTGTTCCGGCGATAGGCTGGTGTCGGCGAGCAGCCTGGCCATGCCCATGATGCCGTTCATCGGCGTGCGGATTTCATGGCTGACCGTGGCGAGGAAGCGCGATTTGGCCTGGCTTGCGTATTCGGCGCGCTCGCGCGCGGTGATGAGCGAGGATTCGGCGCGCTTGCGGGCAGTGATGTCGCGGGCGATGGCGCGATGCGATGCCGTGCCGCTGTCCTTGTCGCGCACCGACAGTTCGATCCAGGAGAACCAGCGCGGGCCGCTTGGCGTGCGGATGGCGACATCGGTGGAACTGAGGCACTCATGGTCGGAAAAGGCGGCATCGGGGACGATGCCGACCTCGATGCCAAGTTCGGCCAGGGTCTTGCCGGCAAGATCGCGCTGATCGGCTTCGACCAGATCGGCGAACACCTTGTTGGCATAGACGATGTGGCCGTCGCGATCGCGATGGATGACGAGGTCGCCCAGCGCATCGATGAGACCGCGAAAGCGCTCCTCGCTTTCCTGCATTTCCCACATGCGGTCGGCCAGCGTCTCGATTTCGGCGCGGCTTCGGGCGGTGGTCTCGTCCAGCATTACCACGGTGCGGTGGGCGCTGCGTCTGGCATGGAAATGCATGGCCAGGCCGGCGAGGCCGGTTGCCAGCAAGGCGAGGCTGATGAAGATCGGCGCCCCGGTCAGATGCGCGAGGCCCGCCAGGACCAGGATGGCGACGAAGGTGAGCAGCGGCAGGCCTTCCCGCCTGACCAATTGTTGCTCGGGCACCAGCGGCGGTGCGGCGATGAACCGCCGCGCCGCCGCTGGTGCCGCAACCGCATCGACATCGTCGCCCTTGTTTGCCTGTCGGCTGTCGGATTCCGCGATCATGCGAAACCCTTGCCAGACAGAGATTATGGAAAATTGCGGCGGATCGTTCGAATTTTAGCGGATAGGCGTTTTTGTCCCGGCAGCGGCGGATTCGCCACCGGATTAGGCGATCCATCCGCTGGCTGGAGCCCGCGAGGCGGGCTTACATGTCGACGACGACGCGACCGCGGATCTTGCCGTCGACGATGTCGCGCGCGGCATCGATGATATTGTCGAAGCCGATGGTCGTGGACAGGCTGGCGAGCTTCTGCAGGTCGAGATCGGTGCCGATGCGCCGCCAGGCCTCGAGGCGCACGGCCTTCGGCGCCATCACCGAATCGATGCCGAGCAGCGAGACGCCGCGCAGGATGAAGGGGGCGACGCTCGACGGCAGATCCATGCCGCCGGCCAGGCCGCAGGCCGCGACCGCGCCGCCATAGGAGGTCATCGACAGCACATTGGCCAGCGTGTGGCTGCCGACCGAATCGATGCCGCCGGCCCAGCGTTCCTTGGCCAGCGGTTTGGCGGGCTGGCTGAGCTCGTCACGCGAGATCACCTCGGCGGCGCCGAGATTTATCAGATAGGGGCTTTCGGCATTGCGTCCGGTCGACGCAATGACGTGGTACCCGAGGCTGGACAAGATGGAGACCGCGACCGAACCGACGCCGCCGGCTGCACCCGTCACCACCACCGGGCCGCGATCAGGCAGGATGCCGTGCCGCTCCAGCGCCATGACGCAGAGCATGGCGGTATAGCCGGCGGTGCCGACCGCCATCGCGTCATGGGCGCTGATGCCTTCCGGCAGCGGAACCAGCCAGTCGCCCTTGACGCGGGCACGCCCGGCATAGGCGCCGAAATGCGTCTCGCCGACACCCCAGCCATTCAGGATGACCTTGTCTCCCTTGCGCCAGTCGGGATTGGAGGACGAGATGACCGTTCCGGCGAAGTCGATGCCCGGCACCAGCGGCCAGCGGCGGACCACCGGCGCCTTGCCCGTAATGGCCAGCCCATCCTTGTAGTTCACCGTCGTCGCCTCGACCGCGACGGTGACGTCACCCTCCATCAGGTCGGCTTCGGTGAGATCCGTCACGGCGACCGACTGTTTCTTGTCGGCGTCGCGCGAGACGAGGATGGCTTTGAAGGTTTCGGACATCTTTTTCTCCGCGAACTTGCTTGGCGTCCTTGACTGTGCGGCGATGGCCGCGTGGGGTCAATCTTTGGAAGATTTGGCGTTCGAAGCTTTGGGCTCGCGACGCCAGCCGATGAGTTCGTCGAAGACGACCAGTGCCGCGCCCACGGAAATGAAGGCGTCGGCGAGGTTGAAGATGGCAAAGGACCAGACCGGCGTGTGGAACAAGATGTAGTCGATGACGTGGCCGTAGACGGCACGGTCGATCAGATTGCCCAGCGCGCCGCCGGTGATCAGGGCAAAGCCGGTGCGGGCGATGACATGGCCCGATGGCGTGCGGGTGGCGAGGTAGAGCACGAAAGCCACGACCATAACGGCGATGACCACCAGGCCGGTATCGCCGAAGGAGGAGAACATCGAGAAGGCGATACCGGTGTTGTAGGTGCGAAACAGCGCCAGGAACGGCACCAGATCGAGCTTTTCCTGGAAGGGCAGGCCGGCCTCGACCAGATGCTTGATCCACTGATCGAGCGCGATGGCCGCGACGACGAGCAGCGCGTAGGGGGACCATGATCTCACGGGCGGGCAACCTTCATTGCTGGTCGGCGATTGGTTCGAGCCTCAGCGCGCCGCGCCGAATCTCGAACAGCATGATGCCGGTGGCGACGGCGAGATTGAGCGAATCGGCGCGGCCCGCTTGCGGGATCCTGAGCAGCCGGTCGCAACTCGCTGCCAGGCTTTCAGGCAGGCCCTGTTGCTCATTGCCCATCATCAGCAGCACAGGCCCACGGGAAAAATCGACCGAGCGGTAGTCGACCGCACCCTTCAGATGCGTGCCGGCGACAAGGCCAGAAAATCCGCCGCGCCAGGCAAGGAAGGCCTCGGTCGTTGCCTTCGCCACCGGCACGGCGAAGATCGAACCCATGGTGGCGCGCACCGTCTCCACGGAAAACGGGTCCGTGGTGTCGCCGACCAGGATGACACCCTTGGCGCCGACGGCATCGACGGTGCGGATGACGGTGCCCAGATTGCCGGGGTCGCGCACCCGGTCGAGCGCCACCCAGACATCGCCATTGTCGGCGCGGATGTCCTTCAGCGCCAGGAATTTTTGCGAGAAGACGCCGACCACCATTTGCGGATTGTCGCGGCGGGTGATGGCGACAAGCACTTTTTCCGAGACTTCGAGCACCGTGCCGCCGGCGGCAACCGTGCGCGCGGCGACCTTTTCCACCGCCGGGTTGCCGCGCCCGGCCTTGGCGAACACAAGCGTCCTGATCTGCCAGCCCAGGTCGAGCGCATCGATGACCAGCTTCAGCCCCTCCGCCATGAAGGCGTTCTGCTGGTCGCGGAATTTCTTCAGGGCGAGTGCCTTGATGTCCTTGATCAGCGGATTGGCGAGGCTGGTGACTTCCTTCACCTGGCCAGGTGCGCCCACATGCCGTTCGTTCATTCAGGCCACCCAACGCGAAAACAATGAGGTCGAAAGCGCCCTGCCAGCGGACTTTTCGCGAATGATCAGCTCACCCGATTCAACCCTGCCGCCCATGCCGGCGAACGTGTCGCGCATCAAAGCGTGGATGGCGAAGAAGGAGGCGCGGATCGAATAGGCGGTCAACACCACGGCAAGCGGCTTCGGCGTCAGGATCGCGCGACAGAGATCGGTCAGGGCAGGCAGATCCTCGAACAATTGCCAGACCTCGCCCTTGGGGCCACGGCCATAGGCCGGCGGGTCGAACAGGATGATGTCGTAGCGGCTGCCGCGGCGCTCCTCGCGCTCGGCGAATTTCACCGCGTCGTCGACGATCCAGCGGATCGGCTTGCTGCCCAGCCCGGCCATCTCCTGGTTTTCACGCGCCCAGCCGATCGCCTTCTTCGAGGCATCGACATGGGTGACCTCGGCGCCGGCGCGGGCCGCCACCAATGAGGCGAGGCCGGTATAGCCGAACAGGTTCAGCACCTTGACCGGCCGCCTGGCCGCCGCGATCAGCCCGGCCATGTGGTCCCAGTGCGAGGCCTGTTCGGGAAAGACGCCGACATGGCGAAACGAGGTGAAACGGCCGAGATAATCGATGCCGTCATGCTTCATCGGCCAGGTCTCGCCGAGCGGCATCTTCGGGAAACGCCAGCGGCCGATGCCCTCTTCGTCGGTGTCGCCGGTGAAGATGGCGTCGGCACGCTCCCAGTCCCTCGCCGGCAAGGCCTTCTGCCAGATCGCCTGGCCCTCGGGCCGCACGATGCGGTAGGGGCCATATTGTTCGAGTTTCTGGCCGGCGCCGCTGTCGAGCAGCGCATAATCGGCATTCGGCGCCACTTCGAGAATCAGCGGAAGCTGCTCGGCGGGCAGGGCGCCGTCACGGCGGGCAAGGATGCGCGGGGCGGAATTCGGTGCGGGCTGGCTGTCCGGGCTGCCGGCCTGCTTTTCCCGTGGCTTTGCCTCCGACCTTGCCGCACCGTGATTGTCGTGCGCACGCGCCTGTTGCGCGCCGTCCTTCGCGGGCGGGCGGCCGTCGCGGCGTTTGTCGCGAAAAGACTTCAAGAAGCAGCATCTCCGGCGGTTCGGCCCGCTTCTGCCACAGCTATGCCCTTCGGCGCAACAAAACCCGCGCGACATTGCGACGGCGGCGCGGTGGCGGGCGGTTCAGCCGCGCCTGATCGCAAGCAGGGCGAGAGCCAGCGAAATGAAGCCGGCGGTTTTGAATGCCGTGACGGCCATGTGGCCGGTTTCCCAACGCAGCCGGATGGCTTCGAAACCATCCGGGATCGGGCCCGGCACCCAGGTGGCGAGGACATCATTGGCCGGTTTGACGAGAACAAACCACAACACGAGCGACAGCGCGTAGAGCAAGGCGGCTACGAGCGCGAACCAGAACGCCGGGCGATCGTCGCGCAGCAGCCAGGCTAGCAGTCCGGGGCAGGCGATTGCCGCGATGTCCAGCGGCGCGCCAATCACCGCGAAGAGCAGGAACTGGCCGTTGAAAACGGTGGTCTCGCGCCAAAGGGCCGGCGACCACTGGGTGAGCCGGGGTGCCGATTCCAGGACGTGGGCGAAAGACGGCCCGAGGCTGAGTGCGGCGACCATGGCAGTCAGCACAGACCAGAACAGCAGGAAACCGTATATCTGCATGCCGGAACAACGGTCCCTCGTCCGAGGAGTTCCGAGCCATCAAGCCGCTTGCGGCGCCAAGCATGGCGGCCCTATCGTTCGTCGCCAACGGATTGCCATTGATGTCCCGCTCCGAACGCCTGCTCGACCTGATCCAGTCGCTGCGCCGGCACCGCTGGCCGGTGAGCGGGCAGGCGCTGGCCGATGAGCTCGGGATTTCGATCCGCACGCTCTACCGCGATATCGCCACGCTGAAGGGGCAAGGCGCGCCGATCGAGGGCGAGGCGGGACTGGGCTATGTGCTCAAGCCCGGCTTCATGCTGCCGCCGCTGATGTTCAGCGACGAGGAGATCGAAGCCATCGTGCTCGGTTCGCGCTGGGTTGCCAAGCAGCCGGACCAGCGTCTTTCGGCCGCTGCCGCCAATGCGCTGGCCAAGATCGCGGCCGTGCTGCCGGAGGATCTGCGCGAGGATCTCGATGCCTCGACCCTGTTGGTCGGGCCGCAGATGACGGCCATTGAAGGCATAGATCTTGGCGTCGTGCGGCAGGCCATCCGCCACGAACGCAAACTCGGTTTTCTCTACCGCGATGCCGGTGGTGCTGCTTCGCAACGTATCGTCTGGCCGTTCGCGCTCGGCTTCTTCGACAAGGTGCGGGTGGTGGTGGCGTGGTGCGAGATGCGACAGGATTTCCGGCATTTTCGCGCCGATCGCATATCCGGCCTCGACGCCGTCGATGCGCGCTATCCGCGTCGCCGCCAGGCGCTGCTCAAGGAGTGGCGGGCAACGCTCGACAAGCCGCGCGGGCCATGATGCCTACTGCCAGAATCTGACAGTAGCTTGCCCTATATCAGCCAAGTCGAAACGTTGAAACAGCTTGGAGAGCAGTCATGGTAAGCCCGAATTTCGTCATTCTCTATGTCGACCAGCCGCTCAAGAGCGGTGCCTTCTACAGCGCGCTGCTGGGGTGCGAGCCGCTCGAAAGCGCGCCGGCCTTCGTGCTGTTCGTGCTCGACAACGACTTCAAGCTCGGCCTGTGGTCGCGCCATACGGTCGAGCCGGCGGCGGCCGCGGCCGGTGGCGGCGCCGAGATCGTGTTTGCGCTGGAGACGCCGGATGCGGTCGACGCAACCCACGCCGACTGGTCCGGACGTGGCTTGGAGATCCTGCAGACGCCGACCGACATGGATTTCGGCCGCACTTTCGTTGCGCTCGATCCCGACAACCACCGCCTGCGCGTCTACTGGCTGTCCGACGGGCAACAGGCCGATGGAGAGCAGAAATGAGCGCGTATTGGATCGCCGTTGCGTCGGCCGAACATGTCCGGCGCGGCCGAAAGGACGGTTTCATGCAGGTCAATCACGGCAAGGCGGCGCCGCTGCGTCGCGTCAAGCCCGGCGACGGCATCGTCTACTATTCGCCGACCACAGTTTTGCGCGAAAAAGACGGCCTGCAGGCATTCACGGCAATCGGCACGGTGCGGGAAGGAGAACCCTATCAGGGCGACATGGGCGGCGGCTTCACGCCGTTCCGGCGCGATGTCGAGTGGATGGCGGCTGAAGAAGCGCCGATCAAGCCGTTGCTCGAACGGCTGGACTTCACCGCCGGCAAGTCGAACTGGGGATATCAGCTGCGCTTTGGCCTGTTCGAAATCACCGATCACGATTTTCGTCTGATCGCAGAGGCGATGGGTGCTGCAAAGAAACTTGCAGAAGCTAGGGCTTGAGAGCCTTGTAGACGGCAATGCCCGCTGCAAGGTCCTCGAGTGCCGCGCCAACCGACTTGAACAGCGTGATCTCGTCAGGGCTCTCTCTGCCCTTTTTCCGGCCGCGCGCCAATTCGTGCAGGTCGGCGACGATGGCGTCCGTCTTCAGCACGCCCGAGGCCAGCGGCTGGACGATGTCGCCGGCTTCCTTGGTGGCGCCGGCGCGGGTGTCGACATAGACGCGGGCGCGGGCGATGGCGTCGTCATCACTTTCACGCATCGTCGGGGTGAAGCCGCCGACCAGGTCGACATGGGTGCCTGGCCGCAACAGAGCGCCCTTGATCAGCGGCGTGGTGGTGATCGTCGCCGAGGAAACGATATCGGCCTCACCAAGCTCGGTATCGAGGTCGGTCGCGGTGCTGGCCGCAAAGCCATCGGCGCGCAAATCGGCCGCGACTTTCTCGGCGTTTGCCGGGGTGCGGTTCCATATGCGGATGGTTTTGATCGGCCGCACGGCCGAATGCGCCTTGGCGAGGAACGGCGATAGGGCGCCCGCGCCGACCACAAGCAGCCGCGAGGCGTCGTCGCGGGCAAGGTAGGAAGCCGCCAGCGCCGAGGCGCAGGCGGTGCGCCATTGCGTCAGCCGCTGGCCGTCGATCAGGGCTTCCGGTTCGCCTGTCGCGCCATTGAGCAGGAGATAGAGCCCCATCACGGCGGGCTTGCCGATGGCGTTGTTGTCGGGCGAGACGGTGACGATCTTGACGCCGATATGGCCGCCGGAAGACGTGCCGGCGGCGTTGAAATCGGTCCATGCCGGCATCAGCAGCAAGGTCGAGGCGGCACCATCGGGCCGTTCGACAGCGTGATGATGCCTGACCGGCTGCACCGCACCTTCGCGGAATGCCGCGCGCAACGTCTCGACCAGTCCGGGAAAGGTCAGCGCACTGTCGACCTCGGCGGCCGAAATGGTCAGCATGAACAGCTCCGCGGAACGAAAGGCGCCGGCCGGCCCATCAACTGGTCGGCTTTGGCAATGCCGACCCTTGGGCCGACCCTTGGGCCTGTCCTTGGGCTGATCCCTGCGGCGCTGATGGCGCGCGGCTGACCGCCTGGCGCAGGTTTTCCGCCTCGACGCCGCGCTGGCGCGCCAGTTTGCGGTAGCGGCCCTGCTTGACCCAGGTCGCCAGGCTGCCGACGATCATGCCGATGGCAAGCGCCAGGAACAGGAAAATGAACAGCGGCAAGGTGAGCGTCAGCTTCGGATTGCCGGGATTGAACGGATCCAGCGTGAAGGCGACGAGTTCGCGGTTGGCGACGGCCAGCGCGATCAGGATGATCGCCAGGGGCACGAAGACCACGATGAGCATGAAACGATTGAGCATTATGTTTTCCGTCGGAAGTTGGCGCTGCGCCTACTTGCCGCCGTTCAGCCTTTCGCGCAGTTCCTTGCCGGTCTTGAAGAACGGCACCCATTTCTCCTCGACCTCGACGGATTCGCCGGTGCGCGGGTTGCGGCCGGTACGGGCGGGACGGTTTTTCACCGAAAAGGCACCGAATCCGCGCAACTCGACCCGGTTGCCTTCGGCGAGTGCGTCGGTGATCTCGTCGAAGATCGCGCCGACGATGTTTTCGACGTCGCGCAGGAAAAGATGCGGATTGCGCGTGGCAATAATCTGCACAAGTTCGGACTTGATCATCAGACGGGTCCCCGTGAAAGCAGTTCGGTCGAAATTATGAGGATGATTTTATTGGCTTTTTCAGCTGCCCCAAACCGCGCTCAAGGGTGCCAGACAGAAACGAGGCCGTCAAGAAACAAGCGGTCGGCGCCAAGTTCGTGGATGACATCACTGCTGTAGTCCGGCAGGCCAAGCGCGCTGCCCACCGTTTTTACCATGGCTTTTGACCACAGGAAGCTGCCGCGCCGCTCCGTATCCTTCCATTCGACCACCTTGAGCTTGGCGTCGACACCCTTGGCCGCCAGCCAGTCGATCGCCTCGGTTTCGCCGCCGACGGCGTCGATCAGCCCGTTGGCGACACCCTGGCGGCCAGTAAAGATCGATCCGTCGGCCAGCGCCAGCGCCTGTTCGTGGGTCATCTTGCGGCGTTCGGCGACGATGCCGACAAACCAGTCGTAGCTGTCGAGGATGAGCTTGCGGACCATGGCGCGCTCGTCGTCATTGGTCGGCTTGAAAGGAGAAGGCGAAGCCTTGAGCGGCGAGGATTTCACCTCCTCCAGCTTGATGCCGAGCTTGTCCATCAGGCCGCTGACGTCGGGATACTGGATCAGCACGCCGATCGAGCCGACGATCGAGGTCTTGCGGGCGACGATGTGGTCGGCCGCACTTGCGATCATATAGCCGGCCGATGCGGCGAGCGTGCCGACTTCGGCCACAACCGGCTTGTCGGCGGCTACCTTGCGCACCTCCTCATAGATCGATTCACCGCCGACGGTGGTGCCGCCGGGTGAATCGATCGCGAGGATCACGCCCTTCACCTTCGACGACTTGCGGATGTCTTCCAGACGCTTGATCAGGTCCTCGTCCTCGGTGATCGTGCCTTCGATCCTGACCTTGGCGATATGGTCGACAGCCGAGCCGCCGAGATCGTCGCGATAGAACCAGGCCGACAGCGCGATCACTCCGAGGGCCACGATGCCGATGGCCGCAACACGCCAGAATGTCAGCTTGCGCCGCAAACGGCGGCGGTCGATCAGGTCGTCGGCTCTCAATGCCATGGTCAGCCTCACGGTCGGCGGGAAGAGACGCTTTTAGACCATGATGTCTTCATCGGAAAGCAGTTCCGCTTGCCTGTGGCGCGGCAATCCGCCCGCGGCGATCCAAACACACTCCTTTTTGTGACTGGCCTGTGCAAGGCACGCGAGGTAAGGGGAAGAACAGCGGTGATGAAAAAAAGGCGCAGGCGCGCCCATTTCTGCTATGAAGTACCGGCTGTTGTGCCGACCTCGTTTTCGTTTGTACAACCACAGTTGTCACATTTTTGCGGTTTTCGTGGGCTTGTGCTTGCTTGAGAGTGCCGGCCCCCCACCTATAGGCGGTGTTCCTTGGCGGGCAGGGTCTAGAAGAAAGCAGTCATGTTAGCGCGATCGAATGAACCGACCAGCCCCGAGACGGCGTTGGCTCCCCCGGCGGATGGCTGGACGCGGGGCGATGCGTTCGACCGCGCCCAACGTCATTCGCGCCGCGTGCGCGTGCTCAAATTCGCCGTGCCCCTGGCCGCGGCGCTGATCGCCGTCGCCTTCCCGATCTATTCCTATCTGGCCGCCCCCGTCTCGGTCGCGGTGCAGTCGGAAGGCGCCGCCTTTTCCAACGGCAAGCTGGTGATGGCCAATCCCAAGCTCAACGGTTTCACCAAGCAGAAGCAGCCCTATTCGATGACAGCCCTGCGGGCGATCCAGGATGTCAGCACGCAAGGCATCATCGAGCTCGAAGGCATAGACGCCAAGGTGCCGGTCGGGCCGGACAATGTCGCTGCCATCAAAGCCTCGCACGGTATCTACGATCGCGACGGCAATACGATGAAAATGACCAGCGACGTCATGATCACCACGACCGACGGCATGCAAGCCAAGTTCAAATCGGTCTTCCTCGACATGGGCAAAGGCACTATGAAGACGGACGACCCCGTCGACGTCAGCAGTGGCGGGTCGCAAATCACAGCGGATTCCCTGTCGGTCCAGGACAATGGCAAGATCCTGGTGTTCGAGAAGAGGGTGCGCGTCAACATCGATCCCGCCAGCGTGAAGGCGGCTGAGGCAAAGGGCGAAGAATCGAATGTGGCACAATAGTTCGACACGGCTTGCGGCCGCAACTTCGGTGCTGCTCCTGCTGGGCCTTGTGCCGTCGGTGGCGCAGTCGGGTGCCAGCAGCCAGGTGTCCGGGCTCAAATTGTCCGGCGACAAGCCAATCCAGATCGAAAGCGACAAGCTGGAGGTGCGGCAGGCCGAGAACGTCGCCGTGTTCACCGGCAACGTCACCGTCGTCCAGGGGCCAACCCTGCTCAAGGCCGGCAAGATGATGGTGTATTACGTCAAGGATCCCAACGCGGCCGCCAAGGGTACCGAAGCGGCGGGTGCCGCGATGACCGGCTCCGCCAATATCGATCACCTCGAAGTCAGCAGCAAGGTCTACATCAAGTCGGATGACCAGGTTGCGACCGGCGACAATGGCACCTTCGACATGAAGACGCAGGTGCTGGTCCTGTCCGGCAAGGAAGTGGTGCTGTCGCAGGGCCCCAACGTGCTCAAGGGCTGCAAGCTGACCGTGCAAATGAAGACTGGCCTAGCCAATGTCGATGGTTGCGGGGGACGTGTCATCATGTCGATGACCCCGCCGAAATCGGATGCGCCAAAGGCGGGAGCGACGAACCCCTGATGGCCAGCCTGTCATCGCTGACGGCGCGTCTTCCGGGACGTGCCGCAGCCAAGGTTTCGGCTCCGGCCACGATCACCGTCGACAAGACGAAGTTCAAGGGAACCTTGATCGCCAAGGGCCTGACCAAGAGCTACAAGGGCCGCAAGGTGGTCAGCGGCGTCACGCTCGGCGTGCGCGCCGGCGAGGCCGTCGGGCTGCTCGGCCCAAACGGCGCCGGCAAGACCACCTGTTTCTACATGGTTACCGGCCTTGTGCCGGTGGATGAAGGCACGATCGAGATCGACGGTTTCGACGTCACCTCGATGCCGATGTATCGTCGCGCGCGCCTCGGTATCGGCTATCTGCCGCAGGAGGCGTCGATCTTCCGAGGCCTCAATGTCGAGCAGAATATCCGCGCCGTGCTCGAAGTGGTCGAAAAGGATCGCAAGGTGCGCGAGCGCAATCTCGACGAACTGCTCGAGGAATTCCACATCAGCCATCTGCGCAAGGCGCCATCCATGTCGCTCTCCGGCGGCGAGCGGCGGCGCCTGGAAATCGCACGCGCGCTGGCGACGCGCCCGGCCTACATGCTGCTCGACGAGCCCTTTGCCGGCATCGACCCGATCGCCGTCGCCGATATCCAGCAGCTTGTGCGCCATTTGACGGCGCGCGGCATCGGTGTCCTCATCACCGACCACAATGTGCGCGAGACGCTCGGGCTGATCGACCGTGCCTACATCATCCATGCCGGCCAGGTGCTGACCCATGGCCGCGCCGACGAGGTGGTGGCGAACCCGGATGTGCGGCGGCTTTACCTCGGCGAGGGCTTTACGCTCTGACCTTTTTTCTCATGCAATTCCGGCCGGAGGATCGTTTCCGGAAATTTGCCTTAGGCGTGAAATTTGTTTCCTGGCACGATTTTTTGCGTGTCGCGGGCTGATTTTTCGCGATTTTGCTCCGAGATAACGCTCCGGTAAGCGGCTTTTGCTAGGCTTTGCCTTGACAAGCAAAAGCCGGGCCAGTTTTTATGGCCGGCTGCCGAATTCGTTTCGGGAGGCGCGGACGCGTAGAGGAGGCGTTTGAAACCGAACCATGGCGTTGGCGGCGAAATTACAGCTCAGACAGTCCCAGTCGCTGGTGATGACGCCGCAGCTGATGCAGTCGATTCGGCTGCTGCAGTTCACCCATGTCGAGCTTGAGCACTTCATCGACGAGGAGATCGAGCGCAACCCGCTTCTGGAGCGCGCCGAGCCGCAGGACGACGCCGCGAGCGACCAGGTGCAGAAGATCGAGGCAGAGCCGCAAGCGGCCGCCGAGGGCGACTGGTTCGAGAACGAGGCGGGGTGGAGCGCCGAGGCGATATCGGAAAAACTCGATACGTCGCTGGAGAACCTGTTTCCCGACGATCCCGGCATCAGCGAGCGGCTCGGACCCGACCTGACGGCGCAATGGAAATCGGCATCCGGCAATGGCGGCGGCTCCTCGTCCGAGGGGCTCGACGCCGGCGACATGGCGGCGAGCGCCATCACCTTGCGCGACCATGTCGGCGAGCAGATCGCCCTCGCCTTCGTCGATCCCGCGGCGCGGCTGATCGCAGGCGAACTCGCCGATGGCCTCGACGAAACCGGCTATGTCAGGGCTGATATCGAGGAGATCGCCGCGCGTCTGGGCACCGACGCAGCGAGCGTGGCCAAGGTGCTGGCGGTGTGCCAGACCTTCGAGCCGACCGGCCTGTTCGCCCGCGACCTTGCCGAATGTCTTTCGCTGCAGCTTGCGGCGCGCGACCGTCTCGACCCGGCGATGAAGGCCCTGGTCGCCAATCTCGAGCTCCTGGCGCGGCGTGATTTCCAGACGCTGAAGCGGATTTGCGGCGTCGACGAGGAGGATCTGCTCGACATGCTGGCCGAAATCCGGGCACTCGATCCGCGCCCGGGCATGGCGTTTTCGGGCGGCGCCAGTGACGCCATCGTCGCCGATGTCGAGGTGCGCGCGGCCAATGACGGCAGCTGGACCGTCGAACTCAACGCCGAGACGCTGCCGCGCGTGCTGGTCGACCATATTTATTTCGCCCAGGTGTCGCCGCATGCGAAGAACCAGGCGGAAAAGGATTTCCTGGCCGAATGCCTGCAGAACGCCAACTGGCTGACGCGCAGCCTCGACCAGCGGGCAAAGACGATCCTCAAAGTGGCCTCGGAAATCGTGCGCCAGCAGGATGCATTCCTGGTCCACGGCGTGCGCCAGCTGAAGCCGCTCAATTTGCGCACGGTGGCCGACGCGATCGGCATGCACGAATCGACCGTCAGCCGCGTTACCGCAAACAAATACATGCTGACCCCGCGCGGCGTGTTCGAACTGCGCTATTTCTTCACCGCCTCGATCGCCGCGTCGGGCGGCGGCGACGCGCATTCCTCGGAAGCGGTGCGTGATCGCATCAAGCAGCTGATCGACGAAGAAAAACCTATCGATGTACTTTCGGATGACGCGATCGTCGACATGCTCAAGGAGAGCGGCGTCGATATCGCCCGGCGCACGGTCGCCAAGTATCGGGAAGGCATGAATATTCCGTCGTCGGTGCAGCGCCGGCGCGAGAAGCGGGCGCTCGCCAGCGCCGGGCGCTAGGCGCCTGCGATTTTCCACAACTGCCGAGCTTCATTGACAAGCCGCGGGGAAGTGGCTAGAAGCCCGCCCGCATGAGACGGGCCTGATGCCCGCTAGCGGATGGTCCGTCACGACAATGGCCTCGGGATGGTCAAAAAGGCGGCTTGTGATCAACCGGAAAGTTCGGATTTAAATCGGCGCGAGTGACGCCGCAAAGCTTGTGCGCACGGATCACGAGTATAAACTCGGGCCAGTTTGAAGCCTGAGCAAGGAAGGTCAGTTTTCAGATGAATCTGCGCATATCGGGAAAACACATGGATATCGGCGATGCGTTCCGCACACGCATCAACGATCGTGTCGGCGAAGCGATCGGCAAATATTTCGATCGCGGCTTTGCGGGACACGTCACCGTCATCAAATCGGGCTCGCGCTATTCGGCGGATTGCATGATCCGGCTGGATTCCGGCGCCTCGCTGCAGGCCACCGGCGATGCCCAGGATCCGACCCTGGCTTTCGAGGCCGCGGCCGATCGGCTGGAGACCCGGCTTCGGCGCTACAAGCGCCGTCTCAAATCGCACAATTCAGGCAATGGCGATTTGACCGACATCGCCTATACGGTGATGGCGCCGCTTGCCGATGACGACGAGGAGATGCCGGAGGATTTCGCGCCGGCCATCGTCGCCGAATCGACCATGACGCTGAAGACCATGTCGGTGGCCTCGGCGGTCATCGAACTCGATACCAAGGACAGTCCGGTGTTCGTTTTCCGCAACGCCGGAACCGATCATCTCAATATCGTCTATCGCCGGCCCGACGGAAACATTGGCTGGATCGACCCGTCCACGACCAAGGTCGCACAGGGATAAAAGCCAGCCGCACGAGGGGTGGGGACTGGCCACGGCAGGCGAACAAGGATTTTCAAGCATGGATCTGAGCGATCTTATCAGCGTTCCGGCGATCTTGCCGGCGTTGAAGGCGAACTCCAAGAAGCAGCTTCTGCAATTGCTTTCTGAACGGGCGGCGGCAATTTCGGGCATTCCGGAGAGGGAAGTGTTCGACACCATCCTGCAGCGTGAGCGGCTGGGCTCGACGGGCGTCGGCAATGGCATCGCCATTCCGCATGGCAAGCTCGCCGGCGTGAAGCGCATCGCCGGTGTTTTCGCCCGGCTGGAAACGCCGGTCGATTTCGAGTCGCTGGACGACCAGCCTGTCGATCTGGTGTTTCTGCTGTTGGCGCCGGAAGGGGCGGGCGCCGATCATCTGAAGGCCTTGTCGCGCATCGCGCGCGTGCTGCGCGACGCCGACACCGTGGCCAAGATCAGGGGGACGCGCGATGCCGCGGCGATCCACGCGCTGCTGTCGGACACGCAGGCCTCGCACGCCGCCTGAAGCCGGATTTTGAAAAGACTTGCCAGGGGCCGCCGCGGGCGGCCCTCTTCGTGTCAGCCAACCGGTCGCTTTTAGTGAATGGCGACGGTGGTCAGGTCGTTTTCCATGGCGCCGGCCAGCGCGCGGTCACGCGCGTCGGAAAGCAGGATCGGCTGGCCATTGGCGGCAAACAGCGCCCACAATTCCAGGCCGGGCGCGATTTCACCGATGTTGGGGAAGCGGCCGAGCAACTCGTCGCTCGAGACCTTGCGCAGATAAGCGACCGAGCCTTCGCCGAGATGGGCGAATTCACCGCTGGTCATGGTGATATTCTCGTCAGTCCTGGTCATTTCAAGCCTCCTTGGCGCGAGGACGCCGCTCAAGGCCATCCCGCATGAGAGCCGTCGGTGAAGATCAGTCTTTCACCGATATATTTATTTTCCGTACCAGCCGTTCGGATTCCGGCCGATCGAGGTCGATCGACAAAAGGCCGTTCTTCAGCTCCGCCGCGATCACACGCATGCCGTCGGCCAGCACGAAACAGCGCTGGAATTGGCGCGCGGCGATGCCGCGATGAAGGAATTCGCGCTCGGTGTCGTCGGTCTGACGGCCGCGCACGACCAGCTGGTTTTCCTCCGTTGTCACATCGAGATCGCTTTCGGCGAAACCGGCGACGGCGAGTGTGATGCGCAGCCTTTCGGCCTTGCCGTCGGCACCGCTGAGGCGCTCGATGTTGTAGGGAGGGTAGCTATCACCGGACTTCGCCAGACGCTCCAAGGTCTTTTCCATGGCATCGAAACCAAGGAGAAGCGGGCTGGAGAAAGGCGTCATTCGGCTCATGTTACACTGTCCTCTCAAGAGCGACATAAACTGGAAAAACCCGGATGGCATTTTTCCCGATGGCCTTGATATGGTCCGCCCCGCGACCAAGTTCAAGCCACCACAAGACCCGCCCAAAAAGACCAAGCCTTGGACTCACAGGAATAATCGACATGGCGCTTGAAACGACGCGCGGATGCAAGGAGAAGCGCCGGGGTCGTTCTTCAGGCGTGCGATCGATCCGGTGAGCTCACGGCCTCCCAAACAAGGAATTGAAATGCCCCAACCACGCAAGATCATCATCGACACCGATCCCGGCCAGGATGATGCCGTCGCTATTCTCTTGGCGCTCGGCAGCAGCGAACTGGAGATCGTCGGCATCACCGCCGTTGCCGGCAACGTGCCGCTGAAGCTTACCGAGAAGAATGCCCGCAAGATTTGCGAACTGGCCGGCCGCCCGGAGGTCAAGGTCTATGCCGGCGCTATCCGTCCCCTGGCGCGCACATTGGTCACCGCCGAGGAAGTGCATGGCAAGACCGGCCTCAACGGGCCGCAGCTGCCCGAACCGACGATGAAGCTGCAGGAGCAGTATGCCGTCGACTTCATCGTCGAGACGCTGATGAAGGAAGAGAGCGGCACCATCACGCTCTGCCCGCTCGGGCCGTTGACCAACATCGCGCTGGCGCTGATCCGCGAACCGCGGATCGCGCCGCGCATCAAGGAAATCGTGCTGATGGGGGGCGGCTTCTTCGAGGGCGGCAACGTCACGCCCGCGGCCGAATTCAACATCTATGTCGATCCGCAGGCCGCCGATCTGGTGTTCAAGGCCGGCATCCCGATCGTGATGATGCCGCTCGACGTCACCCACAAGGCGCTGACCACCACCAAGCGCACGCAGGCTTTCCGCGCGCTCGGCACCAAGGTCGGCATCGCGACCGCCGAGATGCTGGAATTCTTCGAGCGTTACGACGAGGGCAAATACGGCACCGATGGCGGCCCGCTGCACGACCCCTGCGTCATCGCCTACCTGTTGAAGCCGGACCTGTTCAAGGGCCGCAACTGCAATGTCAGCGTGGAGACCGCCTCGGAACTGACCATGGGCATGACCGTGATCGACTGGTGGGGCGTCACCAAGCGGGAAAAGAATGCCATGGTGATGCGCGACATCGACCATGACGGCTTCTTCGCGCTGCTGGTGGAGCGGCTGGGCCGGCTGTAACACTTCCGCCGATCGATGCAGACGGTTTGCCCAGAGGCATAGAGCTTCTGGGCATGTCTCACTCGGGAAACCGGTAGAAGACGACGCCATTGTCGCGCGTGACGCGTTCGATGCCCGCATCTGACCCAATCAGATGCGGGCGGTCGTCGTCGATGAGCACAGACGAGCCATCGTCGAGAACAAGCACATAGAGGATGTACTTACCGTCTCTCCATTGGGCACTTTTGATCGTTGCATCGATGGCACCGACAGACCGAATCGGGCTTGCGTCGTTGGCCCATTTGTTCGCCGCCAACATGAGCATAATCGCAAACGCACCGATGAAGAGGATCACGCCAGGCGCATTCCTCTTCAAACCATCCCAAGTCCAAAAGACAGGCATGAATCCCCCGATAGAGATTCATGTGGTGGTGGGAGAGCAGACTTTCAATCGGTTGCTATGCGAGGGCGCTGCAACTCTTCGCGTCGCCCGGCTCGCGGCCGCCGTTACTTCGACCTCGAAAACGCCAGCCAAAGGCCACCGCCGACCAGAAAACTGCCGCTGATCCTGGACATGAGCTTGATGCGGTGGGCCGACAGCAGGCGCCCGGCGCGGCCGGCGGCGAGTGCGTAGGTCGAATCCGACACGGCGGCAAAGATCATGGCGGTGAGACCCATGACGACGATCTGCAGCGAGTAATTGCCTTGCGGCGCGATGAACTGCGGAAAGAAGGCGCCGAAGAACACCAGCGTCTTGGGGTTGCTGAGCGCCACCACCAGGCCCTGCAGGAAGAAACCGCCGCGCGGCTTTCTGGCGGTTCCGTCGGCATTCAGCGTGCCCTTGGAGCGGAACATCTGCACGCCCATCCAGATCAGGTAGGCGGCGCCGATCAGCCTGACCCATTCGAACCAGTGGCCCATGCCCGCGATCAGCGTGTTGAGGCCGATGCCGACAATGGCGATCATGATGGCAAGCCCGGCCTGCGTGCCGGCGACATTGGCCAGACCGGCGCGGGTTCCGTGCCGGATGCTGTTGGCGATGATCAGCGTGACCGTCGGTCCCGGCACCAGGATGATAACGATGCAGGCGAGAACATAGGCGGCGTAAAGTTCCAGCGACATGATCTTCCTCAAAATGCTGCCAATGCGGCGTGGCAGGCGACAATTAATGCATGCGGGTAACCTCCGCGCAAGCCTGACGCGAAACGCCGGGCCGTTGCACGTGCGTCAGGCGCCGGCCTGCCAGGGCAGCGTCGCCTCATAGGCGGCGGCGGCCCTCAGTACGGCGAGGTCGCCGCGCGGCCGGCCGATCAGCTGCATGCCCATTGGCCGGCCCTTGTCGTCGAAGCCGACCGGCACGTTGACCGCCGGGCAGCCGCCCAGCGTGGCGAAGGCTGAAACCTGCATCCAGCGGTGATAGCTGTCCATCGGCCGTCCCGCGACCTCGCTGGGCCAATGCATGCCGACTTCGAAGGGGAAGACCTGCGCGGTGGGCAGGGCGATGAGATCGAAGCGGTCGAAGATCGACAGCAGCATCCGATGCCAGGAGGTGCGCACCACCGAGGCCGCGCGGATCTGCGGCGCCGTCAGCCGCATGGCGTTCTCGATTTCCCATATGGCTTCCGGCTTCAGCAGACCGCGCTTGGAAGGATCGTCGTAATGGACCTTGAGGGCGCAGCCGCTGCTGGCCTGGCGCAGCGTCACGAAGGCCTGCCACAGCGCTTCGAAGTCGAAATCCGGGAGCAAGGGTTCCGCCGGGAAGGATGCATCCGCGAAGCGGCCGAGAGCCGCCTCGCACAGATCGAGGATGCCAGGTTCGACTGGCAGATGGCCGCCGAGGTCGCCGAGCCAGGCGACGCGGCCGCCAGTCGATGGCGGTGCAAGCCCTTCGAGGAACGAACCCGGTTTCTCATAGGACAGGGGCGCCTGCGGATGGTAGCCCGCCTGCACGTCGAGCAGCAGCGCCATGTCGGCGACGTTGCGGCCCATCGGGCCCTCGACGCCCATCTGCGCATGGAAGACCTCAAGATCGGGTCCGGCGGGCACAAGCCCTTGCGATGGCCGGAAGCCGTAGACATTGTTCCAGCCTGCCGGATTGCGCAGCGAGCCGCCGAAGTCGCTGCCATCGGCGACGGGCACCATGTCGAGCGCCAGCGCCACCGCCGCGCCGCCGCTCGAGCCGCCGGCGGTGAGCGCCGGATCGAAAGCGTTCAGCGTCGGCCCGAAGACGTTGTTGTAGGTGTTGGATCCCAACCCGAATTCGGGAACATTGGTCTTGCCGATGATGATGGCGCCGGCGTTGCGGATGCGCTCGACGAAGAAATCGTCTTCCTGCGGCACGAAATCGGCAAAGATAGGCGAGCCGAAGGAGGTCCTGAGCCCGGTCGTCGAGGCGAGGTCCTTGATGGCGATCGGCAGGCCGAAGAGCGTCCCGGTTTCGCTCGCTTGCCTGGCGTCGGCTGCATCGGCCTCGCGCAGGATATCGTCGCGGTCGCGCAACGAGACGATGGCGTTGACCAGCGGGTTGACCGCTTCGATGCGGTCGAGGAAGGCCGTCACCACCTCGCGCACGGACAGTTTCTTGCGGCGGATCGCGCCGGCAAGGTCGATGGCGGACAGGCGGCAGATATCACCGGCCGGCGGCACGGCATGTTTCGTCCCGGGGCGCATCACTTTCAATGGGTTTCCTGCAAGGCTTGATCGACATCCTTGGCCAGCGGGATCGCCGGCTGGGCGCCGGGCTTGAGACATGCGAGCGAGCCCGCCGCAGCGGCGCGTGCCAGTGCCTTGTCGAGCGCTAGGCCGGCAGACAGGCCGGCAGCGAAGTAGCCGCAAAAGGTGTCGCCGGCGCCGACCGTGTCGACAGGCGTGATCTTCATGGCCGCAAGGGTGAGGAACTCGCTCGGTGTCGCTGCCATGACGCCGTCGCCGCCGAGGGTGACGACGATGGTGCGGCCGGTTTTCGCGGCGAAGTCGCGCATGCGTGCCGCGCGGTCGCGGCCGTTCAGCGCCAGCGCCTCGCCATAGAGGTCGAACTCGGTCTCGTTGGCGACGGCATAATCGGTCTTTCCGAGGAAAGCCGCCGCGTCGCCCTGGAAAGGAGCGGTGTTGAGCACGGTGATGGCACCGGCCGCCCGTGCCTGGTCGAGTGCCGTATCGACGGTCGCCAGCGGGATCTCGTGCTGGAGCAGCACGACATCGCCCTTTTGGAGGAAGGCCTTGGAAAGGTCGCCGGGCACCACGGACGCATTGGCGCCGGGGACCACGGCGATGATGTTCTCGCCATCGGCGCCGACCATGATCAGCGCCGTTCCGGTGGAGGCAAAGGTTTCGCCCACGCCCGACAGGTCGACCCTGGCCTCGCGCAGCAACGCCAGTGCCTCGCCGGCGAAACTGTCCTTGCCGACGGCGCCGACCATGCGCACCTGGACACCGGCGCGCGCGGCAGCCAGCGCCTGGTTGGCGCCCTTGCCGCCCGGCGCCGTGGCGAAACTGGAACCGCTCACCGTTTCGCCGGGGCTCGGCAAGCGGTCGACTTTGGCGATAAGGTCGAGATTGATCGAGCCGATGACGACTATCAAGAAAGTGCCTCCCTGCCAGCGCTGGCCGGAAATCAGGATCGACTTTCGGAAAGCACGATGTGGATCGAGATCCACATCGTGGATCGAGATGACGAGCTGCGCCGGTGCCTCCGTATCGATGCGCCGTCACCCCGGTTGTGCCGGAAGCTAGCGCGTCATGCGATGAGTTGCCAGACCATGTGGATATCAAAAGGCGATTTGTCGCCTCACTCGCAGCGCACGGTGACGATGCCCTGATAGGTGCCCGCGGGAAAGACGCCGCTCGACTTGGTGGCGGTGAGATCGACCTGCAGGGCGTGGGTGCCGTTGGTGACCCTTTGCGGCACGCTTCCGTTGATGTCGACCCCCGAGCCATCGAGCCGGAAGACCGAGGCGAAGGTGACGTTGGTGCCGCCGCCGCTCGGCGCGGACGAGAATGCGGCAGGCGCCGGCGCCGAAACCGAATAGCAGTCCAGCAGGTTGAGCAGGGTGCACAGAAGCGAGCTCGCCACCACGGTGGCGCTGGCGCTCGATCCGCCTGCCTGTTTGGAACCCAGTATGCTTATGGCAGGATTTGCGGTCATCGTCCCCGATGCCCCGACCATGATGGTGCAGGTGCCGATGATCGCCGCCGGTGCGGGCTGGCTGAAGCCGGCAAGGGCTGCTATCGTAAGCAGCGCGGGCCTATTTTTTCTTCTTCTTCTTGCCATCGCTGTTTCCGGTCCTGATGGTCCAGCCTTCGTTGGCCCATCCAGGTGATGCGGCCGCGGTCGCGGGAGCGCTCGTGGCCACGCTTCCGGTCGGGCCGTCGCCGCCGAGGCCCATTTTGAGCAGTTTCAGCTCCATCTGCAGGCGCTGGACCTCCAGTTCATACAGCCGGCTGCAGTCGAGGCGTTTCGGCGTACGCCCGATCGGGATCACCACCCGGCCGTAGGTGGCGACGCCATTGTCCGTCTGGTTGTTGCCTCTGATAACGCCGAGATCGACATAGGCACCAGAACCGGAAACGGCGGAACGGCAAGTGGTGCCGTCCGCGGCATGGACCTCGTCCTGGCCCTGGGGCAAGGTGACACCGGGCAAATTGAAGCCGTTCTCGTTCTGGTTGAGATTGTAGATCTGGTCCTGGGCCTGAGTTGGAACGGTGCTTGTGACAGCAACCGCGAGTGCCAGCGTCAGGACTTGCGGTGCCCAAAGAACTTTCCGCATATCTGCGCCCTTATCTGCGTCTGCTGGTTGGGGAAGGGGATGCTTTCCGTACAGATACGCACTTTACGCTCGGCGGCGCCGCCGAAGGGCACGACCACAAGGACGGGACGGGAGGCCTGGGCGCCGAGCTGGAAGGCAGCCGGTGATATCCTGGCGTCCACCGGCTGAAAATCCTGATCGTAGACGTGGATTTCGATCTTGATCTTCTGGTCGTATGGATTGGCCGGGAAGACGCGGACCGCGAAGACGTCGGTGAAACTGTTGACCTCGCCGCGCATCGGCGACATCGACTGCGCCGCCGCGGCAGCAGGGATCAGGCCGACGGCCAGCGCCGTCGCCAGGGTTCGAAAAGGTGTCAAGGATGCCTCCTTCCCCGGGCGCTACTCGCAGCGAAGCGTTACCGTTGCCTGATAGTTGCCGTTGGCGAAGCGGTTGCTGCCGCCCTTGGTGCCGGCGAGATGGACCGAAACGAGGTCGGCGCCGGGTGTGCTGATGGCGGTAGCGGAACCGGTCTCGACGATGGAGTGCGCACCGGCGGAAGAGTAGGTTGGCGTCCAGGTGGTCGACGTCGTGTCGGCCGACGGCACTGTCGTGGCGGTAACCGGATCGACGCTCAGCGACACGCCGCCTGTCGTCGTCAGCGTGACGGTTCCGGCAGAGCCGCCGCTGTTGTGGGAACTGAGGGTCTGGAGGTCGGGACTGACCGTCATCGTGCCATTGGTGGCAATGACAAGCGTGCAGGTCGGGGTGATCGTGCCATTGAAAATGACATTTTGCGTCGCAGCCGATGCAGGCTGGCCCAGACACGCGACCAGCAGGGTTGCACCGAAGGCGGTGCGAAACAACTTCATCGAGACCTCCTATTAAGTCGGATCGCCCGAATTAACAGGAATCATGATCGCTTTATCGTGGTTAATTTAGTGTAAAATTAAATAATTCGCGGAAATAACATCTTATAAAGAACCGAAGGTTGTCACCGGTTGTAACGTGAATTTCCGATAGAATCCAATTAATACTTTCTGCTATCCAAGATCTGTAAATTTCTTCGCCGGAAACTGGAAAAACGATATTTACGACGACACTTGGCCCGCCTCCCAGCCAAGGATGGCGCGCTTGCGGGTCAGGCCCCAGTGGTAGCCGGTGAGGTCGCCGGACTTGCCGATGGCGCGATGGCAAGGCACCACGAAGGAGAGCGGGTTGGCGCCATTGGCGGCGCCGACCGCGCGGCTGGCGCTTGGCGCGCCGATGCTGGCGGCGATCGAGGAATAGGTGCGGGCCTTGCCCATCGGGATCTGCAGCAGCGCCTCCCAGACGCGAACCTGGAAGTCGGTGCCGATCATGACGACGTGCAGCGGCTGGTCGGGGCGCCACAGCGTCGGATCGAAGATGCGCGCGGCGTAAGGACCGGTCGCGGCCAGGTCCTCGACATAGATGGCGTTCGGCCAGCGGCTGGACATGTCGGCGAAGGTGGCGCGCTCCTCGCCGGGGTCGCAGAAAGCGAGGCCGGCAAGCCCGCGGTCAGTGGCCATGATCAGGGCGGTGCCGAAAGGCGAGGGATGGTAGCCGTAGCGCATCGTGAGGCCGGCGCCGCGTGTCTTGTAGTCGCCCGGCGACATTGCCTCATGGGTGACGAACAGGTCATGCAGCCGGCCAGGGCCGGACATGCCCAGTTCGAACGAGGTTTCGAGCAGCGGCATGCCGGAATCGAGCAGCCGGCGGGCGTGGTCGAGCGTCACCGCCTGCAGGAAGGCTTTGGGCGACAGGCCGGCCCAGCGGGTGAAGAGTTTTTGCAGGCCGGTTGGCGTCTCGCCGACTTCCTCGGCAAGCTCCTCGAGCGAAGGCTGGTCGCGATAGTCGAGGCTGATCTTCTCGATGGCGCGGCGCACGATCTCGTAGTCGCTGCCTTGCGGCGTGATGTCCTTTTTGAGGACGGCTGTCTGTGTGCTCATCGAACTGTCTCCTTGGCCAGGAATATCGCCCCTCGGGGCGGCGATCGCCACCCGAAACTTGCCTTCTTGCCGCGCATACCCACATAGACTCGGGGTTTCATGCCAGGAGTCGCTCATGGCTGGCGAGAAAGTGCATCTGACCGGGGCAAAGGAAACCTTGCTGATGACGCTGTACGGCAAGGCGCTGGAGAGCCGGCTGCCCCATTCGCTGCTTGGGGATCATTTCGCCGATGAGGCGTTGCGCAAGATCGACTATGATTTCTCCAGGCTCAAGGTCGACGAGAATCTCGGCATCGGCCTGGCGATCCGGGCCAAGACGCTGGACGTTCGTGTCGAGGATTTTCTGGCGAGGAATCCCGGCGCCATCGTGCTGCATCTGGGCTGCGGGCTCGATACGCGCATCTTCCGTGTCGATCCGCCGCCAGGCGTGGACTGGTTCGACGTCGACTATCCCCAGGTCATCGAACTCAGGCGAAAACTTTACCCGTCCCGCGACCGTTATCATCTCATCGCTTCGTCGGTGACCGAGCCCGGCTGGCTGGCCGAAGTGCCCCGCAACCGCCCGGCCATCGTAGTGGCGGAAGGGCTGACGCCCTATCTTCCCGCAGCCGAAGGGCTGCGCCTGGTTTCGCGGCTTGTCTCGCACCTTGCCGGCGGCGAGCTGATGTTCGACGCCTACAGCCGTTTCGGTCTGACGCTGCTTCGTCTCAATCCCACCATCAAGGCGACTGGCGCAGAGGTTCACTGGGCGATCGATGATCCGCACGAGCTGGAATTGGCGGTTCCGAAACTGCGGTTCGTCGAGGATATTTCCGCCTACATGCCCGAACACGCCGCCCGCATGGGCTGGTCCGCCAAACTTTTCGTTCGCCTGTGGAAACACATTCCGGCGCTGCGCAAGGTCGGCAGGCTTCTGCGCTATCGGTTCTAGAGCAATTCCAGGAAAAGTGTGAACGGTTTTCCGTCCGGAATTGCGTCAAAACAAAGAGCCGTTCAGCGCGCCTTGGCGGTCGCCAGCGCGCGCGAAAAGGCGGTGGCAAAGCTCTCGCGGGACTCGGGATCGAGAAAGCCGCCGATCGGCACGTTCCGGCCTTGGCCTTCGACCGTCATTTTGGTGATGCCGATCTCGGCGTGGCGGGCGACCGAAAACCGTGCCCAGAACGGGTTGAAGCGGTGAGCTTCCGATTTTCCGGAAGGGGCCGTCTTGCGGATGTCGAGGGTGGTACGCGAGACCGATACCTCCTCGCGGGCGCGGGCGGCGCGGTAGTTGACACGGAAGGCGATGTAGATGGCGACCACGTCGAGACCGAAGAAGCCAAATACCGGCCATGCGCCGCGCGACAGGAAGAACGCGCCGGTCGCCAGCCAGCCGAACGACAAAGCGCCCATCAGGACCAGGAAGCCCGTCCTGCCCAGCGACCGGTGCGGGGTCAGCAATGCGTGAAAGAAGGGCTCGTCAGCCTGGAACGAGGCGTTTGTGTCGCTCATGACAGGATATTATAGGAAGGAAATGGCGAGCCCCAAGTCCAAAGATTCTTCCATGCCCGAAAAAGACCTGCCAGCCGGACGACGTGACGGCTCGAACGCCAAGCCTCGCCCGCGGCCGGTGCGGCGGACGTCACGTTACAGTCCGGCCGAAGTGCACGAGATCTTCCGCCGCTTTTCCGTCCAGCGGCCGGAGCCGAAGGGTGAGCTCGAACATGTCAACGCCTTTACGCTCCTGGTGGCGGTGGTGCTCTCGGCGCAGGCGACGGACGCCGGCGTCAACAAGGCGACAAGGGCCTTGTTCAAAGCCGCCGATACGCCGCGGAAGATGCTGGCACTGGGCGAGGCCAAGGTCGGCGATTACATCAGGACCATCGGTCTGTGGCGCAACAAGGCCAAGAACGTCATCGCGCTGTCGGAAGCGCTGATCCGTGACCATGGCGGGGAAGTGCCCGACGACCGCGACGAACTGGTGAAGCTGCCGGGCGTCGGGCGCAAGACCGCCAATGTCGTGCTCAACATGGCCTTCGGCCAGCATACGATGGCGGTCGACACGCATATTTTCCGGATCGGCAACCGGCTCGGCCTGGCGCCCGGCAAGACACCCGAACAGGTCGAGCAAGGGCTGCTGAAGATCATCCCGGACGAATATATGCGCCATGCGCATCACTGGCTGATCCTGCATGGCCGCTATGTCTGCAAGGCGCGCAAGCCGGACTGCCCGGCCTGCGTCATCGCTGATATCTGCAAGGCTGAGGAGAAGACGACCAGCATTCCGGCGCCGTTGGTGCCGATCGCTCCGCTCGATCCGCTGGACGCGGTTCAGGCCCAAAGCTGACCGGGCTTCAACTCTCCTCCACGAACACTTCTTCGCGCTTCTTCTTGACCGAGGGCAGGAAGACGATGACGAGCACGGCCAGCGCCACCAGTAGCAGGCCGGCGCTGATCGGCCGCGTCACGAAGGTGCTGGGGTCGCCGCGCGACAGGATCATGGCGCGGCGCAGGTTTTCCTCGAGCAGCGGGCCGAGCACGAAGCCGAGCAGCAGGGGAGCCGGTTCGCAGCGCAGCTTGGTCAGGACATAGCCGAGCAGGCCGAAGAAGGCGACGGCATAGAGATCGAAAGCATTGGTGTTGACGCTGTAAACGCCGATCGAGCAGAACGCCATGATGATCGGGAAAAGCACGTAATAGGGGATAGTCAGGAGCTTCACCCAAAGGCCGATCAGCGGCAGGTTGAGGATGATCAGCATCAGATTGCCGATCCACATCGAGGCGATGACGCCCCAGAACAGCGCCGGCTGCTCGGTGGCGACATTGGGGCCGGGCACGATGCCCTGGATGATCATGGCGCCGATCATCAGCGCCATCACCGGATTGGCCGGAATGCCCAGCGTCAGCATCGGGATGAAGGAGGTCTGGGCGCCGGCATTGTTGGCCGATTCCGGTCCGGCGACGCCCGCGATGGCGCCCTTGCCGAATTCCTGCGGGGTTTTCGACACGCGTTTCTCGACCGTGTAGGAGGCAAAGGCCGCAAGCACCGCGCCGCCGCCGGGCAGGATGCCGAGCGCCGAACCGATGATGGTTCCGCGCACGATGGGTGCTGCCATACGCTTGAAGTCGTCGCGGGTCGGCATCAGGCCGGAGACCTTGCTGATCAGCACCGAGCGCTCATGCTCGTTTTCAAGATTGCGCAGGATCTCGGCGATGCCGAAGACGCCGACCGCCACCGCGACGAAATTCAGCCCGTCGGCATATTCGCGGATGCCGAGCGTGAAGCGCGGCGCGCCGGTGTAGATGTCGGTGCCGACGATGCCGAGCAGCAGGCCGAGCACGACCATCGCCAGCGCCTTGACGATCGAGCCGTGAGCAAGCGCGATGGAGGAGACAAGGCCGACGATCATCAACGAAAAATACTCCGCCGCGCCGAACCGCAGGGCTATCGCCGTCAACGGCGGGGCAAAGACGGCGACGAGGAAGGTCGACACCGTGCCGGCGAAGAACGAGCCGATCGCGGCGATCGCCAATGCCGCCCCGGCGCGGCCCTGGCGGGCCATCTGATAGCCGTCGATGGCGGTGACGGCCGACGAGGATTCGCCGGGCATGTTGATGAGAATGGCGGTGGTCGAGCCGCCATACTGGGCGCCGTAGTAAATGCCGGCGAGCATGATCAGGGAAGAAACCGGGTCGCCGATCTGGAAGGTGATCGGCAGCAGCATGGCGATGGTTGCGGTGGCGCCGATGCCGGGCAGGACGCCGATCAGCGTGCCGAGCAGGACGCCGATCAGGCAGAAACCGAGATTGGCCGGCGTCGAGGCGGTCGAAAAGCCGAGCGCGAGGTTGTTGAGCAAGTCCATGTCAGCGCCTCACAATGCCAGCCATGAGGGCAGCCAGGGGCCGAAGCGCTGGAAGGGCAGGCCGAGCGCGTAGCTGAAGACGAGGATCGAGAACAGCGTCAGGCCAGCCGACAGCACGAGCGCGGTGAGCGCCTTCATGCGGCAGCTGGCGAAAGCGGCGATCAGCGCCGTCAGGAAGATCGACGGCACGAAGCCGAGGCCGCGCACCGTCAGGCCGAAGAAGATCGGCGCCGGCAGGATGAACAACATGCCGCGCCACGCCATGGGGCCGATCGGCTCGTCCTCGACGCTTATCGCCTGGATCAGGATGATGGCGCCCAGCAGGATCAGCACGATCGCCAGGACCAGCGGGAAATAGCCCGGTCCCATGCGCAGCGCGGTACCGATTTCGAGGCTGAGCGACTGCAGCGCGAAAAACGCGCCGAAGAAGATGAACAGCGCGGCGCACAGGCCGTTGGTCCTGTCGATTGCGAAAGGTTTCATGGCGGTCCTTCCTGACCCTTGGAGCGGGCCTGCCGTTGCAGGTGAAAACGGATCGAAGCGAACGGGGCGCCGCTGGCGCCCGGTTCAAGCCATCAGTCGGCGTACTGGCCGGCGGCTTCGATGATCGGCTTCCAGCGCGCGATCTCGCTTTCCAGCTTTGCCTTCAGCGCCGCCGGCGTCGCGTCGGCCTCCGATGACGGCCTGGTGCCGAGTTCGGCGAAGCGGGCGATGACGTTCGGGTCCTTCAAGGCGACCTGGAGCGATTTCGACAGGCGGTCGGTGATCTCGGCCGGCGTGCCCTTCGGCGCATAGAGGCCGTGCCAGATGCCGACCTGCACCGCGGGGAGGCCTGCTTCGATCGTCGTCGGCACATCCTTCAGCACGTCGAGGCGCTCCGGCGAGGTGACGGCATAGGCCTTGATCGTGCCGCCCTGGATCTGCTTGGTGGTGTTGGTCGTCTGGTCGCACATGATGTCGACCTGGCCGCCGAGAAGATCGGTCATGGCCGGGCCGGTGCCCTTGTAGGGCACGGTGACCAGCGGCGTGCCGATGGCGCTCATGAACAGCATGCCGCACAGATGCGAGGCCGCACCGATGCCGGCATTGGCGACGGTGATGCTGTCCTTGTTGACCTTGGCGTAGTCGACAAGCCCTTTCAGATCGGTCGGCGGGAGTTCCTTGCGGCCGACGATGGTCATCGGCACTTCGGTCACCAGGCCGACATATTCAAAGGCGTTCAGCGTGTCGTAGGCGAGTTTTCTGTAGAGCGTGGCACTCGTCGCCATGCCGATATGATGGAGGAGCAGCGTGTAGCCGTCGGGATCGGCATTGGCGACGCGGCCCGCGCCGAGCGTACCGCCGGCGCCGCCGACATTCTCGACGATGACCTGCCGGCCGAGATCCTTCGACACGGCTTCCGCGACGAGCCGGGTGACGGTGTCGGTCGGACCGCCGGCCGCGAACGGCACGACAACGGTGATGGTGCGTTCGGGATAGGATTGTGCGTCGGCGGTGAACGAATAAAGCGTGAGGGCCGCAGCGGCGGCCAGAGCGGCAACAAATTTTCGCATCGTAATTCTCCTCCCGGGATATGAATAAACCGCTGCGCGGAACTCCTCTCAATGCCGGCCGCGAATGAAACAACAACCAGCGCAGGCCAATAGATTGCAATCGGACTCAAATGGCAAACCGGGATATCCGCGGCAGCCGGCATGCAACGGATCGATGTTCGAGCCAGAAGGCCGGATCCGAAACGGTCGATCGTCGAGCGGCTTCGGCAAATGCCGATTGCGGACCTCTGTCCGCTCTCGTTCTATTCCAGATCTATTGGTAGCCGTAACCGCGCGCCATCGCCGCCGCGAACACCGGGATCAGCAGGAAGACGAAGGCCTCGGGGCGGATATAGGTCTTTACCGAGGCCAGTTCGCCCGCCGGCACGGCGAAGGAGGGATTGGCGCTGGCCTGCCGGTTCCAGGAAATGAAGCGCACGGTCGGGATGATCGAAAGCAGGCCGACAATGCCGAATGCCGCCATCTTGGCCCAGAACATCCAGTTGTAGATGTAGAACTCCCATCCCTTGAGGCCCCAGAGGACACGGCCGATGCCGACGATGATGATGAGTGAGGCGATGATGCCATAGTGCCGGTCGATGCCGGCGAGTCGCTTGAGGGTTACGGCGGGCAGGTCGCCGCGGATCAGCACGAATTCGGCGCCGATGATCCCTGCCAGGGAAAACACCAGCAGATGATGGATAATGGCAAGCACAAGGTCGGTCGTGTCCATGTTTCTTCCCTGGGTTGAGCACCAGCCCCGCGTCTGAAAAGGTCGCGCCGCAAATGTGCTGAATCAGCCTGCCGGGAAATTAACACCGTCGGGCAGAATTCCCATAGAAAGCTGCTCCCTGGTCATAGGCGGCGTTGACGCTCGGTCCAGGCACGTTAGGTTCGCAGGCATGACCGGACTGAAACGCCCCCTGAATCCGATGCCTGACCTGATCCACGCCGTCTTGACGGAACGCGGGCTGATGACTGCCTGTGAGGCCCGGCCGGACTACCAGAAGAACGACTATCTCGGCTGGATTGCCCGCGCCAAGCGCCCGGACACCAGGCAGAAGCGGCTCGACCAGATGCTGGACGAATTGCAACGTGGCGGTGTCTACATGAACATGGCCTGGCGCGGCTGAAGATCTGCTTAGGCCGCTGTTCTGGATGATGGCGCGTCTTCCGCTGGCCCTTGCACCGCAGGGGCAATTTGCTAAGCGCGGACAAGATCAGCAAGGCAAATCCAATGAACAACCGCAAAGTGACCGTCACTCCCGTCATCGAAACGCAGCGAACCATTCTGCGGGCACACCGGCTGGAGGATTTCGACGCCTACGCAACGATGTGGGGCGACCCCGCCGTCACCCGCTTCATCGGCGGCAAGCCGCGCACGCGCGAGGAAAGCTGGATGCGCTTCCTGCGTCATGCCGGCCTGTGGTCGCTGCTCGGCTACGGCTTCTGGGCGATCGAGGAGAAGGCGACGGGCCGCTTCGTCGGCGAGGCCGGGTTTCACGACCTGAAGCGCGGCATGGAACCGTCGATCGAAGGCATTCCAGAGGCCGGATGGGCGCTGGCACCGGAAGTGCACGGGGCGGGCCTTGCCACAGAGGTCGTCGGCCGTGTGCTGGCCTGGGGCGAAGAAACCTTCGGACGGGTGAAAACCGTCTGCATCATCGATCCCGAGAATACCGCCTCGTTGAATGTCGCTGATAAGGTCGGCTATCGCGAGGTGTTGCGGACCACCTATCATGACGCGCCGACCGTGCTGCTGGAGCGGCTGTCCTGAACCTGGATTGCAGATCAGGTAGACTAGCCCGCCTTGCGGCGCAGCTTCCGCGCCAGATCGGCCCATGGATCGACGCTTTCGGCGGCCGGCGTGACGCCTCGGCCTAGCAGCACCGTCGAGGCATCGAACGGCGTCGGTCTGGCGATCCCATAGCCCTGGGCATAGTCGACGCCGATGGTCTTCAGCGCGGCGACGATACCGTCGCTCTCGACGAACTCGGCGATGGTACGCTTGCCCATGACCTTGCCGATGTGGTGGATCATCTCGACCATGGCGCGGTCGATGCGGTCGTCCAGCATGTCCTTGACGAAGCTGCCGTCGATCTTGAGGTAGTCGACCGGCAGGTGCTTCAGATACGCGAAGGACGACATGCCGGAGCCGAAATCGTCGAGCGCGAAGCGGCAGCCCAAGCCGCGCAGATCGGCAATGAAACGCATGGCGTTGGTGAGATTGGCGATAGCGCTGGTTTCGGTGATCTCCAGGCAGATCATGGCAGGCGAAATGCCATGGATGAGGAATTGCTCGCCCAGGAAGCCGAGAAAGCTTTCGTCGCCGAACGTCGCGCCGGAAAGATTGATGGCGCATGTTGCGATGGGCGGCGTGCGCGGATCGGCCTGCCGGGCGGCCAGGATGCGGAAGGTGTTGCGCACCACCCAGCGGTCGATCGACGGCATCAGGCCATAGCGCTCGGCCGCGGGAATGAAACTCTGCGGGGTGACGAAGTTGCCGTCTTCGTCGGTCAGCCGCAACAGGATCTCTATATGCGCTCCCACCTCGACGATGTCGTCGTTGAGCGGCCAGATTTCCTGCGCATGAAGCCGGAAACGGTCTTGCACCAGCGCGGCGTGCAGACGCTGCACCCAGGCCATCTCGCCGAAACGCTCGCGCAAGTCCACGTCGCCCTCGCTGTGGACCTGGACGCGGTTGCGGCCCTTGTCCTTGGCCATGTAGCAGGCGACGTCGGCGGCCCGCAGCGTTTCCGCGATCGTCACCTGCGCATTGGCGATCTCCACCATGCCGATACTGACGCTGGTGTTGAACGTCCTGCCATCCCAGGCGAAATGCAGATTCTGCACAGCCGCGCGCAGCCGTTCGGCGATGTCGCACGCTTCGTCGGCTTCACAATCGACGAGCAGCACGCCGAACTCGTCCCCGCCCAATCGTGCCAGCACGTCGCCCGGCCGCAATTCGCAGGTCAGCAGCGCCGAGATCTGGCGCAGCAACTGGTCGCCCGCCGCATGGCCGCACGTATCGTTGACAAGCTTGAACTGATCGAGATCGAGATACATCAAGGCGTGCTGCCGGGGCTGGCCCTGCAATTCGACGATTGTCCTTTCCAGCCGGCTTTCGAAATCGCGCCGGTTGGCGAGCCCGGTCAACGCATCATGCGAGGCCTGCCACGAAAGCCGCTCGATGTAATCCTCTTCTCGCGTCATGTCGTGGAAGGCGAGCACGGCGCCGACGACCTCGCCGGAAACGAGCAACGGTGCGCCGGTCAATGCGACGGGAACAACGGAGCCGTCCGGCCGCTGCAGCAATTGTGGACGGGCGCTGGAACGGCGCGCTTCGCCGGCCAGGAGACGCTCGACCAACTGCGTTTCTTCAACGCCGGTGCCCTTGTCGATGAGGCGAAAGAATGCTGCGATGGGTTTGCCCCTTGCAGCGCCGAGCGGGCAGGCCAGCAGTTTCTCGGCAACCGCATTCATGTAGTCGAGCCGCCCGTCGCGGCCGGTGCTGACGACGGCCTGGCCGATCGAAGCCAGTGTTATCTGGGCGCGCTCGCGCTCGGCATTGAGCGCCAGCTGGAAGGCCTGGCGCTGCGCAAGGAGCTTGCGCGTACGCCACACGGCAAGCAGGATCAACAATGCGGCAGTGACGAGATTGGCAAAGGTAAGCAGCATCTGGATGAAGCGCGATCCCTCGCCGAGACTGTCCGAGAAGGCCTTGGACAATGGAGTGACCTGACGATCGAGCCGATGAATTTCCGCCTTCCAGGCGCTGATCTCGGCTGTCGACGCCGGCCCCTTGCCGAGTGTCGCATGCATCGTATCGCCGAGCCGCTGGATGGCGAGGATCATTGCGTCGGCCGCCGCCCAGTGCCGAATAGCGGTATCGAGATAGCTGAACTTCCGGAAATTCTGGAACAGCCAGATCAGCCCGGCAACGTCGTCCGCGTGGTTTCTGCCTTGCAGAAAGCCTATGCGCGCTGCCTCTGCATCGGGTTCGGGCTGCTCGAGCGCCAGGCGGGCCGAGCGGTCGGCAAGCGGAACGGCGATCGCTTCGCGATACTCGGTGAAGAACGCCTCTTTGCCGGTATCCGCATAGAGGCTGAGGAAATAGATGGCGTGCTTTTGCCCCTTGGACCACTGGCTTTCCCCGCCGACATAGGCGCGAACCGCCGAAAGCGTGTACAGGCTGAGGCTGGCGACCAGCGCCTGGACGAGGACGACGGCGATGAACGGCCAGACGAGCCCGAGAAGACGGGGGCTGGCGTCCAGCGATGATGGCGTCTTCGAATTCACGGACGTGCCATGATCCTGTCAGCGCGTCTGTCCGACTGTTTCACCCGTCGGTTAAGACGATTCTCTGCCCCTCATGTCGCGCAAATGGCGACGACAACCGCTTATCACGAGGGACTTAACAGCCAATAAATAGCTCCGTTCGCTTTGAAGCCTTTTCTTGAGTTGGGTGACTGAATATTACGCAGCGTCAATTGACTGTTTGAACTTGAATCGGTTTGTATTCGAAGCTTATCAGTCCTTTTCGGCCTATAACCGCGCGGGTTAGGGCAGGGCCTCCGCTGCAAGACATGCCTGTTCGAGCATCGAGGCATCCTCGCCGAAGGCTCGAGTGGCGCGGGCCGCCGCCTCGGGCAGCGGCCGTTTCATGCGCTGAAGGAAGGCGGCATCGACGTGCGTGCTCGGCCCAGCCAGCGTCAAGGCGCCGAGCAGGACGCGTCCCGGTCCGAACACCGGTGCCGAGACGCCCGCCGTCTCGGGGTCCCGGTCGCCGACGGCGAGGCAGGTCCGGCGTATGGTCTCATAGGGCTCGCCCGCCTCGCCGGAAAATGCCGCAAGCACGCGTCCGCCCGAACCGACGAGCAAAGGCAACAGGTCGCCCTCGCGTATGGTGTAGCGGATCGGGTGCTTGGATTCGACGCGGTAGAGACAGGTGCGGACGTCGCCCGAGCAGACATAGAAGGCAACACACTCCCAGCTGTGCTCGGAAAGGTCGCGCATGATCGGCAGCAGGATGTCGACCGCCACGACCGAACGCTGATAGAGCGACCAGGCCGCACTGCTCGGCATTGCGCGGGCGCTGCCGTCGACCATGGGCCGCAGGCGTCGTCGATCGCCATCGCCCGCATGGCGGCAACCTGCGGTGTCGGCATCAACAGCGCCATGGCCTCAGCCATCAATGCACTCGGCGACGTGCATGGCGGCGCCGGCGAACAGGCGCAGTCCTTCTACGGTGATATCGCCAAGGCGATCGATGGCGGGGCGGCGTTGGGGAGGCGGTCTCGGCACGGCTCGACCGGTTCTTCGTCGAGGAAAGGGGTTATGTGCCGGGGCTCGGCCACCGCTTTCACCCGGTCGATCCGCGCGCACCGCGCCTGCCGGAACTGACCCGCGAATTTGCCACGCGTGGCGTCGTCAATGGAGGGTTCGCCGACATCGCCGAGGCGATCGAGGCGGAGGTCGCACGCCGCAAGGGCAAGAGGATACCGCTCAACATCGATGGCGCCACGGCCGTCATCTATGCGAACTCGGCTTCCCGCCGCCGCTGACGCGCGGGCTCTTCGTGCTGTCACGTTCCGTCGGCATCCTGGCGCACGCCTGGGAACAGTCGCAGCAAAGCGAGCGCAACAAGGGGCTGCTGCCGCGCGAATGGTTGTGGGTCTATACCGGCATGCCGGTACGCCCTCTCCCCGAAAAGGGTGGTAGGAGCGGCTGAGGAATTGTCCTCAGGTTGCATCGGTCGGCGTGGGCTGGGGAAGTGTCAGGGTCTTCACCAGCGTCGAAAGATCCGGTTCGTCGATCAACATCGCCGCGTCGGCCGGCGTCAGCCATGCCCGCTGTCGCCGCTTGGCCTCCTGCCAGTTGGCCAGTTCCTCGGTCACTTCAAGCAGGTAGACGATGACATCGACATGGACAAAGCGGTTGGCCAGCCGCTTCCAGTAGGAATAGGTGCCGGCCGGCTGCTTCAGGGTCTTGCCAAGCACGCCGGCTTCTTCCATCGCCTCGATGGTGGCGGCCTTGCGTCCGTTCTTGCCTTTCATCGGCCATCCCTTGGGGACGATGAAGCGCCTCGTCGTTCTCGACGTGACCAGCATCACCTCGAAACTCCCATCCGCGGTCAAGCGAAAGGGGATCGCCGCCACCTGGCGGATTCTTTCCCCTTTCTTGGCCCGGCGTGCGGCCTTTTTCTTCGTGGTTTTCATCTGCAATAGTCCAGTCGGTCAGTGCCCCATAGCGTGACGCGGCGCCTTTGCAAACCCAAACTGCCGCAGGGGCACCCTCAAGGTCCCCTACCATGTAAGTCGGCTAAATAAAAGAAGCCCGCCTGTCAGCGGCAATTGCTCACGGCCGTGCTGCCGATGATCTGCGTCTGGCAGCCCGGCCTGACCCGTGGCACGACCGGCGGTGGCTGCTGGACGATCACGCGGTCCTGGTCGCGGTACTGCTGTTGCTGCTGCTGGAATTGCTGCCGCTGAATGCGGCTCTGCAAGGCCTGCAGATCGTTCTGCTGGATCGGCGCGTTGCTGTTGATCGCGGGATTGGCCACCTGCGCGGAAGCGTGCAGCGCAAAGCCGGCTAAAAAAGTAGCGGCCAGCACCGCCGACGCAAGTCTCATCAATAGTCGGCGCGCCGACATCGGCACATTCTTGCTAAAAATCCTGTTCATTCCCGCAATATAGGGTGTTTGTCCGGCGATGCCATGGCGGTCCATCGGTCGCCTTGAAATCAATCGTGACCCCGCCCTGTCTCGGCCATCCGGCCAGCGGCCACGGATTGCAGGCGACGCCAGCGCTGGAGACCGGCACGGACATCGCGCCAGCATCGCCTCTTATCGAAGGCCCGGGGGCAGAGTTCTTCTCCAACACAAGGAGCGGAGATCGAAGGCCGCTTCGCGGTGGCGGAGAATCTGCCCGGCAACCTCGCATTGCACTTGACGGAAGCGATCGATTCGCCGCTCTATCGGGTCGGCGCCGGCCTCGAGCTGAATGGCGCCGGCATGTCCGCCAGGGACAATGGCGTCTTCGGGGAAACGGTCAAACAGAATGCAGTCAGCGCGCCTCTCAAGGTCAGTTTCCAGGCTGGCTCGAGGCGGAGCCGGGCGGGAGAGGTCTTGATGAGGAAATACGCGTATTTGGTTGCGATGCTGGGTGCGGCCTGCATCGCCGGTGTGCCGGCCGTGGCCGCGCAGACCAAAGGCGACAAGGTGGCGGCTCCGCCCGCCGCGGCCGATGCGCCACAACTGCCGGGCGGGGCATCGGCCTTGTCCGAAACCCATGGCGACTGGACGGTCAATTGCCAGATATCGGGCACGAACAAGGTCTGCAGCCTGTCGCACCAACAGTTCAACAAACAGAGCAACCAGCGGCTGCTGGCGATCGAGCTGTCGAGCAAGACCGGCGACGAGGCGACAGGCACTCTTGCCCTGCCGTTTGGGCTGGCGCTCGCCAAAGGCGTCACCCTGACCATCGATGACCAGAAGCTGGACGGCAGCCTGGCATTCAACACTTGCCAGGCCGTCGGCTGCCTGGTGCCGGTGGCGTTCGACGCCAATGTCACGCCGCTGCTCAAGAATGGCACGACGCTGAAGATCGACGCCTTCGCGGCGGATACGGGACAAGCGGTGAGCTTTTCCATTCCGCTCAACGGTTTCGGCGGCGCGCTCGCCCGTACGGCGGAGCTCTTGTCAAACTGACCGCTCAGTCCGGAATCTGATGCGCGGCGTCCAGCTGGCGTCGCGTGTAGTCTTTGATGTTCGCAATTCCCTAGGGAAGGCGCTGCGCGCTTTTCCAGGGAAAACCGCTCACACTTTTCCTGGAATTGCTCCAATACACGTCAAACGACGATCGTTTTCAGCCGCTCGGCAATGAGGGTGGCGAGCCGCGCCGCCACCTCGTCCTTGGTCATTTCGGGCCATTCCTCGACGCCGGCCTTCGACACGATCCGCACCCGGTTGCGATCGCCGCCCATGACGCCTGAAGGGCCGATGCCGCTTTCGTGCGACACATCGTTGGCGACGATCAGATCGGCGCCTTTCTTCGCGAGCTTGGCCTGGGCATTGCGCAAGAGATCCTGCGTCTCGGCGGCGAAGCCGACGACCAGGCCGGGTCGCTGGCTGTGATGGCCGACGCCGGCAAGGATGTCGGGGTTCTCCACCATGCGCAGCACCGGCGGTCCTTCGCCCGCCACCTTCTTGATCTTTTCGCCGGCCGAATTCTCGCTGCGCCAGTCGGCGACGGCGGCGACGAACACCGCGGCATCGGCGGGCAAAAGCTGTTCGACCGCATCGCGCATTTCCTGCGCACGTTCGACATGAATAGTCCTCACGCCAGCCGGGTCGGCGATGCTCACGGGACCGGAGACGAGGCGCACATCGGCGCCAAGCCTTGCCAATGCGGCGGCGATGGCGTGGCCCTGCTTGCCGGAGGAACGGTTGGCGATATAGCGCACCGGGTCGATCGGCTCATGCGTCGGGCCGGAGGTGACGATGATCCTACGCCCCGCCAGCGGCTTGGGGCCGGCATCGAGCAGCGCCTCGACTGCGGCGACGATCTCCAGCGGTTCAGCCATTCGGCCTTCACCGGCCTCGTTGCTTTCGGCCATCTCGCCCCTGGCAGGGCCGACGAAAGTGACGCCGTCCTTGCCCAAGGTCGCGCGGTTGCGGCGGGTGGCCGGATGCGACCACATTTTCGGATTCATCGCCGGCGCCATCAGTACCGGCTTGTCGGTGGCCAGCAGCACAGTGGAGGCCAGATCGTTGGCGTGACCATTGGCGAGCTTGGCCATCAGATCGGCGGTGGCGGGAGCCACGACCAGAAGATCGGCCTCCCTCGACAGCCTGATATGGCCGACATCGTGCTCGTCATTGCGGTCGAACAGTTCGGTGAAGACGTGGTCGGCCGACAGCGCGCCAACCGACAGCGTGGTGACGAATTCCTGCGCTGCGGCAGTCATCACCACCCTTACTGCCGCACCATGCTCGCGCAGCCGGCGGATCAGGTCCAGCGCCTTGTAGGCGGCGATGCCGCCACCGATGATAAGCAGGATGCGCTTGCCGGAAAGCGTGCCCCGCGGAAGGATCTTGCCCGCAGGGGCCGCAACCGCGGTCGCCGCACTGTGCATGCTGGTCAGTTCGCGCAAGGTGTTTTCGATCTGGTCGATGCGGCCGGATCCGATCTGACCGTCGACGGCGGCCCGGATCATCACCCTGGCCTGCTCCTCCATGGAGCGGTTGTTTTCCGCCGCCAATCGGCGCAGCAGCTCCTTGACCTCATCGTCAAGGTTGCGGATCGTGATGCTTGCCATGTGATTGCACTTTGCTCATGCCGGCCGAAGGCGATGATAGCAATGCAATCAATTTGCCGCAAGTTGCGGGCTCACCCTTCGTTTTTTCAGGTCTAAAGAATCTTCCATGCGATACAGACCAGCGTCAGCGCGATCACCCACAGCGCGACGCGGCCGGAGCGGCTGTAGCGTGCCTCGGCCTTGCCGATGGCACGCGCCGTGGTCTCGTCGAAACGCAGGCCGTGCTCGGCCATCAGGTCGATCTCGCGCGACAGCCGGTCGGTGCGCGCGGCAAGCTCCGGCGCCTGGCGAGCGAGCGTCAGCAGCGCCTTGGCGCCGTCGCGCGCATCGATCATCATGCTGCGGGGGCCAAGGTTTCCTGCGATCCAGCTGCCGACCACCGGCTCGGCGGTCTTCCACATGTTGAAGCCCGGATCGAGCGTGCGCGCCACGCCCTCGACCACGACCATGGTCTTCTGCAACAGGATCAGTTCCGGCCGCGTCGCCATGTCGAAGAGTTCGGTCACCTCGAACAGCAGCGTCAGCAGCTTGGCCATGGAAATGGTCTCGGCCGGCTGGCCGTGGATCGGCTCGCCGATGGCGCGGATCGCTTGCGCGAAGGCCGCGACATTGTGCTGGCGCGGCACGTAGCCGGCCTCGAAATGCACTTCGGCGACGCGCAGATAATCACGCATGATGAAGCCGTAGAGGATTTCGGCGAGGAAGCGCCGCTCCTTCTTGCCGAGACGTCCGGCAATGCCGAGATCGACGGCGACGATGGTGCCGTCCTCCTCGACGAACAGATTGCCCGGATGCATGTCGGCGTGGAAGAAGCCGTCGCGCAGCGTATGGCGCAGGAATGACTGGACGAGATTGGCGGCGATCGCCTTCAGATCGTGGCCGGCCTCCTCCAGGCCTGCGATGTTGTTCATCTTGACGCCGTCGACCCATTCCATGGTCAAAACGTCACGGCCGGTGCGCTCCCAGTCGACGGATGGCACGCGAAAGCCCGGATCGTCCTTGGTGTTCTCCCCAAGTTCGGAGAGCGCCGCCGCCTCGAGGCGCAAATCCATCTCGATCTTGGTTGTCTGCGCCAGCGTCTCGGTCACCTCGACAGGCCGCAGGCGGCGCGAGGAGGGGATGTATTTCTCCTGCAGGTGGGCGGCGAGGAAATAACTTTCGAGATCCTGGAAGAAGCGGCGGCGCACGCCGGGCCGGATGACCTTCACCGCGACCTTGGCGGCAGCGCCATCATGGATGGCTTCGGCGGCATGGACCTGGGCGATCGAAGCGGCGGCGACGGGGTCGCCGAACTCGGCGTAGAGATCACTCACCTTGCGCCCGAGCGAGGCTTCGATGGCCGCTACCGCCTCAGTTCTCGGGAAGGTGTGCATCTTGTCCTGCAACATGGCGAGATCGAGCGCCATGTCGTTGCCGACGACGTCGGGCCGCGTTGCCAGGAACTGGCCGAGCTTGACATAGGACGGGCCGAGCCGGACCACTGCCTTGGCCAGCCGGTCGCTGCGCTCATAGGCGAGCGCGCGGCGGCGGGTGAACAGCCGCGCCAGCCGCCAGCCGAATTTCGGCAGGCCTGACAGTTCCTCGCCCGGCAGGGCGGCGATGACGCCCTCGCGCACCAGCACCCAGCCGGCCCGCGCGAGCCTGAAACCGGCGCCGACGCTGCTCATGGCCGCACCAAGGCCGGTTCTTGAGACCGGCATGAGCCATATCGAGAATGGGAAATGCGGGCCAGCCTCAAAGCTTCCAGCCCGAATGAAGCGCGGCAATACCGCCGGAATAGTTGCGGAAGGAAACACGGTCGAAACCGGCGCGGGAAATCATTGCCGCGAAATTCTGCTGGTTGGGGAATTTCGCGATCGATTCAACCAGATAGGAATAGGGCTCGCCGTCGCCGGTAACCATCTTGCCGATCTTGGGGATGGCATTGAACGACCAGGCTTCATAGGCCTTGTCGAGCAACGGCATCTCGACCTCGGAAAATTCCAGGCACAGGAACCGGCCGCCGGGCTTCAACACGCGGAACGCTTCTGCGAGCGCGACATCGATGCGCGGCACGTTGCGGATGCCGAATGCGATGGTGTAGGCGTCGAAGGTGGCGTCGGTGAAGGGCAGTTCCTCGGCATTGGCCTCGACGAAATCGGTGTTGCCGGACAGGCCTTTCTTTTCGGCCCGGTCGCGGCCGACAGCGAGCATCGAGCCGTTGATGTCGAGCACGGTGGCGTGGGCGCTGCCATGGCTGGCATCGACGATGCGGAAGGCAATGTCGCCGGTGCCGCCGGCCACATCCAGGACCTTCCAGCCCGGCCGCTTCGGCGGGTTGAGCCAGGTGACCATGGCATCCTTCCACAGCCGGTGCAGGCCTGCCGACATCAGGTCGTTCATCAGGTCGTAGCGATTGGCGACCTTGTGGAAAACATCGTTGACCAGGGACTGCTTCTCGCCTTCCCCCACACGCTTGAAACCATAGGAGGTTTCCATGCCGCCCGCGGCCGTGGTTCTCTCAACTGACATTTTTTTGATCCGTCATAAAACCGGCGGGACCATAGCCGATCGATGCTGTGGGCGCTATTGTTTAAGGCGCGGTGTTCAGCCGCGCTTCCAGGTGGTGGGTTTTCAAGACCTGGACTGACCGACGGGATGTTTGAATGCCTTTGAAAGCGGAACTGCACTGCCATATTGAAGGGGCAGCGGCGCCAGAGCTCGTCATCCGCCAGGCGCAGAAATACGGCGAGGATGCCTCGCCCTATATCCAGAACGGTTCCTTCGTCTGGCACGATTTTACGTCCTTCCTCGCGGCTTACGATTTTTCCGCCGATCTGTTCCGCACCGAAGAGGATTACGCGCGGCTGGCCGATCACTATCTGACCAGTCTTGCCCGCGATGGCGCCATCTATTCCGAAGTCTTCACCTCGCCGGACCATGCGACGAAAGCCGGGCTCTCGCCCAAGGCCTATACCGATGCGCTGGGCGAAGGCATGCTGCGCGCCAAGGCCAAGACCGGCATTGAGGGCCGCATGATCGTCACCGGCGTGCGCCATGTCGGCGTGGAATCGATCGAACGGGCGGCACGCTTCGCGGCGCGCTGCGGGAATCCGCTGGTCACTGGCTTCGGCGTTGCCGGCGACGAACGCGTGGGCGAGATGGAGGACTATGTCAGGGCTTTCGAGATCGCGCGCGAGGCCGGGCTCGGCATCACCATCCATGCCGGCGAGCTGACGGGCTGGGAGACGGTCCAGGCGGCGCTTGACCATATCCGCCCCTCGCGCATCGGCCACGGCGTGCGCGCTATCGAGAACCCGGATCTTGTCCGGCGCATCGCCGACGAAGGCATCGTCCTGGAGTGCTGCCCCGGCTCCAACATCGCGCTCAAGGTGTTCGACAGTTTTGCCGACCATCCGTTTCCCGCCTTGCAGGCCGCCGGCTGCAAGGTGACGCTCAACTCCGACGACCCGCCCTATTTCTGGACCTCGATCAAGCGCGAATACGATATCGCGGCGGAGCATTTTGCCATGAACGAAAAGGCGCTTGCCGCCGTCACCAGAACCGCCATCGAAGCCGCCTTTGTCGACAGGAAGACCAAGGCGGCACTTTTAGCCCGGCTGAACGGCGCGGCGCGCTGATTTTCTTCCGACAAAGCTGTGGTCGATGGCGGCCAAGCGGTTCCTTGGCCGGTCCATAGTCGCTAGGGTCGTTCCAGCTGCCTGAAGCGCGTCCGCGCGCCGGGCGACACGCATCAGGAGAACATCATGAAGGGCGTCACCGTCGTCGACCATCCGCTTGTCCAGCACAAGCTGACCATCATGCGCAAGAAGGAGACGTCCACGGCCGGTTTCAGGCGGCTGTTGCGCGAGATATCGCTGCTGCTCGGCTACGAGGTCACGCGCAATCTCGAGCTGACGACGACAACGATCGAAACGCCGATCGAGACCATGGAAGCGCCGACGCTGGAGGGCAAGAAGCTGGTGTTCGCTTCGGTGCTGCGCGCCGGCAACGGGTTGCTGGAAGGCCTGCTTGACCTGGTGCCGGCGGCGCGCGTCGCCCATATCGGCCTCTATCGTGACCACGAGACGCTGGAGGCGGTCGAATATTTCTTCAAGGCGCCAAGCGATCTCGCCGACCGGCTGGTGATCGTCGTCGATCCGATGCTGGCGACGGCCAATTCGGCGATCGCGGCTATCGACAAACTGAAAGGGCGCGGCGCCACCAACATCCGCTTCCTCTGCCTTTTGGCGGCGCCCGAAGGCATCGAGCGTTTCACCAAGGCGCATCCGGACGTTCCGGTCTTCACGGCCTCCATCGACCGCCAGCTCAACGAGAAGGGCTACATCATGCCCGGCCTCGGTGATGCCGGCGACCGCATGTACGGGACGAAATAGCAGCAGGCAAAATTCCTGGTACTGTTTACCGAATATTTACGCAACGGCGCGGTTTTAGCCCCCGTTAAAGCGGCAAATACCATGCCGGGGCTAAACGATTGGCTCTCACGAAGGCCGATCCATGCTGCGCAAGCTTCTCATCCTCAGCGTCTTTGCCGGGACATCGGCATCGATCCCGGTCGTCTATCAGTCGAATCCGCGGATGTTCGAAGACCTGCTGAAATCGACGGTGACGGCCAGGCCCGAGGTCGAGGCACAACCGCAGGTCAACCTGGCGTCGGTTCCCGACAGACCGGCGGCGCCGCTGGCGACCGGCCGCAAGGTCGTCGTCACCGCGGACGGGCGCGGGCATTTCTCGTCGACCTTCAAGCTCAACGGCCGTCAGGTCGACGGCATGATCGACACCGGCGCCACGCTGGTCGCCGTCAACACCTCGACGGCACGCAGGATCGGGCTGTCGCTCAATCCGTCCGATTTCAGCCATGAGGTCAACACCGCCAACGGCTCGATCAAGGCGGCGGTGGTGACGATCGACCGCCTGCAGATCGGCAGCATCAGCGTCGACGGCGTGCAAGCCATCGTGCTCGACGACAGGGCGCTCAGCACCAATCTGATAGGCATGAGTTTCCTCAGCCGGCTCGGCAAATATCAGGCCGAAAACGGTACGCTGCTGCTCATCCAATAATCAACCGCGCGGCAGGATCCGCCGGATGACGGTTTTGTCCGCCGGCGGCTTCGAGGTGCCGATCGCATAGGCCGAAACCACGGTGGCGGCGGCCGCCTCGGCATCGGAGGGCGAGCGGGCGTGGACCAGTGCCAGCGCGTCTCCGGCATGGACTTCCGCGCCTATGGGCAGCAGCCTGGTGATGCCGACGCTGGGGTCGATCTTGTCGTCAGGCCTCGTGCGCCCGCCGCCCAGGCCAACCACCGCAAGGCCGATGTCGCGGGTGGCGATGCCGGTGACGAAGCCGTCCGTCGTCGCCCTGACCGCGAATTCCGTGGCTGCCACGGCCAAATATTTTTCCGGCTTCTCGATGAAATCGGCGGGGCCGCCGAGCACCGCCACCATGCGGGCGAAGGTGGCGGCGGCGCGGCCGCTGGTGAGCGTCTCGGTGGCGCGCCGCAAGCCATCCTGGTTGGACGACACCAGTCCCGTCGACTGCAGCATTTCGGCGGCCAGCGCCAGCGTCACATCCTCCAGCCGCCGGTCGCGCAGACGGCCGGTGAGGAAATCGACGGCGCTGCGCACCTCGACGGCATTGCCGGCGGCCGAGGCCAGCGGTTCGTTCATGCCGGTGATCAGCGCCGAGACCTTCAGTCCGGCGCCGCTGGCGACCTCGACCAGGCTGTTGGCGAGCGCGGTCGCGTCGCGCGACTTCTCCATGAAGGCGCCATTGCCGACCTTGACGTCGAGCACCAGCGAGCCCAGACCGGCGGCCAGCTTCTTGGACAGGATCGAGGCGGTGATCAGCGGGACCGACTCCACGGTGCCGGTGACGTCGCGTATGGCATAGAGCCGGCGGTCGGCGGGCGCCAGATCGGCGGTCTGGCCGATGATGGCGCAGCCGGTTTCCAGCACCGCCTGGCGAAACAACGCGAGATCGGGCTGGGTGATGTAGCCGGGGATCGCATCCATCTTGTCCAGAGTGCCGCCGGTATGACCAAGGCCGCGGCCCGAAATCATCGGCACATAGGCACCGCAGGCGGCGACGATCGGCGCCAGCATCAGCGAGACATTGTCGCCGACGCCACCGGTCGAATGCTTGTCGGTGACCGGGCCGGGCAGGTCCGACCAGTCGAGCACATCGCCGGAATCGCGCATGGCCAGCGTCAACGCCACGGCCTCGTCGCGGTTCATGCCGTTGAAGAACACCGCCATGGCGAAAGCCGCGGCCTGGCCATCGGTGACGGCGCCCGAGGTCACGCCGCCGATGAAGGCAGCGATTTCACCGGCCGAGAGCCTGTGACCGTCTCGCTTGTGGCGGATGATTTCCTGCGGAAGCATCAGCTCTCCAGCAGTCCGTCGCGGAACACTCTGTGCAGGACCGTTGCCAGCCGCGACCCGCCGACCGGCGCCATGTCCTTGGTCTCCTGGTGCGAAAGCTCGGCTCCGGTCATGCCGGCCGCCAGATTGGTGATGACCGAACAGGCGGCGACGCGCAGGCCAAGGAAACGGGCGAGAATGACTTCCGGAACGGTCGACATGCCGACGGCGTTGGCGCCCATGATGCGCGCCATGCGGATTTCGGCCGGCGTTTCGAAGCACGGGCCGGAAAACCACATATAGACGCCCTTGTGCAACGCGGTGCCGGTTGCCTTGGCGGCGCGTTCGATCGCCTTGCGGATGCCGGCATCATAGGCTTCGGTCAGGCCGACGAAGCGGCGGTCGCTGGGCTCGCCGATCAGCGGATTGCTGCCGGAGAAATTGATGTGGTCGGTGAGCATCATCACCGAGCCCGGCGGCATGTCCGGGTCGACCGAACCGGCGGCGTTGGTGAGGATCAGTTTGGTGATGCCGATGCCGGCGAGCACTTCCAGCACCGGGCGCATCGCCGCCGCGTTGCCGTGCTCGTAATAATGGGCGCGGCCGGACAGCATCAGCACCGGCTTGCCGGCAAACAGGCCCGCCACCACTTCGCCGGCATGGCCGCTGACGCCGCTTCTGGGAAAGCCGGGCAGGTCGGCATAGGGGACGCGGATCGGGTGCTCGATCCGGTCGACAAGGACACCGAGGCCCGATCCCAGCACCAGCGCCGTCGACGGCGCCAGGCCGTCCAGCCTTTCGATGAGATGGTCCACCGCCTTTTCGGTCATTGCAGCCCGCTCTTCATTTGAGCCAATTCCTCATTTCAAGATGTCGCCGCGGAAACCATAGGGCAGCATGTCACCCATGGTCACGGTCTCGGCCACGCCCGTATTGTCGCAGAGGTAGAGTTTTGTGTCCGGTTGGCAGAATTCGGCCAGCCGCTGGCGGCACCCGCCGCAGGGCGAGCATTTGGCCATGCGTTCGGCAAGGACGGCTATTTCGACGATCTTGCCGCCGCCGCCCATAATGTAGTGGCCGAGCGCGGTGGTCTCGGCGCACCAGCCTTCCGGATAGGAGGCGACTTCGATGTTGGCGCCGGTGAAGACGCGTCCGTCCTCGGTGCGCAAGGCCGCGCCCACCGGAAATTTCGAGTAGGGCGCATAGGCCTTGGCCATGGCGGCTCTGGCCGCTTCGAACAGATCATGCGACATTTCAGTTGTTCTCTCCGATGATCGTGTCCAAAACCCGGCGCGAGGCACGCGCCGGGCCGTCAACCCTTAAAGCGCGTCGCGTCGAAACGGATTCAGGCGATGCGCTTTAACTCTCTGTTTTATGCATGTCGTTCTCCCAAAACCGAGGTCACTTTTGGGCGACATGCATTAGCGTTCCTTGACGTAGGGCACGCCGCCGGCACGCGGCGGGATGGCTTTGCCGATGAAGCCGGCGAGCAGAATGACGGTGAGGATATAGGGCAAGGCCTGCATGAACTGCACCGGCACCTTGCCGATGATCGGCAAGGGTGATCCCTGCAGGCGGATCGCCGCCGCGTCGAGGAAACCGAACAGCAGGCAAGCGAACATGGCGTTGACCGGCTTCCACTTGGCGAAGATCAGCGCGGCCAGCGCGATGTAGCCCTTGCCGGCGGTCATATCCTTCACGAAGCCGCCATTCTGCACCATCGACAGATAGGCGCCGGCGACGCCGGTGAGGATGCCGGTGCAGATCAGGGCGCGGTAGCGCAGCCAGGCGACCGAAATGCCGGCGGTGTCGACGGCGGCCGGGTTCTCGCCGACGGCGCGCAGCCTGAGGCCGAAGCGGGTGCGGAACAGCACCCACCAGGTGAACGGCACCATCAGGAAGGCGAGGTAGACCAGCAGCGAATGGCCCGAGATCAGTTCCGCATAGATCGGCCCGAAGATCGGCACGTTCCTGACCGCCTCGGCGCCGGGCCAGACAATCGCGTCGAACCGCTCGCCCGGCTGCAGAGCAGGCGTGCGCCCGCCCTGCTGGAACCAGGCCTGACCGAGGATGATGGTCGATCCGGCGGCGATGAAATTGATCGCCACGCCGGAAACGATCTGGTTGCCGCGGTGGGTGATCGAGGCGAAACCGTGCACCATGGCGAAGGCGATCGAAATCAGGATCGCCATGCCGAGGCCGACAAAGGCCGAATGGAACACGGAAGCAGCGGCGGCGCCGGCGAAGGCGCCGACCAGCATCTTGCCTTCCAGCCCGATGTCGAAGATGCCGGAACGCTCGGAAAAGAGGCCGGCGAGGCAGGCGAGCAGCAATGGCACCGACAAGCGGATGGTCGAGTCCAATATCTGCACGATGGCGATAAAGACATCCATCTCAGGCGCCCTTTCCCTTGACCGCTTCCATGCCGACCGACCTCGGACTGAACGAGGCGAACAGCGCCTGGATGTAAGGCCTGAACATGTGTTCGAGCGCGCCGGCGAACAGGATCACCAGACCCTGGATGATGACGATCATGTCGCGGCTGATCGCCGGCATTTCGAAGGCAAGTTCGGCGCCGCCCTGATAGAGCATGCCGAACAGGACCGCCGCCAGCACGATGCCGACCGGATGCAGGCGCCCCATCAGCGCCACGGCGATGCCGACGAAGCCGGCGCCGGAGACGAAGTCGATCGCGACATTGTGCTGGTCGCCCATCACCGGATTGAGCGCCATCATGCCGGCCAGCGCGCCCGAGATCATCATCGCGGTGATGATGATGCGGGTTTCCGAAATGCCGGCATAGCGCGCCGCCTTGGGGCTATGGCCATAGGTGCGCATCTCATAGCCGAGCTTGGTGCGCCAGATCAGCAGCCAGACCAGGAAGGCCATGAGCAGCGCCAGCAGGAAGGTGACGTTGAGCGGCGCCGAGCGGATCTTGGCGCCGAACAGCTCGATGATCCAGTTGAGTTTCGGCAGTTCGGCGCCGGCAAGGAAGTTGCGGGTCTGCGGTGCCTGCGACCCCGCTGGCTTCAGCGGTCCGACCAGCAGATAGACCATGATCGAGGCGGCGATGAAGTTGAACATGATGGTGGTGATGACGATGTGCGAGCCGCGCCGGGCCTGAAGGTAGGCGGGGATGAGCGCCCACAAGGCGCCCACAAGCGCCGAAGCGACGATGGCCATCGGAAATGTCAGCCACCAGGGCAGGGTGCTGTCGAAGGACAGGCAGACGATGGCGATGCCGAGGCCCGCAATGTAGGCCTGTCCCTCGGTGCCGATGTTGAACAGGCCGCAATGCGCCGCGACCGCCACCGAAAGCCCGGTGAAGATGAAGGTGGTGGCATAGAAGAGGGTGAAGGCGATGCCCGTTCCCTTGCCGAATGCGCCCTCGACCAGGATGACGGCGGCGCGGAACGGGTTCTCGCCGACCAGGAGCACGACGAAGCCGGCGACGATGAAGGCCACCGCCAGGTTGATCAGTGGGATCAGCCCATAGTCGGCCCAGGCCGGCAGTTTGGCGTATGGCGTGCTCAAAGTGCTGCCTCCTGGCGCTCGACGCCCGCCATCAGCAGGCCAAGCTCGCCCTCGGTCGCTTCCGGACCGCGCTCACCGACGATGCGGCCGGCAAACATCACCAGGATGCGGTCGGAGAGCGAGCGGATCTCGTCGAGTTCGACGGAGACCACCAGCACCGCCTTGCCCTGGTCGCGCATGGCGATCAGGCGCTTGTGGATGAATTCGATGGCGCCGACGTCGACGCCGCGCGTCGGCTGGCCGACGATCAGCACGCCCGGATCCTGTTCCATCTCCCGCGCCAGAACGATCTTCTGCTGGTTGCCGCCGGAGAAGTTCGCCGTCTTCAGGCGTGGATTGCCGGGCCGGATATCGTATTTCTCGATCTTGTCCTTGGCGTCGGCCATGATGGCATCGACGTTGAGGAACGGCCCTTTGAGATAGCGAGGGTCGTCGTGATAGCCGAGGATGGAATTCTCGTTCTCCTCGAAGGCCAGCACCAGCCCGACATGATGGCGATCCTCCGGCACGTGCGCCAGCCCTCGGTCGCGCAATTCGCCGGGGTCGGCGGCACCCGTCAGGTCGATCGGCTTGCCGTCGAGCATGACCGAGCCTGAAACGGCATGCCTGATGCCGGAAATCGCCTCGAGCAGCTCGGATTGGCCGTTGCCGGCGACGCCGGCGATGCCGACGATCTCGCCGGCGCGCAGGTCGAAGGAGATATCGTCGACCATGGTGACGCCACGCGAATCCTTCACCGTCAGGTTCTTGACCGCGAGCTTGACGGCGCCGGCTTCCGCTTCGCCCTTTTCGACCCTCAAAAGCACGCGCCGCCCGACCATCAGTTCGGCCAGTTCGCCCACCGTCGTCTTGTTGGTTTCGCGCGTCGCTACCATCGTGCCCTGGCGCATGACCGAGACATTGTCGGTGATGGCCATGATCTCGCGCAGCTTGTGGGTGATCAGCACCACCGTCTTACCCTGTTCCTTCAATTGTTTGAGGATGCGGAAGAGATGGTCGGCTTCGGCCGGCGTCAAGACGCCCGTCGGCTCGTCGAGAATGAGGATCTCGGCGCCGCGATAGAGCGCCTTGAGGATTTCGACGCGCTGCTGCAGGCCGACCGGCAGTTCCTCGATGATGGCGTCGGGGTCGACTTCGAGCCCATATTCCCTTTCGAGGCGGTCGAGTTCGGAGCGCGCCTTGGCGATGCTGCTTTTCAAGAGGGCATCGCTTTCGGCGCCGAGAATGATGTTTTCCAGCACCGAGAAATTGTCGACCAGCATGAAATGCTGGTGCACCATGCCGATGCCGAGCGCGATCGCGTCATTGGGGGTCTTGATCGATGCCGGCTTGCCGCCGACATGGATTTCGCCGCTGTCGGCCTGGTAGAATCCGTAGAGGATCGACATCAGCGTCGACTTACCGGCGCCGTTCTCGCCGACGATGCCGTGGATGGTGCCGCGCGCGATCTCCAGATTGATGTCGCGGTTGGCGCGTACGGCGCCAAAACTCTTGTTGATGCCGATCAGTTCGATTGCGGCTTGCGCCATGCAGCCAGTCCCACTCTTATTTTTTTATCGCTTGGTCAAAATGCCTAGCATGACGCCCGGCCCGTGCCAATTGGCCGGAGCAGTATCCACTCTCGGCAAATCCCGGTGCGCTTGTCAATTTCCAACGTGTCCGCAGGCTTCATATTCGCTAATATGACGGCGTCGAAATTCGCATCACGACGCAAGGCATTGTGGTGCAAGATCAGGGACTGCGAATGAACATGCCCGCCGACCGGCTGACGACGCTGGAAATCCGCGCCGCCGAGCAGGAAAGGACCATCGAGGAACTGTCGGGACAGATCGCCGAGCAGTGGACGGTGATCGAGCGCATGCAGCGCAAGCTCGACGCGCTGACCGATCGCTTCCTGGCACTGGAGGAGCAGGCGGCGCCCGACGTGCCGGTGACCAAGCCGCCGCATTGGTGAGGACGAGGGGAGGGAACAAGCCATGGTCGGTGAAAGGGATCGTATCGCGCGAGCCGGCGACTACGTGCTCGGCCTGATGAACGATACCGATCGCGAACGGGCCGAGCGCGATCTGGAGATAGACCCTGCCTTCCGCGACGCCGTGCTGCAGCTTGCCGAACGCATGCATGTGTTTGATCGTGCCGAAAAGCCTGCCTTGCCTGCCAATCATTGGACGCTGGTGACGCAACGCCTCGCCGAATTGCCACAGATGCGCAGCGTTGGGCTCGGCAATGATGCCAAACCGCAGACGGTGATCCGAAGCCTGTCCCGGTCACCATACGGCGTTGGCGTGCATTCGCTTGGCGGCCGGCGCGGATTTGTCGTCGCCGTCGTGCTGATAGTGGTCTTCGCGCTCGGCTATTTCGTCGGAAAACTATAGGCCGACGCAGAACCGCCGGGCTTTCACCCGGCGGTTCGCAAATCAGTCTCTGCCGATCAATAAGGGCAGGCGTTGTCTGCCGTGTAGTCGTGCACCTGGATCTTGCCGGAGATGATGTCGGCCTTGGCCTTCTCGACCGCCGCCTTCATCTCGTCCGTCACCAGCGCCTTGTTGTTGTCGTCCATGGCGTAGTCGACGCCGCCTTCCTTGAGGCCGAGATTCTCGACGCCACCCTTGAAGGTGCCGTTCTTGCCATCCATGAAGGCGGTGTAGACGGCAATGTCGACGCGCTTCATCATCGAGGTCAGCACCTTGCCGGGCTGCAGGCCGTTCTGGTTGGAATCGACGCCGATGCCGAGCTTGCCGGCATCAGCCGCCGCCTGCAGCACGCCGACGCCGGTGCCGCCGGCCGCGGCGTAGACCACGTCGGCGCCCTGGTCGATCTGCGTCTTGGCGATCTCGCCGCCCTTGGCCGGATCGTTCCAGGCGGCCGGGGTGTCGCCGGTCATGTTCTGAATGACGTCGGTAGCGCCGGCCGACTTGGCGCCGCCGACATAGCCGCATTCGAACTTGCGGATCAGCGGGATGTCCATGCCACCGATAAAGGCAACCTTCTTGGTCTTCGAGGCCATCGCCGCCATGATGCCGACGAGATAGGAACCCTCGTTTTCCTTGAACACCAGCGAGCGGACATTGGGCATATCGACGGCATCGTCGATGATGGCGAAGTTGAGGTCGGGATAATCTTTCGCGACCGCTTTCAGCGCATCTTCCCAGGCAAAGCCCGCCATGACGATCGGGTTGTGGCCGTCCTCGGCGAAGCGGCGCAGCGCCTGCTCGCGCTGCGAGGCGTTGGACACTTCGAACTCGACATAGGGCGTGCCGGTCTCGGTCTTGAACTTCTCGGCGCCATGGAAGGCAGCCTCGTTGAAGGATTTGTCGAACTTGCCGCCCAGATCATAGAGGATGGCCGGCTGGACATCCGCGGCGAAAGCCGGAAGAACCATTGCGGTTGCGGCCAGGAGGCCGAGAACGATACGTTTCATGTGATCCACACCCTGTCGGTTATTTTTTCCGTTACGCCCCGCCTGCCTGCCCGGTTCTGCGGCCGGCATGCGACGTCAGCCAGGAGTGTATTCCCCTCCCGCTCGGCGGCAATCTGGCACGGCCCGAAACAAAATTCACGCGGAATTTTGACCTTTTGGAAAAGCGTGCCGGGGCAGGCCGCGCCGCAGCTCGATCTTGCCTGGCGAACCTTTGCCGATCAGTTGGCGGCGAATTGGCCGGTGCGCCGCTGGCGCCTATAGCCGATGGCGTAGAGCAGGAAGGCCAGCACCGCGAACACGGCAAATCCCGGCTGGTCGAGCACCCACGCGATGGCGCCATCCCACAAAAGCGGGCTGGCCTTGGCGCGGACGAAGGTTTCGAAGGCCGCCCGCGTTTCCGGCGACACCGCCAGCCAGCTGGCATTGAGCGGGGTCAGCACAAGCGCCGAAGCCGCCACCGTGCGCGTCGTGTCGAGCACCGCCATGATGACGGAGACCGACAGCGCGACCATCGCGGCAAGGCGGAAAATGAAGCGAAACATCCAGGTTCTCCCCCGGCCGATCCTGGATGCTTTCCCAAGGGATCTCCGGCACGTGTCCCGAAACGAGAAATAGAATTTGTCTGGCCCGCCCGCAACCGCGATACGCGAATTTGAAGGCCCGCGCTTTTCTGTCCCTATGCCACGGGCTTGCGCCTGCGCCGATGGACGAGCCAGACGGCGAGAATGCCGCCGCCAATGGCGCCGACCACCAGCCCGGCCAGGCCGATGAAGGCGGCGAAATAGCCGCAGCCACCCTCGAAGCAGCTCACCTGGGCGACATCGGCGATCACCGAGCCGGCGAAGAAGCCGACCAGGGCACCGATGACGGCGCCCAGAATGATGCCGAGCAAGGCGGCGATGATGGAAACGAAGACCGGCGGCGCTTCGGTTTGCGGCCTGGCGTAGACGGTCCCGGCGCCGGAGCCGGGGCGCAACAGGTAGATGCAAAGCAGGCCGATGCCGATCTCGATGGCGGTGATGCCGAGGCTCCTGGCGGAGAAGGCGAATTCCGGCACGGTCAGCACATAGGCCTGTCTCGCCAGCACCCAGACGATGGTGGCGATCTGCCAGATGGTGAAATGGCGGGGGAAACGCCCAGAACGGCCAAAGGCGAGGCCGAGCAGGTAAAGCCCCCACAGGATGGTGATGACATTGGCGACGAGCCCGCCAACGAGGAAATAGAAGATCCTGTCGGGCAGGCCGGAATTGCCGACCAGCCACCATGCCGACGCCAGGCCATAGACCGACCACGCCATGACGAAGATGAGCCAGCCCACCGGGACGTAAAAAAGGTCGCCGCCCGGGCGGCCGGCCGGCGCCTGCCCACTCGGTTGTTCGCTGCTCGATGTCATGTCCGGACGATGCCCCCGCAAAGCCTCTGCCTCACTCGACAGGTGGCCGGCGGCGAAGTCAAGCGCGGCGGCTCTTGCGGGCTTGCCTGTGCACATCATTCGGCGCCGGCGCCCCGGAAACCGGTGCGAGGGCGGCCCCGCGAACCGCCATGTGGCCGGCAAAGCGAATAGAGCGCCGTTATGGCTTGGCATTCGGCGCGGGATCGACTAGATGAGCCCCGCGCCTGTTGCTTCGACGGCTCAGGTGCCGGGGAAGGATGTCCGCTGGTTGGGCGGCATCCATGGCGCGGACATTCCGCGCCGCGGCCCCAAGGAGATGCATCTCCCCAACCCGCGCGGCGAAACCGGCCGGCGCGAAGGCACGGACGGAGAGGTGGCCGAGTGGTTGAAGGCGCACGCCTGGAAAGTGTGTTTACGGGAGACCGTAACGCGGGTTCGAATCCCGCTCTCTCCGCCAGTCAACCGGGAATCGTGGGTTTTCTCGATTTTTCCGGCGGTAGATAGCCAAACGACTAGCCAAACCGAAATTTGAAGCGGAAGTCCCCCTGCCCCTAGTTCCGTGGCAAACTGTGAATCTCCAGCCTTACCGGCCCGCCGCGATCGCAGCTTGTGCAGAATAGTGCGCGCTCGACCGTGCTAAACAGCGCGCCTTTGCCATATCGCTTTATGAGAGCTGCCGGCTTTACGTCCGCAAAATGTGAGCAGTTTTTGCACCATGCGCGCAGCGCATGCCTTTCGCGCAGATCACCAAGCGAAACGTCTAGGCCGGCATGTACGCTGCCATCGACTATAGTCTGTGGCGGGATCGCCGGTTCGCCGGGAGTTACAATCTTTTCCATCACGTGCCGCCCGTTGAAGTGGATTAGGAGCATTCCGGGCCGACGCCGAATGGCCGACTGCCACGCCGCTTGACTGACGAACGAATCCGGCGACCGAGAGACCGTCTCGACTAGCGTGGTTTCCTCCCGATCCCAGACTTCAATCCGGAAATGATCCTCTTCGGTATTTGCCACAGCTCCGCCCGGCGAGCGCGCGTCGCCGTCCCGTTTCCCATCCCTTCGATTGATTGAGATAGAGAACATTTTCCTAGCCAGTCAAGGTGCGGTTGACAATTTTGTTCCCATTTTGTTCAGTGTGGTATGAGCGACGAAATTAGATTGCCGCGACCGGATTACGTGACCGTCCCGCGCGTACAGAACCACACCTGTGAGCATCCCGATTGCGGCCAGCATGCAGGTTGGGGCTTTGCCAAGCCGAAACAGGAACCGCACTGGTATTGTACCGATGGCGAACGCCATCTCTGACCGGGAACGTTTGGGGGGATTGCATGATACCAACAGATTTTCTTCGCTATGAGGATGTTCTTGCTCCGGCCGACTTCCAAAAGATTGGGCAACTCACGCTTCGTTGGTCGCTGATTGAACACACCATCGGGAACTGTCTCCGAGTCCTTTTGCGTCTCACCCCGGCAGAGTCAGTCCCGATGGTTTTCAAACTCGCTGCGAGAGAGCGTCGGGAACGCATCCGAGAGTTAATTGCCGTCAATCCGGTTCCGCCAGAGACTGAATTTCTGTTTAAGGAACTGGACGTGGTGATGCAGGCAATACAGCCTGTCAGGAACAACCTCGTTCACTCGATCCTGCTTTGGACAGGTGACAGGAAGAACCTCTTCTTTCACCTCAGATCGAAGGACAAAAATCTAACCAAGGAAGAGGTCTTTGCTACCGAAGACCTAACTACTTACGCACTTTTGGCCGTTCTCAATTTCAGGTTCGCGGTGGGGCCGAAGGATCATGATCCGGACGAGATTCCGCCGCCGCTGCCCGAAAGACCGGAAGTGCCAGAGTTCCTTCGTCCATCGCTCCGATGGCCTGAAAAGCCAAGCACGGCTGTGTCCGGACTTTAAGGTCGTTCGTCGTAAAAGTCTTGCAACGACGCGTGCCGCAAACCTTCCTCGCCGCGCAAGTGCTTCACACGGCCCACCAGCCCCGGCTGTACCCACTGCGTCGCTGGCCGCTTCACGCCCTTCGGTGCTGGCCCTGCATGCTCTTGGACGCGCTGCCAAAGCCGCTCGCGCATCTCTCGATTGAGCGTGATGAAAGCCGCACCGACGTAGCGTCCGGTGCCGCGTTCCGCCATAAGAGCGAATGCCGGCTTGCCCGCTTCGCGCTCGACGCCGAGAATTTCATATTCATCCACCGCGTAGCTTTTTGCCTTTAGCCAGGCCGTTGAGGGACCGCTTCGGTAGACACTGTCCCTCCGCTTCGACACAACGCCTTCAAGCCCTGCCTGCTCGACAAGATGGAACACGGCGGCACCCGTGCCGGGCAGCGCCTGGCTGAATTGGATGCGCTGTCCGTAGGGTATCAGCGCAGCGAGGATTTCCCGGCGATCGTCCAACGGCATGTCACGTAGATCGTGGCCGTTAAGGTGCAGCAGATCGAACGCAACGAAATAGAGGTCATGCTGTCGGCGCGTGATCGCTTTGCGCAACTCACTGAAATCAGAAATTCCGGCTTCGCTGAGAACGACGATCTCACCGTCGATTATCACATTGTCAACGTTGAGGGCAGCGGCAGTGGCGGATAGGTCGCGGTACTTAGCCGTCCAATCCAAACCGCGACGGGTGAAGATGCGAACGCCGTCGCCATCGCGGACAATTTGCGATCGGTATCCGTCGAATTTGACTTCGTAACTCCAACCGGCACCCTCCGGTGGCTTGTCGACCAGAGTTGGCATCAATGGCGGTATAAATTTCAAACGCATACGGACGCCCGGCAACCCGCGATTCAAATCGCGAACCGCTAAATTAGTTCCGGATAATTTAATGCGACTAGGTATTCAAAAGGGTTCCGAAACCTAGCCTTTACCGTCCCGGCATGTGACGTTGCATGACGATTGTCGTCGATAGCGACGGACTGGATGTGGTCAATATGGAAAGCGAAGACGATCTTGCGCGGAGCATTCGAGAAGACGGCTTTTTGTCGGAATCGCTCGAATCGGCTCTGCCAAGGTTCAGAGAAATCAACCGAGAATGGGTCGATTTTTCGAAAGACCTGAACAGGCTCGCTCTAAGATTTTGGATCGCTCACGACAACGTCGTTCTTGGCCGCACGGGCATGGACCCGGTATCGATCGCGTGCCGGATTATGTTGCGTGCACTCTCCAATTTTCAAGCTGCCATCATATTAGCAGAAAGAGGCCTAGTCGCTGAGGCTGACTGCCTGTCGCGCGGTCTCTACGAAGCCGGGTTTTGGTTAGGATATCTGAGCGAAGAGCCAACGGAAGCGGCGGGCGCTTTCATTGCAGACGAAAAAAATAGTCAGAAATCGCTCTTGAAACATTTACGTCGGATTGAAGAGGCGACCCCAGGCGTCTTCGGTTTGGATTTGGCAGAAATAGACAGGCGCATAAGTGCTGTAGGTCCATCGAAATCGCAGGATTTGGAGGAATTGGCGAAGAAGGCGGGACACTCGTTGTTCTACTCGACTTATAAGCGGCTCAGTTCAGGTTCGGCACATGCGTCACTTGCTAGCACCTATGCATTTATGAGTAAGAATGCCGATGGAACGTTTTCTGGACACATCTTTGGTCCCGATGTTGAAGGAGCCATGTCGTCATTTAGTTCAGCTTGTCATGGGCTAATACTGTGCATTGCGGGTTACAGCGGCGTCCTAGGGAAAACTGAACAAGATGCTGATTTGATCGCGGCATTCAAGCGATACGAAGCTCTATCGATCGAGCGCGATGCCGGACCCGAATAGCGGCACACTGTGGATTTGACGAAATGTTCTCCTGACAATCGGCGGAGGACTGGACCGCCATTTTTCCTGATTTTGCTAGTGGATTTGGCACAACTAGCCAAATAGGCTCGCCAACGCTCGCCCAGGGTCGGCGCAATGCCGGTTCCCTCACATCTATTGTGTAGTCACATCTACGACCGAATTGCCTACGATCGCGCCGTTGAGAGAAACTGACAATCCACCGGCGCTCCACCGAATTGCTGCTTTGTTCGTCTTGCCTGGAACGATACCGTTCATATCAAAATCAAGAACGTGGTGGCCACTTTCTTCATGCCAGAGTTCCAATCGAGACCTACCAGAAAAATCTTGCCATAAGTTTAGTTGTCTACGTCCATTGTGAGAGCAATACTGCAAAAGATACCGCCCGGATTGCTCTAGCATCTCTCTAAAAATGCCAAATTGGATAAATATTACTCCGATAGACGGCAATTCGAATTCTCCTATGATTTCGCCTCCAGGTAAAGTCATAGGATGACTACCGAGTATTACGAAATCAGCCGGTAATGTCTGTGTTGCAGCATAGTTCGGTATTACAGCGTGAAATGAAATTATTGGGTCGCCGCCGTTCTGCAAATTCTTGTCTTGGAACCGACCCGTAATCACTATCGCGCAGATGTGTTTCCGCCTATTTAGATCACGGGCAAGCTCATCTTGGCAATCATCGAGCGCCTTTTGAAAATGCCGGGGATTTCGGTAGGGAATTTGAAAATGAACGACGCCGGGACTGTCCGACGGAAGCTGATCTCTGGCCTTTGTAAATAGCGCCCGTAGGCGATCCAGTTGACTTGAACCGGGGAAGGCTCGCGTTTTGAGCACCCAGACTTTTGATGCCTCTACGGAAGTGTGCTCCGCGCCGAATACCATTTGATAATCGGCACCAATATCAAAATGCAGTGGGAGGGGCATTACCTCAGAGTCATTCATTATGGTTTGGATATTTGCGACGTATGCACTTCCCTCTAAGCGGATATCTCCCTCATAGTTTCTTATAATTCCATTTATTTCAGCCACGACATCAGCGGCGTCTTTTGACAATATAGGCCTCTTTGCCTCAATAACTACCTCAAGGCTTTTCTTTTGTTTATCTAGCCTCCTAATTATTGCCTGCCGAATGGTATCCCACACGCGATCTTCAATGCGGACGTCATCAAGAAGGCTTTTGCACTCAATATAGACTTTTCCTGCATCGCCAAAATCAGATACAAAATCAGGCTGTTCACCTCGGGTTGGCTGAACAAAAGCAATCGGCAATTTAAATTCGTGAGCGTACATATAGAAGATAAAGGCTTCAAAGGCGGCTGAGAAAAACTCATCGTCACCCTTCAGCTTGTTCAGTAGCTCGGCGAACTCCGGGTCCTGTGCGGCTACCAGAATTGGGAACCGCATATCGAGCAGAAAGAAAGCTTGCTCGGAAAGCTGGATCGAGCGGGCTTCAACTGACTGCTGTAGTTGGTGCCAAGCCACAGCGAAGGGATGAGCGCGAGCTAGGCGCTCAAAATATTCAGGCAAGCTCTTAGCGGTTGCAAGATCGGCATAGCCACGAGTGAGTTGAGCAAAGATTTCCTCCGGGAATAAGGCTCTCAACGCCGCAGCGTGCTCGCCAATGTTGTCCCTCGTGACCCTGTTGGGCGGGACATTTTCATCCTCTAACGCCAAGGTTCAATCCCCTGTTGCCGGTCTATGGCGCTGGTAGCATTGATAGTCGTTAAATTCACGCCCGGAGTTGCTTCTGTCCCGCTTGGCTGCTTTAAAAGTAGTTCGTAGGCGGGAGTTATCCGACGCAATCCCGGTATTTCGCTTGAGCAATTTCAGACGTGTCGGTCAGGGGAACGATGCGCTCCGGCAAACCAATGATTGTTCGGTTGGCGGATGGTGGCGAGCGCTTGTGCCGGCTCCGGGCAAGGTTGCATAGTCCAACAAGGCGACTCAGCGTGCTGTGCGCATCGGCTCGGAGCAATCGTGATTGGACTTTATGACATCTGGCCCGCTTTCGTGGTCGTCGCGCTGCTTTGGCCGCTTGCGGGCATGCCGCTGTTTCAGCGGGTAGGTTTCGAATCGAACTCCTCCAGGGTGCGGGCAATAGACGGAATGCGAGGCTATCTGGCGCTTGCCGTCGTGCTTCACCACGCCGTCATCTACCATGAAATGCTGGCGACCGGCGCATGGAAGTATCCGCCTTCGGCTTTCTATGGCCCACTGGGACAGGTGGGCGTATCCTTGTTCTTCATCATCTCCGCCTATCTGTTCTGGGGGAAACTGCTGTCGGCAAAGTCCTCCGTGGATTTTCCGACCCTGTTCCTCAAGCGGGCTTTCAGGATCGGGCCGCTCTATGTTCTGGCCGTCGGTACGGCGATGGCTTTGGAGGTCGCCGATGGCGCGATCGACTATTCGGCCTTCGCGACCTACGAGCGGGCATTTTTCAATCTGCTGTTCGGTGTCTTCGGCTATGTCCCGCTTTCGAGTTCCCGCGTCTGCGTATTGGCCTGCGTAACCTGGACCTTGCCCTATGAATGGCTGTTGTATTTCAGCCTGCCGATCGCGGCGATATTCAGCCGGCATCCGGTGGCCCGCATGGGCTTGCCAGCCTTTCTCCTGGCGTTTTCAATTCTCATGTCAGTGAACGGGGGCCGCCCCGCCTACGGCTTTCTGGGGCTTTTCGCGGGCGGAATGTTGTGCGCAACGCTTGAAGCGCAAGGCCTGCTGGTGAAGTGGCATCGGCATGCCTTGTCCGCCGCCGCCCTGGTGATGCTGGTGTGTATCTTCGCCGTTTATAAGACTGCCTACGCGCCGGGGCCGATGCTGCTATGCATTGCCACCTTCTTCCTGGTGGTGACGGGCGCTGATTTCTTTGGTCTGCTGACGGCCTCCCGCTCGGTGCGGCTGGGCGAGATCAGCTTTGGCATCTATCTCTTGCAAGGGCTTGCCTTCGTCTCGACGTTCTCCATCGCCCCCCTGCGGGCCTTCGCCATGGACAATGCCGCCCAATATTGGCTCGTGATATTGATTGCGATGGTGCTTCTGGTCCTCATGGCGCTGGTCGCGCACCTTGTGATCGAAAAGCCGGGCGTCTCGCTGGGAAACCGTCTTGCGGCAGTTCTTCGCCTGTCGACGCAGCGCGAGGTGCGTGAGACGACAGCCGCTGACGCAGCGCAGCCCTGGCGCACCGCGGACGTCTCACAAGACAGTCTGCAGGCCGCGCACAACGCCCAAGAGCGATGATTTCCGGGCCATTCGAACGCTGTTTGGCCTGGGCTGACGCGAACGATGCGGGCATCGCGATCAGAGCACGACCGCCGCATTTCATATGAAATGCTCCCGGCCCGGAACCTCTTGGCCCGCAGCGCGTTTCACGGCGTCCCGTCCGTGGACCAGCCCGGATATTTCTCCTGGCGCTGCTATAATCAGGAGCCTGCTTCATGCACGACAAGCTGTTTCATTCACCGGTCGCACTGACCGTCGGCCTTGGCTTCAAGCGCGAGATTGCCTCGCTGGCCGAAATGCACGATTTCCTGACCGATTGGACGACCTCGCGCCGTGGCCCCCTCCATCGCAATGCCGTGGAGGCGTGCGGCCTTGCGCTGGAAGGCTGTATCACCAGGGACGAGGCGCGCCATGCGCTCGTCGAGTTCGCACAAGCAACCGGCATCCTCTGGCCCGAAGTCGAGCCGGACATCGTGGCGCGCGCCGTCGCGCGCGGCTATGGCGGCTACGCCGCCTGAGTTTGAGGCCACCTCCCGTCGTGGCGGCTAACGCCGCCACCACCGAAAGCCCGGCTTGGCCTTCCCGAGCCGGGCTTCGCTTTGTTGCAAGGCGATCACAAGGATCGCCGTCATCTGCCGCTGATGTTTTGCCCAACGGTGTAGGCGATCAACCTTTCGAAGGCGCGCGCCGACGCGTCGGCTTGGGCCTCGTCGGATCGGGCTCTTGCGATGACTGCGCTGCGAGGCGCAGCTCTCTCAATCTGGCTGTCTTTGCTTCGCGGGCCGCCCGCTCGGCGTCGAGTACGATCTGCGATTCACGCTTGGCGCGCTCATCGCGCTGGGTGTCGACTTTTGCACGGACCATGTGCTGCTAACTCCATTACGAACCAGCGTTGATTTGGAACAAATCGCCGCCTCCATCATCTTCCGGCCCCGCATGGTGCAGTGTTGCGGCGGGGGCGGCGATTACAAATGATGGTTGGAAGGCTTTTGTCATCGATGTTCCGGGATAGAGGTGTCAGTCACACCAACCTGACGAGACGACGAGCGACGCCTCGAATATCTGGTGTCCCTCCTCGTCGCGTACCTTGACGGTGATGGCGGTGTGGCCGTTTTCGATGATCTCGTCGCGGACGATGTCGGGCAGAATGCGGATCGCTTCGCGCCGTAGGCGTTCGCGCGTCTCGAAGACCTGGCCGTCATCATCGACCGTCAGACCGTCGCCATTGTAGAGGTCAAGATAATATCGAGGCATGATGGGCTGAACCTCAGACTGATGAGATGGCGAAATATTCAACCGACAATTCGCGGACCAACCAGTTGTTCCGTCAGAGGCGCATTTGCCGCGGAACAAGCAGGCGCTAACAAATGTTAATGCTTAGCAGTGGCCAACGGCGTATGCAGCCGAAGCCGCCTTTGCTTCCGACAGAACAAGATGGCGATCGGCTGTCGAAGCCCTTTCGCCGGAGATTGCGGTGCTTGAATCCCTCTATCTGAACCTGGGGCAGCATGACGCGCTGTCAGACGCCGAGAAGGCGCTGCTCGCCGGCGCCATGACGTTCGAGAGGCATTTCGCCACCGGCCAGGACATCGTCGCATCGGGGTCGCGTCCGACTTATTCGACGCTGATCCTCGATGGGCTGGCGGCGCGCTACAAGGTGCTGGAGAATGGCGGCCGGCAGTTCACCTCATTGCAGGTGTCCGGCGATTTCGTCGATCTCCATGCTTTCCTGCTGAAGACCATGGATCACGGCATCGTCGCTCTGTCGCCCTGTCATGTCATGTTCGCGGACCATAGCCGGCTTCGCGCCATCACCGAGCAGGCGCCGCACCTGACCCGGCTGTTGTGGCTGGACACGCTGGTCGACGGCGCCATCCACCGCGAGTGGATCGTCGCCATGGGGCGGCGCTCCAAGACCTCGCATCTGGCCCATCTCGTCTGTGAACTCTTCGTGCGGCTGCAGGTGGTGCAGCGGACCAGCGGCATGAGCTTTCACCTGCCGCTCTCGCAGGCTGAACTGGCCGATGTGCTAGGCTTGTCGGTGGTGCACATGAACCGGGTTATCGGCGCCTTGCGCAAGGTCGGGGTCGTCAACTGGGCAAACCACACGGTGACCATTCTCGACTGGCACCGGCTGCAGGAAATCGCCGAGTTCGATCCCACCTATCTCAGCATGATGCGGGAGCCGCGTTAGTTTATTCCAGACGCGGCTCCCCGATCCTGTGGGCGAGACGTTCAAGCCGCTTCGGCTGCTACGTTGACCGCCGTCTCCGCGATCTTGGTCAGGGCCTCGTCCGTGGCCTTCTCTTCCTTCAGCGTTGCTTCGAGAAGCGTCACGGCTTCGTTCAGGCCGAGCTCACCGCCCCACGTCCTCAGCGTGCCATAGCGTGAGATCTCGTAGTGCTCGACCGCCTGCGCGGCGGCCAGCAGACCGGCATCGAGCGCGGGAGATCCCTTGTACTCCTCCATGATCTCGGCGCCTTCCTCGGTGATACCCATGATCGCCGCACAGGTCTTGCCGACCGGCTTCTTGCCGATCACGCCGAAGACTTTCTCCAGTCTGGCGACGTGGCCCTCGGTCTCGGTGCGGTGCTTTTCGAAGGCGGCCTTCAGCTCGGCGCTTTGCGCGGCCTTGGCCATTTTCGGCAGTGTCGCCAATATCTTCTTTTCGGCGAAATAGATGTCCTTCAGCGTGTCATGAAACAGGTCGTCGAGCATTTTCTGCTTTGCCATCGTCATATCCTCTGATGCGTGAACCCTCAGGGCGACAATCTCCCGCAGAATGATTCGTTCCATCCGCGCCGCATAGCGCGGTCGAGCGGTCCAACCCGACAAATCCTCATCGGGACGCCATCTCCCCCGACACCGACGGCCGGCAAAACCTTTATAAAATTCCTATTTCTTTCCGCCCCGCGCCGTCTCGAACGTTTATGGCGAACGGGTCCATATTCCGCAGGGGAAAAACGTCGAACGCCGCCAATCGGAATGCGGCGCGCCGTTTTCACGTAATTGCAGGCCTACTCCGGCAGTTGCCGAATAGAAAAATCAAAGCAAGGAACAAGCACAATGGACATCGTTGTTCTCGGGATAGGGGCTTTGTTTTTTGCCCTGTCCTTAGCCTACGTCAAAGCCTGCGACAGAATTTGAGCTGAAGGATCGAGCCATGCTTTTCGATTACATCCTCGGCGGCGGCGTGACCTTGTTCCTGCTCGCCTACCTCACATACGCCCTCGTTCGTCCAGAACGCTTCTGAAGGCACGGAAAGCCACAAGCCATGACACTGAACGGTTGGATACAGATCCTTGTCTTCTGCGCGATCATCGTTTTGCTGACGAAGCCGCTTGGCTTCTACATGCACCGCGTCTTCAACGGCGATCGCACGCCGCTTTCACCGATCTTCGGCCCGCTCGAGCGTGGGCTCTACCGCATTTGCGGCACCAGCGAACGCGAGGAACAGCACTGGACCGCCTATGCGGTGGCCTTGCTGCTGTTCAACCTTGCCGGGTTCCTGGTGCTTTATGCCCTGCAGCGCCTGCAGGGCAGTCTGCCCTACAATCCCGCCGGCATGGGCGCGATCGATCCGGCGCTCGCCTTCAACACCGCCGCCAGTTTCGTGACCAACACCAACTGGCAGAACTACGGTGGCGAAAGCACGATGTCCTATCTCCTGCAGATGGCCGGGATGACGGTCCAGAATTTCGTTTCGGCGGCCACCGGCATTGCCATCGCGATTGCACTGATCCGAGGCTTTGCCCGCGCCTCCGGCAAATCGATCGGCAATTTCTGGGTCGATATGACCCGCTGCACGCTCTACGTACTCCTGCCGCTCTGCATCGTGCTCACCCTGGTCTATGTCCGGCTCGGCATACCGCAGACGCTTGGGCCGTATGTCGACGCCACCACGCTGGAAGGCGCCAAGCAGACCATCGCGCTTGGCCCGGTGGCCTCGCAAGTCGCCATCAAGATGCTCGGCACCAATGGCGGTGGCTTCTTCAATGCCAATGCCGCGCATCCGTTCGAAAATCCCGACGCCATCTCCAACCTGATCCAGATGGTGACGATCTTCGCGCTGGGTGCCGCGCTGACCAACGTCTTCGGCCGCATGGTCGGCAACCAGCGCCAGGGCTGGGCGATCCTGGCATCGATGGGCGCGCTGTTCATCGCCGGCGTCGCCGTCTGCTACTGGGCAGAGGCCGCGGGCAATCCGCTGATCCATGCGCTGGGCATCGACGGCGGCAACATGGAAGGCAAGGAAACCCGCTTCGGCGTCGCTCTGTCGGCGCTGTTCGCCGTCATCACGACGGCCGCTTCCTGCGGTGCGGTCAACGCCATGCATGACAGCTTCACCGCGCTCGGCGGCATGATCCCGATCATCAACATGCAGCTCGGCGAGGTCATCGTCGGCGGTGTCGGCGCCGGCTTCTACGGCATCCTGATGTTCGTCGTGGTTGCCGTCTTCGTTGCCGGCCTGATGGTCGGCCGCACGCCGGAATATCTCGGCAAGAAGATCGAGGCCAAGGAAGTCAAGATGGCGATGCTGGCCATCCTGTGCTTGCCGCTCGCCATGCTGATCTTCACGGCGATCGCCGTTGTCCTGCCGAGCGCCGTGGCCTCGATTGCCAATGGCGGTCCGCACGGCTTCTCCGAGGTGCTCTACGCCTACACCTCGGCGGCGGCGAACAACGGTTCGGCCTTTGGCGGCCTCAGCGGCAACACGCCCTGGTACAACATCACCATCGGCATCGGCATGTTGATGGGCCGCTTCCTGGTCATCATCCCGGCGCTCGCCATCGCCGGCTCGCTGGCGGCGAAGAAGACCGTGCCGGCTTCGGCAGGCACCTTCCCGACCGATGGGCCGCTGTTCGTCGGGCTGCTGATCGGCGTCATCGTCATCGTCGGCGGCCTTACCTTCTTCCCTGCGCTCGCCGTCGGGCCGATCATCGAGCACCTGGCGATGATCCATGGGCAAACCTTCTGAGGCGGCCATGCCCTTGTTCAGCAGCAAGCGTCGCAAGGCCAGGCCGCCGGCCGACAGCGAGGGGGAGGCCAAGCCTCCTCCCTTCCCGACCGTGTCGACGTTCCTGGGCATTGCGGCCGTCATGATCGTGATCTGGCTGCTGGTCTACGGCCCACCCTTTTCGGCATCCAATCACCCGGTGCCGCCCAACAACAGCGAAGCCGGAGCTTCAAAATGAGTCACACAAAATCAGCCAGCATCGTGGATGCCAGCATTCTTTGGCCCGCCATTGGCGGTGCCTTCCGCAAACTCGACCCGCGCACGCTGGCCCGCAACCCGGTGATGTTCGTCGTCGCAATCGTCTCGGCGCTGACGTCAGTGCTGTTCGTCAGGGACCTCATCACCGGCGGCGGCGACCTGCGCTTCACATTGCAGATCATCATCTGGCTGTGGTTCACGGTGCTGTTCGCCAATTTCGCCGAGGCCGTCGCCGAGGGGCGCGGCAAGGCGCAGGCGGATTCGCTGCGCAAGGCGCGCACCGAGACCCAGGCCAAGCTGCTGGCCGGCGAGGACCGCTCCAAATTCAAGCTGGTGCCCGGCACCAGCCTGAAGGTCGGCGACATCGTGCTGGTCGAAGCCGGCGACATCATCCCGTCCGACGGCGAGGTGATCGAAGGCGTGGCCTCGGTCAATGAGGCGGCAATCACCGGGGAGTCCGCACCGGTCATCCGCGAATCCGGCGGCGACCGTTCTGCCGTCACCGGCGGCACGCAGGTTCTGTCCGACTGGATCCGCGTGCGCATATCAGCCGCGTCCGGCCACACCTTCCTCGACCGCATGATCTCACTGGTCGAAGGGGCCGCGCGCCAGAAGACACCGAACGAGATCGCGCTCAACATTCTGCTCGTCGGCATGACGCTGATCTTCGTGCTGGCCACCGCGACCATCCCGAGCTTTGCCTCCTATTCCGGCGGCTATATCTCGGTGACTGTGCTCGTCGCGCTGTTCGTCACCTTGATCCCGACCACCATCGGCGCGCTGCTCTCGGCCATCGGCATTGCCGGCATGGACCGCCTGGTGCGCTTCAACGTGCTGGCCATGTCGGGTCGTGCCGTGGAAGCCGCCGGCGACGTCGACACGCTGCTCCTCGACAAGACCGGCACCATCACGCTCGGCAACCGCCAGGCGACCGAATTCCGCCCGGTCAAGGGCGTCACCGAGCAGGAACTGGCCGACGCGGCGCAACTCGCCTCGCTCGCCGACGAGACGCCTGAGGGGCGCTCGATCGTCGTGCTGGCCAAGGAGAAATACGGCATCCGCGCCCGTGACATGGCGACATTGCACGCCACCTTCGTGCCCTTCACGGCGCAGACCCGCATGAGCGGCGTCGACATCGACGGCTCGTCGGTACGCAAGGGCGCCGTCGATTCCGTGCTTGCCCACGTCAATCAGTCGACGGTGGCCGCCCACGGCACGCGTCCCGGCAGCGATACCGTCAGGGATCTCCAGGCGATCGCCGACGAGATTGGCAAGTCTGGCGGCACGCCGCTGGCGGTCGAGCGCGATGGTCGCCTGCTCGGCGTCGTCCACCTCAAGGACATCGTCAAGGGTGGCATCAGGGAGCGCTTTGCCGAGTTGCGCAAGATGGGTATCCGCACGGTGATGATCACCGGCGACAATCCGATGACGGCAGCGGCGATCGCGGCGGAAGCCGGCGTCGACGACTTTCTCGCCCAGGCAACGCCCGAGGACAAGCTGAAGCTGATCCGAGACGAACAGGCCAAGGGCAAGCTGGTCGCCATGTGCGGCGACGGCACCAACGATGCGCCGGCCCTTGCCCAGGCCGATGTCGGCGTCGCGATGAACACCGGCACGGTCGCCGCCCGCGAGGCGGGCAACATGGTCGACCTCGACAGCGATCCGACCAAGCTCATCGAGATCGTCGAGATCGGCAAGGCGCTGCTGATGACACGCGGCTCGCTGACGACCTTCTCCATCGCCAATGACGTTGCCAAGTATTTTGCCATCATCCCGGCGATGTTTGCGATCTTCTACGTCGCGCCGGGACAGACGACCGGCCCGTTGCAGGCGCTCAACATCATGCATCTGGGCACGCCGCAGAGCGCCATCCTGTCGGCCATCATCTTCAACGCGCTGATCATCATCGCGCTGATCCCGCTGTCGCTGAAAGGCGTCAAATATCGCGCCATCGGCGCCGGCGCGCTGCTCCGCCGCAACCTCCTCGTCTACGGCCTCGGCGGCATCATCGTGCCGTTCGTTGGCATCAAGGCGATCGATATGATCGTCACCGCCCTCGGCCTCGCTTAAGGAATAGATCCATGCTCACCCAGATAAGACCCGCGATCATCATGATCGTCTTCTTCACGGTCCTGACCGGACTGATCTATCCGATCGGCATGACCGGCATTGCCCAGGCGCTGTTTCCGCACCAAGCCAATGGCAGCCTGATCGAGAAGGACAAAACGGTCATCGGCTCCGAGCTGATCGGCCAGGTCTTCGCCAGCGACAAGTATTTCCATGGCAGGCCTTCGGCGGCCGGCAATGGTTACGATGCCACCGCCTCCGGCGGCACCAATCTCGGCCCGACCAATCCCAAGCTGATCGAGCGCATCAAGGGCGATGCCGAGAAGCTGAAGGCGGAGAATCCGAACGCACCGGTCCCAATGGATCTGGTGACGACGTCGGGCAGCGGCCTTGACCCGCAGATCAGCCCGGAGGCCGCCTATTTCCAGGTTCCGCGCGTGGCCAAGGCCAGGGGCATCGACGAAGCCAAGGTCAAGGCGCTCGTCGACGGCCAGGTCGAGGGCAGGGAGCTCGGCTTCATGGGAGAGCCTGTCGTCAACGTGCTGGCGCTCAACCTGGCGCTCGACGCGGCTAAATAGGTGATGGAGAGGTCCGGGGATCGACAGCATCCCCGGACCTCGCCATGATCGATCCTGATGCCGGACGACAGAAGCAACGAAAACCGACCTTCCCCCGACGCGCTGCTCGAGCACGCCGAGCGGGAGGGACGCGGCCGCCTGCGGATATTCCTCGGCGCCGCGCCCGGTGTCGGCAAGACCTACGAAATGCTGATGTCGGGCCGTGCCAGGCTGGCGGACGGCATCGATGTGGTGATCGGCGTCGTCGAGACGCATGGCCGCAGGGAAACCCAGACCCTGGTCGAGGGTTACGAAGTCATCCCCCGCCGCAAGATCGACTACAAGGGGCGCGTCCTCGACGAGATGGACATCGACGCCATCCTCGCCCGGCGCCCCGCATTGGTTCTGGTCGACGAGCTCGCCCACACCAACGCGCCCGGCAGCCGCCACCCCAAGCGTTATCTCGACGTCCAGGAGATCCTGGCGCGCGGCATCGACGTCTACACGACGCTCAACATCCAGCATGTCGAAAGCCTGAACGACGTCGTCGCGCAGATCACGCGGGTCAGGGTGCGCGAGACGGTTCCCGATTCCATCATCGACCAGGCCGACGATGTCGAAATCATCGACCTGACGCCCGACGACCTGATCAAGCGGCTGGAAGAGGGAAAGGTCTATTTCCCCAACACGGCGCAGCGCGCCATCGAGAACTATTTTTCGTCGGGCAATCTGACGGCTTTGCGCGAACTGGCGCTGCGCCGCACCGCCCAGCGTGTCGACGAGCAGTTGCTCAATCACATGCAGTCGCACGCCATCCAGGGCCCATGGGCCGCGGGCGAGAGGGTGCTCGTCTGCGTCGACGCGCGTCCGGGCGGCGCGGTCCGCATCCGCTACGCACGCAGGCTGGCCGACCGGCTTCGCGCGCCATGGACGGCGCTGCATGTCGATACGCCGCGCTCGGCCGGCATGTCCGAGGAAGACAAGGACCGGCTCGCCACGCTGATGCGCCTTGCCGAGCAACTCGGCGCCGAGGTGACGACCATTCCCGGCCAGAACGTCGCGCAGGACATCGTGCGCCACGCGACGGCCAACAATTTCACCCATATCGTGGTGGGCAGGCCGACCCGGTCGCGCTGGCGCGAACTGATCGAGGGCTCGCTCACCTATGATTTGATCCGCAACGCCGGCGACATCAGCGTCCACGTCATTTCGGGGACCGAGCGGGATGCCGAAGCGACCTCGAGAAGGGTCAAGGCAGCGGCCGAGCAGAAGCAATTCCAGATCTGGCCCTATCTGCTGGCCACGACCTATGTCGCGGGTTCATTGGCCGTCAGCGCCGTCCTCGACCAGTTCCTGGACGTCCGCAATCTGGCGATCGTCTTCCTCCTGGCGGTGCTGACATCGGCGGTGGCCGGCGGCCTTTGGCCGGCGCTCTATGCGTGCTTCCTCAGTGCCCTTGCCTTCAACTATTTCTTCCTCGAGCCGCGCTACACACTGACGATCCGGGATCCCGAGAGCATCGTGGCGCTCGCCGTCTTCCTTGCCGTGGCGGTGATCGCCAGCAATCTCGCCGCGCGCATGCAGCGCCAGGCCGTCGCCGCCCGCTCGCGGGCACGGGCCACCGAGGACATCTACCTCTTCTCCAGGAAGCTCGCCGGCGCCGGCACGCTCGACGACGTGCTGTGGGCCACCGCCTTCCAGATCGCCTCGATGCTGAAGCTGCGCGTGGTGTTGCTTCTGCCCGAAGACGGCACCATCACCGTCAAGGCAGGCTATCCGCCGGACGACACGCTGGCCGAAGCCGACATCGCCGCAGCCCGCTGGGCCTGGGAACACAACCGCGCCGCCGGGCGCGGCGCCGATACGCTGCCTGGCGCCAAGCGTCTTTATCTGCCTTTGCGTACCGGGCGCACCGCGATCGGTGTCGTCGGCCTCGACAATGACAAGCAGGGCCCGCTGCTGACGCCCGAGCAACAGCGCCTGCTCGATGCGCTGGCCGACCAGGCGGCGGTGGCGATCGAACGCGTCCAATTGGTCGCCGATGTCGACCGCGCCAAGCTCGCCGCCGAAGCCGACCGGCTACGCTCGGCCCTGCTGACCTCGATTTCGCATGATCTGAAAACGCCGCTCTCGGCGATCATGGGAGCGGCGGGCACGCTCAAGGAATTCGCGCCGGATCTGCCCGAGCCGGACCGGGCGGAGCTCCTGTCGACGGTGATCGACGAATCGGAGCGGCTGAACCGCTTCATCGCCAATCTGCTCGACATGACCAAGATCGAATCCGGGGCCATGGAGCCGAACTATGCCCTGCATTATGTCGGCGATATCGTCGGCACGGCGCTCAACCGCGCCCGCAAGATCACCAGCGAACACAAGATCGAGGTCGATATTCCGCCCGACCTGCCGATGCTGAAGCTCGATCCCGTGCTGTTCGAGCAGGTTCTGTTCAACCTTCTCGACAATGCGTCGAAATATTCGCCGTCCGGCTCGACGATCCGCGTGCAGGGATGGGCCGACAATGGATCCGTCATCGTGCAGATCATGGATGAGGGGCCGGGTATTCCGGGGCATGATTTGGAACGTGTGTTCGACACCTTTTACCGGGCGCGCAAGGGCGATCAGGTGCGCGCCGGCACCGGCCTTGGCCTGTCGATCTGCCGCGGCTTTGTCGAATCGATGGGCGGCACCATCTCGGCCGCCAACCGGACCGACCGCACAGGGGCTGCGTTCACCATCAGGATCCCGATGACGGCGGAAGCACCCGATGCCGGCAATCGCGGCGAAGAGACCAGCGTGGATCGGCCTTCATGACAAATTCGAATGTCAGGATACTGGTCGTCGATGACGAGCCGCCGATCCGCAAGCTGCTTCGGGTCGGCCTCGGCAGCCAGGGCTATGGCATCAGCGAGGCGCCGAACGCCAAGGTGGCGATCGAACTGATGGAACAGGAAAAGCCGGATCTGGTGCTGCTCGACCTCGGCCTGCCTGGCATGGGCGGTCATGAGCTCCTGCGCAAATGGCGTGACGAGGGCCTCGACATTCCCGTCGTCATCCTCTCCAGCCGCACCGACGAGGCCGGTATCGTCAATGCGCTCGAACTCGGCGCCGACGATTATGTCACCAAACCGTTCGGCATGAACGAACTGGTGGCGCGCATCCGCGTGGCGTTGCGGCACAAGTTCCAGCAACAGGGCGAGAAGCCTGTATTCCAAAGCGGCGACCTCAGCGTCGATCTGGTCAAGCGCATCGTCAAGGTCGAGGGCAAGGAGATAAAACTCTCGCCGAAGGAATACGACATATTGCGCATCCTGGTGCAGCATGCCGGCAAGGTGCTGACCCACCATTTCATCCTGAAGCAGATCTGGGATGATTCGACCGACGTGCAGTATCTCCGGGTCTATGTCAGGCAGCTCCGGCAGAAGATCGAGAAGACCCCCGACCAGCCGCGCTACATCACCACCGAGACCGGTGTCGGCTATCGGCTGCGTGTCGATTGAGACAGCTCGAATTGAAGTTCTAACTTTTTGTTTTGACGCAATTCCGGGCGGAAAACCGTACACACTTTTCCTGGAATTGCTCCAGTCAGACGACGGCTTCCAACGGCCGAGTTGCGGCCACCGACGTCCGCAAGGCGGCGAGACAGCCGAGGATGCCAAGCGGGACGAAGGCAAGGAACAGCCAGCTCGCGACATTGGCCGCCGCGTCGTGGTTCAAGCCTTGCGAGAAGCCGCTGGCATTGGCGACGATGCCGGCAAGGGCGGCCCCCACGGCGTAGCCGATGCGCTGCATGGTCGGCACCGCGGCCGAGGCGATGGTCTGCTCGTCGTCCGGGGCGGAGGCGACGATGACGCGGGTCAGGAACGGCCAGGCAATGCCGAAGCCGCCGCCCTGCAGCAAGGCGCAGACCAGGATCAGCGGGATCGAGCCCAGGGGTATCGTATAGGCAAAGCCGGCGATGCCCGCCGCGATCATCAGCGCGCCGGTAACAATGATCAGCCGTTCACGCTGCGGCGGCGCGTTGGCGACGAGGATCGACAGGATCGACCAGGCGATCGATTCAGCGGCGATGATGTAGCCGGTGATCAGCAGCGGGATGTCGTGCAGGCTGGTCAAAAGCAGCGGCCCGTAGACGCCGAAGGAGCAGGTCGCGACGGAAAAGGCGGCGACCATGGTCATGCCGGCACCGACCGGAGTGCGCCACGAAAACAGCCGCGCCGGGAACAGCCGCGAGCGCGGCTTCAGCGCGTCGATGGTGAAGAACAGCGCGAGCCCGGCCAGGCCCAGCACGACCAGCAGAGAGGAACGCAACAGGGCGATGTCGATGCCGGCCGAGGCGATCAGCACCACGGCGACGGCCAGGCAGGCAAGGGCGGCGAAGGGGAAGGGCGGGGTCTTGCCGGCGCTCCTGCTGGGTTTCTTCGCCTCCGGCGTGTTGAGCACGAGGAAGCTTGCCAACGCCATGGCGGTACCGCCGAGGGTGAAGACGCCGAAGGCCCAGCGCCACGACAGGAATTCGGTCATGATAGCGCCCAGCAACGGGCCGCTGAACGCCGCGACGCCCCAGATCGCCGACATGATGCCGAAGAGCTGCGGCCAGATGGTGCGCGAAAACAGCCGCTCGACCGAGACGAAGGCGAGCGATACCAGCGCGCCGCCGCCCAGCCCCTCGATCAGCCGGCCGGCCAGGAACAACTGCATGGAAGGCGAGGTGGCGCAGATCAGCGCGCCGGCGGCGTAGAGCAGGGCCGCGACCACCATATTGGTGCGCAGCGCCACGTAGCTCACCAGTCGCCCGGCGGCGGCACCGGCGACGATGGCGCCGAGCTCGTAGATCGCCAATGACCAGCCGACGAGCTGCACCCCGGCCAGTTCGCCGACCATCGCCGGCATGACGGTTGCCACCATCGTCTCGTTGGTGGCGTGCAGCAGGATGCCGAGGCTGATGAAGCAGAAGCGCGCCAGGTCGCCGCTCGCCCACAATGCGCGCCAGTCGACCCTGTTTGTGCTGATTTCAGTCATGTCCACCCCATGCTTTTGCATATCGCGATGCCGGCGCACGGCACCAGAAGCCAGCAAGGCTTTCCGGCAGGACCATGCGCGGCAACAGCGCCGGATAGCGTGCCCATCGGGGTGCCGGTCCGGTCGGGCTGGGCTTGTAGAACCTCAACCGCGGTTGAGCTCAAGCGGTTTTTTCAAGGAGGTCAGTTCTCGGTGCTGCGCAGCTGGAACTGGCTGACGCCGATGGCGAGATTGATGCCGGTCTGCGTCTGCAGGCTGAGCGGCTGGAGGGTGAAGGCCTGCGAGGAGCCGCCGGCCAGGAGATTGGCGCCGGCGCCGACGGCGGCCGTCACCTCGGCGCTGGCGCCGATATAGTCGCCCGCCAGCGCACCCGGCGCGTAGATGTTCTTCAGCGGCGTCAGCACCAGCCAGCGCATCACCGACTGTTTTGTCGTGCCGATGTCGAGGCCGTATTTGTTGACCGCGCCAAAATAGGCCTCCGGCGCGAAGCTCTTGTCGGTCGGCGTGAAGGTGCAGCTCAGATCCTTGGTCGAGCCGAAGATGAAGCCGGTGCCCCCGCCAATGGCGCATTCAAGGGTACCAAGTTCGATGCCTCGGTCCTGCGCCTGCGCCTGTGTCGCGCCGAGCACGAGTGCGATCGCGGCAGCGGCGATGGCTGTCTTCGGCATATCGTTCCCCCTCAAAATCAAACGGCGCGGAACCATCCTATATGGTTCCGCGCCGTAAGGTAGAGAGGAGCGCAAGGCTCCGTTCGATCACTTCAGCGAATGAATCAGCTGAAGCGAGGTCACGGCCACGGCGAGATTGACGCCGGTCTGCGCCTGGACGCTGAGCGGCTCCAGCATGAAGGCGCCGTCGAAGCCGCCGACCAGCAGGTTGGCGCCGCCGCCGGTGACGACGCTCGCCTCGGCATTGACGCCATAATAGCTGCCGGCAAGGTCGCCCGCGTCGCGGTCGCGGGTCGCGGCAAGAACCGCCCAGACGAGCTGGCCCTGATGTGTCTGGCCGAGATCGACACCGATCTTGGAGATGACGCCGGTGTAGATCTCCGACGGGCCGTGGTGGTAGGGACGGAAGACGCAGGACACGCCCTTGTTGGAGGCGACGATATAGGCGGTGCCGCCGTCGATGGTGCAGTCGAGAGTGCCGAGCTGCAGCTTTCCGGCGCTGGCCGGAGCGGCAGCGAACACGGTCGTTGCAAGGGCAGCGGCGCTGACGAGTTTCTTGATCATGGGAGGGTCCTTTCGCAAATCGCTTGGAATAACGGCTCGAGTGACCAGACCGTTCCGCTGAAAACTTGGCGCGAACAAGGCAAGGGTCAACGGCTTGGTGCGGGGGTTAACGCGCGGTTGCCGGATGGGCGGCGATCTGCAACGCCGCGTGTCCTTTCGGACACGCCGACGTCGCTATAATGCTTAGCCGGCTCTGCTAACGCCGATATCAGCTGACGCGGGCGAGGCCGTCCTTGGCCGGCTGGTAATTGGGGTTGAGGCGCACGGCTTCCTTATAGGATTTCGCCGCCTTCGCCTTGTCGCCGCGCCGCTCGTAGATGAGCGCCTGATTGGCCCAGGCCTCGGCGTTCTTGCCGTCGAGCTTGATGGCCATGTTGAAGTCGGAGAAGGCGTTGTCCTCGTCGCCCGTCGCCAGATAGGAGAGGCCACGGCCGTTGTAGGGCTCGGCGGCATCCGGCGCCAGCGAGATGGCGGTCGAGAAATCCTCGATGGCGAATTTGTGCTGGCCCTGGCTTTGATAGATCAGGCCGCGATTGTGGTAGGCGCGGGCGTCCGTCGTGTCGAGCTGGATCGCCTTCTGGAAGTCGTTGAAGGCGTCCTGGGTGCGGCCCGCCTTGCGGTAGAGATTGCCGCGGCCGATATAGGCGGCGTCATAATTGCCGTTGATCTGGATCGACTTGTTGTAGTCGTCGAGCGCGGCCGCCTGATTGCCGAGGAAGCGCTGGATGAGCGCGCGGTTGGAATAGGCCTGGTAGAAATTCGGATTGAGCTGGATGGCCTGGTTGAAGTCCTTGAGCGCCGCCTGATACTGGCCGCCGCGGCCATAGGCCGAGCCGCGCACATTGTAGCCTTCGGGGTCCTGGGGATTGCGCTGGATGACGGCCGACAGCGAGGAGATGTTCTCGCTCGACCCTTGCGCCTTGTCGATGTTGTTGAACTCGCCGGTCGGGCCCGATGTCTGGCAGCCGGCCAGCACCAATCCGGAAAGCAGGGCTGCCGTCAGGGCGAAACCACGCAATGCGGTCCCGCGCTCCACGCTTATTGCGTTCATGTCTGCCCTGTCCTCACTTATGCCGCGTCGTTCAGGTCCGGATCCCCCCTCCGGGCCGGGTCACAATCAAAATAAAAAGGTGGCGGCGATTCCGCATCGCGCCACCTTGGTATCCTTCGAAAAGGACGAAATATTGGCGATAATCAGCGCGGCGGACGCGCTGCGCCAGCAGCACCACCGGCAGCCACCGGACGCGGCGTCATCGGCAGCAGGCCTTCGCGCTGGGCGCGCTTGCGGGCCAGCTTGCGGGCGCGGCGCACGGCCTCTGCCTTTTCGCGGGCGCGCTTCTCGGAAGGCTTCTCGTAGTGACCGCGCATCTTCATTTCGCGGAAAATGCCTTCGCGCTGCATCTTCTTCTTGAGCGCGCGAAGCGCCTGATCAACGTTATTGTCGCGGACGAGTACCTGCACGGGCAATCCTGTCTTTCGGGTTTGATATCAACAGGCAAGTAGCCATAGCCACTAGCCTCCGCGGCGGTCGACACCACGAATTGTGGCGGCTGATAGCAGAATCAGGCCGCGCTGTCCACAGCCGAAATGCAGGACAACAGCCAAATTGCCACGGTCGCCCCGAGATAGGGCGCCAACTACGCCGTGGCCAGGTGCAGCCGTTCGAAATCCTCGAAGAATTCGCCGTAGTCACAAGTGATCTCTTCGCCGGCGGCAATGTCGCGGGTCGCTGTCGCGCCGCCATATTGCGAAAAATCGGTGTTCGGCGTCGCCGAATGGTTCATGAAGCGGCCATTGTCGACCTCATAGACCATGAAGCCCGGTCGATCCGGGCTCGGATAAGCATAACGGTCGAGCAATTCCTTCAGAGGCTGGGGTGCGGCCTCGTATTCGTCCATCGGGATCAGCCGGTCGAAATCCGGGTTAAGCCGCCAGATCGACGCGCCCTTCCGGATTGGCTCGGCGGCGAACATGCCGACGCCCTCGATCGCGCTCGCGGCCACATAGGTTCGGATCAGCATCATGGTTTCGGGACCCGTTTCGACAGGAAACGGAATCGCCAAATCGCGCGGAAAAAGCAAGACCGGCTGCCTGCGTCAAAGCGGTGAACCGGCCTGTTCGCCACAAAAAAACTTCACGTCCGGCTGATCGAGACGCCGCCGTCGGCGAACAGCGCGGTTCCCGTTGTGAAGCTCGAGGCATCGGAGGCGAGATAAAGCGCCGAGCGGGCAATCTCCTCCGGCTGCGCCATGCGCTTCAGCGCATGGATGCCTTCGACGAAAGCGCGGGCTTCGGGCGTCGTTGTCGTTGCGCCCGGTGTGTCGGTGCCGCCCGGCAGCAATGCGTTGACGCGCAGGCCTTTCGGCCCGTATTCGGCGGCCAGCACCTGTGTCAGGCCGATCAGGCCGGCCTTGGCGGCGGCGTAGGCGGCCATGCCCGGCATGCCGGCAGTGTAGCCGACAAAGCTCGAAGTGAAGATCAGCGAGCCGCCGCCGCGCTCCAGCATGGCCGGTATCTGATACTTCGCGCCGAGAAAGGCGCCGGTCAGATTGACGTCCATCGTCTCGTGCCATGCTGTCGGCATCATGTCGGGCAGGGGCGCCATCAAGCCGACGGCGCCGGCATTGTTGAAGGCGATGTCAAGGCCGCCGAAGCGTTCGACCGCCAGATCGACAAGCGCCTTCGCATAGGCTTCGTCCCTGACGTCGCCGGCAAGCGCGATGGCCTTGCCCTCCACGTCCGATATCTCGGCGACAAGCGTATCGAGCTCGGCCTGACGTCGGGCGGCGACGACGAGCCTGGCCCCTTCCTCGGCGAAGAGTTTTGCCGTGGCGCGGCCGATGCCGGAACTGGCGCCAGTGACGATGGCGATCTTGTTGGCGAGTGCGAGCATTTTTTTGGCATCCCTGTTTTTCGCGCCGGTCTGGCCGGCAATCGGGATGTTGGTCGCAGATGGAGCAGGTCGGAGCCACCCGATACCTGCGAAGGTCGCGTCGTCCTGAACTATTGCTTCAGCAGCCAGCCCAGCCGGTCGAGCGAAAATGCGTAGCTGATGGCGATGAGCAGCGCGACGACGATGCCCGCGGTCGTGTGACCCGCGGCATAGAATCCGGCAGCGCCGCCGAACAGGATGACCAGTTCGAGCGCCAGCCGCACCGTGCCCGGAACCGGCACAGGTGCGCGGCCCGACCGGCTTGGGTCGTTGAGCACCGCGAAAGTACCCCACAGCACGGCCGCAATGATCGGCAAGGCCAAAGCGAGGACCCAGCGCCACCATCCGTCGGCGACATGCCAGCCGGCAATGCCGAGACCGAGCAGGGCGGCAAGCTCCAGCAGGAAGCGCAAGGTCAGATTCCACCAGGCATTGCCCATATTCGTCCTCCAGAATCGCCCGACGGATAATGTGGCTGAACCCAACCACGGCAGCCAGCCCGCATGGGTCTTTTTCGTCGTGGCGCAAAACGGCAAGCGCCGTCGCAAACAGCGCAAGGGTGGAAGCGCTGTTTCGCTAGTGATACACCTCGCGCACCGGGCCGAACAAAAGCCCGGCTGCAATCCGCGAGATCTGTTGGCGCGAGGCTGGGACGTTGAAAAAATATTCGGTATTCGCCATCGCCCGCGAGGCCATGCGCGGCCACAAGGGTTGGGAGGAACAATGGTCCTCGCCTGAGCCCAAGAAGGAATACGACGTCATCATCGTCGGCGCCGGCGGCCATGGCCTGGCCACCGCCTACTATCTCGCCACGGTGCATGGCATCACTAATGTCGCGGTGCTGGAAAAGGGCTGGCTCGGCGGCGGCAACACCGGCCGCAACACCACCATCATCCGCTCCAATTATCTCTATGACGAAAGCGCCGGCATCTACGACCATGCGCTGAAGCTGTGGGACGGGCTTAGCCAGGAGCTCAACTACAACGTCATGTATTCGGCGCGCGGCGTCATGATGCTGGCCCACAATGTGCACGACATCCAGGTGCTGAAGCGCCATGTCCACGCCAACCGGCTGAACGGCATCGACAATGAATGGCTGTCGCCTGAGCAGGCGAAGGAATTCTGCCCGCCGCTCAACATCTCCAGGGATGCGCGTTATCCGGTCGTCGGTGCCGCGCTGCAGCGGCGCGGCGGCACGGCGCGCCATGACGCGGTCGCCTGGGGCTATGCGCGCGGCGCTTCGGCGCGCGGCGTCCACATCATCCAGAATTGCGAGGTCACCGGCGTCAAGCGCGCCGCCAACGGCGCGGTCACGGGCGTCGACACGACGCGCGGCTTCATCGGCGCCAAGAAGGTCGGCGTGGTTGCCGCCGGCCATTCCTCGGTCATCATGAACATGGCCGGCGTGCGCATGCCGCTGGAAAGCTATCCGCTGCAGGCGCTGGTGTCGGAGCCGGTCAAGCCGGTGGTGCCATGTGTGGTCATGTCCAACACGGTGCACGCCTATATCTCGCAGTCCGACAAGGGCGAGCTGGTGATCGGCGCCGGCACCGACCAGTATGTCTCCTATTCGCAGACCGGCGGCCTGCACATATTGCAGCATACGCTGGACGCCATCTGCGAGATGTTCCCGATCTTCACGCGCATGAAGATGCTGCGCTCGTGGGGCGGCATCGTCGACGTGACGCCCGATCGCTCGCCGATCCTGGCCAAGACGCCGGTGCCCGGCCTCTACGTCAATTGCGGCTGGGGCACGGGCGGCTTCAAGGCGACGCCTGGTTCGGGCCATGTCTTTGCCCACACCATCGCCAGGGACGATCCGCATCCGATCAATGCGCCCTTCACCATCGAACGCTTCCGCACCGGCCGGCTGATCGACGAGGCGGCGGCGGCGGCAGTGGCGCACTGATGATGGCGCAGATGGCTGTCGCGATGCCGCTGATGCTGGCGGGGGAACAAGGCATGTTCCACATGCCTTCGGCTGAAGAGGTGCGGCTGCAGCCGATCACGCGCGCCGGCAACGAGGCCGGATGGCCGTTTTCGGTCGACGAGGGAACGCTCGCCTGCGTCTGGGGTGGCGGCCAGAAAATGGTGATGTTCTTCGAAGGCCGGCCGAAGGACCTGGATGAAGACGAGGATTTCAAGCCGCGTGGCGTCATCGTCACGACCGACCCGGTGCAACTGACGCTCGGCAACATGGCCAACCGCGCCCTGTTTCGCGATTCCGCTGACGTCGAGGAGCGGCTGCGGCTCGTCGCGCCGTTCGTGACCATGGGCCAGAAACTTTGCGACCAACCCCCCGGCGCCCGCGTCGGCCACGGCGAATTGTAGGAACAAACAGAATGCTTCTCATCCGCTGCCCCTATTGCGAGGAAGAGCGCCCGGAACTCGAATTCCGCAACGCCGGCGAGGCGCATATTGCGCGCTCGACCGACATTGCTGGCGAGAGCGACGACGATTTCGAGAAGTTCTTCTTCATCCGCTCCAACCCCAAGGGCATCATCTATGAGCGCTGGCGGCACATGCATGGCTGCGCGCGCTTCTTCAACGCAGTGCGCGACACCGTCACCGACAAGTTCGTCATGACCTACAAGGCCGGCGAACCCAAACCCGCCAAGCTGCCCGGAGTTGCCAAATGAGCGGCGCGTTCCGCATCCCGAGAGCCGGTCGCCTCAGCCAGGCCAAGACCGCGCGGTTCAGCTTCGACGGCCAGTCCTATACCGGCATCGAGGGCGACACGCTGGCCTCCGCGCTGCTTGCCAATGGCGTGCATCTGGTCGGCCGCTCGTTCAAATACCACCGGCCGCGCGGCTTCCTGTCGGCCGGCGCGGAAGAGCCGAACGCATTGGTGCAGATCGTGCGCGACGATGCGCGCAAGACGCCGAATGTGCGCGCCACCGTGCAGGAGCTCTATGACGGGCTCGCCGCCAATTCGCAGAACCGCTGGCCGTCGCTGTCCTTCGACGTCGGCGCGGTCAACGACCTGGCATCGCCGATGTTTTCGGCCGGCTTCTACTACAAGACCTTCATGTGGCCGAAGGCGGCCTGGAAAAGCTTTTACGAGCCGAAGATCCGTGAAGCCGCCGGCCTTGGCGTTTCGCCCGACAAACCCGATCCCGACCATTATTCGTCGCGCTACGCGCATTGCGACGTGCTGGTGCTGGGTGGCGGCGCGGCCGGGCTCGCGGCGGCCTTGGCGGCAGCGGAAACCGGCGTGCGCGTCATCCTCGCCGACGAGCAGGCCGAGTTCGGCGGCAGCCTGCGTTTCGAGACGGGTGCCAGGATCGACGGCCAGGACGGTTTTGCCTGGGCGCAAGCGGCGATCGCCAGGCTGAGCGCGATGGACAATGTCCGCGTGCTGCCGCGCACGACGGCTTTCGGCTATTACGCGCAGAATTTCGTCGGCCTGGTCGAGCGCGTCAGCGATCACCTGAAGGCTCCCGGCCATGATTTGCCGCGCGAGCGGCTGTGGCAGGTGCGGGCCAAGCGCGTCGTGCTGGCCTCGGGCGCCATCGAACGCCACATGGTGTTCGCCAACAACGATCGGCCGGGCATCATGCTGGCGGGCGCGGCGCGCACCTTCCTCAACCAATATGGCGTGGCGGTCGGCAGGAATATCGGCGTCTACACGGCCAATGACTCGGCTTACGCCGCGGCGATCGATCTGAAAAAGGCCGGCGTCAACATCGCGGCGATCGTCGATCTGCGCGACAACCCGACCGGTCCGGTGATCGACGAGGCGCGGGCGCTCGGCATCGAGATCAATTTCGGCCGCGCGGTGATCCGTGCCGGCGGCAAATTGCGCGTGTCCTCGATGACCGTGCAGCCGAAGAATGGCGGCGGCGAGCGCACCATTTCCGTCGATGCGATCCTGATGTCGGCCGGCTGGACACCGTCGGTGCATCTGTTCTCGCAGTCGCGCGGCAAGGTCGCCTTCAACGACGAGACCAAGCGCTTCGTGCCCGGCACCTATGCGCAGGATTGCGTCTCCGTCGGCGCCTGCAACGGCACGGATGGCTTGTCGGCGACGGTGGACGAGGCCTATGCGGCCGGGGCCAAGGCGGCCAAGGATGCCGGTGCGAAAACCGCCAAGGGCGCCAAGCCGAAGGTCGACGCCTCGGAAAGCTGGTCGCGCGGCATGCTGGGCGCCGCGCCCGGCGCCGGCCCGGACACGACGGTGAAGGCCTTCGTCGACTTCCAGAACGACGTCACCGCCAAGGACATCCGCCAGGCGGTGCATGAGGGCATGCGCTCCATCGAGCACGTCAAGCGCTTCACCACCAACGGCATGGCGACCGACCAGGGCAAGACTTCCAACATGCACGGCCTGGCGATCGCCGCGGAGACGCTGGGCAAGCCGATCCCCGAGGTCGGCCTGACGACCTTCCGCGCGCCCTACACGCCGGTCACCTTCGGCGCGATCGTCAGCCATGCGCGTGGGCCGCTGTTCGACCCGACGCGCAAGACGGCGACGCATCCGTGGGCCGAAGCGCAAGGCGCGGTCTTCGAGGATGTCGGCCAGTGGAAGCGTGCCTGGTATTTCCCGAAAGCCGGCGAGGACATGCATGCCGCGGTCGACCGCGAATGCGTCGCGGTCCGCACGACTGCCGGCCTGTTCGACGCCTCGACGCTCGGCAAGATCGAAGTGGTCGGGCCGGATGCGGCCAAGTTCATGGAACTGCTCTACACCAATCCGTGGGAGAAGCTCGAGCCCGGCCGCTGCCGTTACGGCATCATGCTGCGCGAAGACGGCTTCATCTACGATGACGGCGTCGTCGGCCGGCTGGCGCCGGACCGCTTCCATGTGACGACGACGACCGGCGGTGCGCCGCGCGTCATGAACCACATGGAAGACTATCTCCAGACCGAGTTCCCGCATCTGAATGTCTGGCTGACCTCGATCACCGAACAGTGGGCGGTCATCGCGGTGCAGGGGCCGAAATCGCGCGACATCATCGCGCCGCTGGTCGAAGGCATCGACATGTCCGACGAGGCGCTGCCGCACATGTCGGTGCGCGAAGGCAAGATCTGCGGCGTGCCGACAAGGCTGTTCCGCATGTCGTTCACCGGCGAGCGCGGCTTCGAGGTCAATGTGCCGGCCGATTACGGCCAGGCCGTCTGGGAAGCGCTGTGGGCGGAAGGCCAGAAGCACGGCGCCACCGCTTACGGCACGGAGTCCATGCACGTGCTGCGCGCCGAGAAGGGCTACATCATCGTCGGCCAGGACACGGATGGCACGGTGACGCCGAACGATGCCGGTCTCGACTGGGCGGTCGGCAAGAAGAAGACCGACTTCGTCGGCATCCGCGGCATGGCGCGGCCGGACCTGGTCGCCAAGGGCCGCAAGCAACTGGTCGGCCTCAAGACCAAGGACCCGAAGGTGGTGCTGGAGGAAGGCGCGCAGATCGTCGAGGATCCGAAGCAGGCAATCCCGATGAAGATGATCGGCCACGTGACGTCCAGCTATTGGTCGCAGAATTGCGGCCGCTCGATCGCGCTGGCGCTGGTTGCCGGCGGCCGCGACCGGATGGGCGATACGCTCTACGTGCCGATGCCGAACGGGGTGATCGAAGTGGAGGTTACCGGCATGGTGTTCTTCGACGAGACGGGAGGCCGCCTCAATGGCTAAGGCCGCTGCAAAGAAGACGGCTGCGGCCGCATCGCCTTCGGTCGACCGCCGTCCGGCATTGGCTGGACGCAGTACGACAGCGACGGGCGTGAAGGTTGAAGTGCTGCCGCCAGCCGAGCGCATCTCGTTGCGCGCGCCGGAGGCTTCGGTCGCGGCGCTGTCGAAGGCGCTTGGCCTGACCTTGCCGAAGAAGCCGAAGACTTCCGCGTCGAAGGGCGGGCGCACCGCTTTGTGGCTCGGCCCCGACGAGTGGCTTGTCATCGACGAAGGCGGAAACGATCCGCTCGCCGACTGTGCGACGGTCGCCGCGCTTCATTCGGCTGTCGGCATCTCACACCGCAACATCGCGATCTCCGTCGCCGGTCCGGCGGCCGAAGCCACGATCAATGCGGGCTGCCCGCAGGACCTGTCGCTCGACGCCTTCCCGGCGGGCGCGGCTTCGCGCACCATCCTCGGCAAGGCCGAGATCGTGCTGTTGCGCACGTCGGACGATGCCTTCCGGGTCGAGTGCTGGCGTTCGTTCTCGGACTATGTCTTTACTTTCCTGTCCGAGGGAGCCCGCGACGCGGCTGGCTGACCCGGAACGTTTTGCCGCCTGCGTTCGTTGTGCGGCAACAGGTCGAGGGAGAAGTGTCGATGCCGTCGAAGTCCGCGCCGAAATCGCCGCAGTCGAATGCCAAAACCGCGGCGGTGCGCTCGCTTGAACATGAGCGGCATCGCGAGGCCGACGCCGAAGAGGAACTCGAGGAAGGCTTGGAGGACACGTTCCCGGCCAGCGATCCTGTGTCCATCACCAGTTCGGCGATCCCCGGCGCGCCCGCCAAGCCGGGCAAGGCCAAGACCGTTTCTGGTCGAAAAACCCGCAAGCCCTGATTTTCAGCAATTTTGGTCGACAGGCATCTTTCCAAGGCATCGCCAGTTGGGATATTCAAAGCGCTTTGGAGGAGGAAAAATGCCGATAAAAGCTGTTGTCTGGGGCGAGAACGTCCATGAACAGACCAATGCCGCCGTGCGTGACCTCTATCCGTTGACCATGCATGGCACCATTGCCGCGGCGCTCAACCAGGACAAGGGCATCGAGGCAACCACCGCCACCTTGCAGGAGCCGGAGCACGGGCTGAGCGAGAAGCGCCTGGCCGCCACCGACGTGCTTTTGTGGTGGGGCCATGCCGCGCATGGCGAGGTCAAGGACGAGATCGTCGAGCGCGTGCAGAAGCGGGTTTGGGAAGGCATGGGGCTGATCGTGCTGCATTCCGGCCATTACTCGAAAATCTTCAAGCGGCTGATGGGCACGCCCTGTTCGCTGAAATGGCGCGAGGCGGGCGAGCGCGAGCGTGTCTGGGCGATCAACCGTGGTCACCCGATCGCACAAGGCATCGGCGAATGCCTGGAGATCGGCGAGACGGAAATGTATGGCGAGCCCTTCGCGGTGCCGGAGCCGCTGGAGACGGTCTTCGTCTCCTGGTACGAGGGCGGCGAGGTGTTCCGTTCCGGGCTGACCTACCAGCGTGGCGCGGGCCGCATCTTCTATTTCTCACCCGGCCACGAGACCTATCCGATCTACCACAATGAAGGCGTGCAGCAGGTGCTGCGCAATGCCGTGCACTGGGCGCACAATCCGGCACCCGCATGGTCCGGCATCACCAATGCGCCGAACGTGCCGACGGACAAGGCCAAGGAGAAGATCGTGCAGAAGGGCCTGCGCCTGCATGCCGATGGCGATAAGGGGTTGAGTTGATGGGGAACCTGATCTGATGCATCGCCTGCTCTTGCTCGGCACCGGCTGGATCGCCGGACATCATATCGAAGAGTTCGCAAAGGTTCCTGGTTGCAGCATCGTCGCCTGCGTCGATCAACTGCCTGGCCGCGCCGCGGCGTTTGCCGCTGCCAACGACATCGGCGCTTCTTTCGAGAGCCTTGAAGCGGCGATCGCCTGGGGCGATTTCGACGCCGCCATCAACGCCACTCCGGACGGTGTGCACAAGGCGACGACGCTGGCGCTGCTTGCAGCGGGAAAACATGTCTTTTGCGAAAAGCCGCTGGCACCGAACCATGCCGATGCGCTTGCCATGACCGAAGCGGCCGAGGCCGCCGGCCTCGTCAACATGGTCAATCTCACCTACCGCAATTCACCGGCGATCCAGGAAGCAAGGCGTCTGGTGTTGGCGGGCGCGATCGGCGAATTGCGCCATGTCGAGGCGAGCTACAAGCAGAGCTGGCTGGTCAGCAAATCCTGGGGCGACTGGCGCGTCGAGGACAAATGGCTGTGGCGACTGTCGACCCGGCACGGTTCGACCGGGGTTCTGGGCGATGTCGGCATTCACATCCTCGACTTCGCCACCTATGGCGCGGCCCAGGATATTGTCAGCCTGCACGCCGACCTGGTGACGTTTCCGAAGTCCGAAGGCGACCGGATCGGCGACTATGTGCTGGACGCCAATGACAGTGTGGCGATGACGGCACGGCTGGCATCCGGCGCGCTGGCGACGATCATGGCGAGCCGCTACACAACCGGCCATGGCAATGACCTGTCGCTGACGCTGCACGGCACCAAAGGAGCGCTCAAGGTCGAGACCGATGGCAAGGCAGCGCGGCTGTCGGCGTGCCTGGGAGAGGATGTCGATGTTCAGCTCTGGCGAGAGCTGGCCCTGCCGGATGTCAAGCGCAACGCCCGGCGTTTTGTCGACGCGCTGGATGCCGGGCGGAATGGCGACCCGTCCTTTCGGCGCGCCGCCGACATTCAGAAGCTTATCGACGCCGCCTTCGAGAGTTCGGCGAGCAGGCTGCCGATCTCGGTCGGCTGACATCCGGCCATCGCAGCGGTTGGCAGTCTTGGCGCCTTCAGCACCGCCTTCAGCGGCAAGGTTGGCTGCGTACCTACTCGATATCAGGCGCAGAACCTGGGCGGGCTGTGAGTCTCGTCCATGCCCGGGGAAACCCCGGGCGGGTATGCGGTCGATCTTAGAACGCGCTCGGCAGGATCCAGGGATTGATGCTGATGCCAAGGCGCGGGCCCTTGCCTTCAGCGGTATTTTCCGCGGCGCCCTTCTTCTCGACCGAGGCGGTCGAGGCGCAATCCAGCTTCACATTGGTCTTGGTGTCGACGCAGGTCGCGGCCGGCAGGTGCTTGACCGGCTGGGTGGTGCCGGCGGCGAAGGCCGAACCGGAAAGTGCCAGCACGGCGGCGAGGGTGAGGAGTGTCTTTTTCATCGTCAGTCTCCGTTTTCGACGAGTGAATTTCTTTCGTACATGTACGGTGCTGCGTACAGATACGTCCGCCGATCGCGAAGTTCAAGTCAAGATCGTACGCGTACGATAAATTTTTTGTTAACCAAGAATTTGCCCTCGGTTTGGTTCGAAAGGTGGCGAGGAAGCGTGGAAACGAAGGAGATGTCGTTCAGCAGTTGACCGGTGTGTCGGTCAATGGCGGCACGTTCTGGGTGCTGAGTGCGGCCAGTTGGAAATCGCACATGCGTTTCACGAAAGCCTGCGGGTCGCCGAAGGGGTAGAAGGGAAAGGTGATCAGCAGCGAGATCGTGCCGTGGCCGACCGCCCACAACATGGTGGCGATGGCGCGCGAATCGCCTTGCAGTTTTCCGGCGGCGACGCAGGCTTCGACCCGCGTGATCAGCACCTTCATCGCCGGGTTGGCCTCGTGCATTTCTTGAAAACTCCGACCTTCCGGCGGCCTGGTCTTTTCGGTCATGAAAACCGTGCGGTATTCATTGGGATTGCCGAGGCCGAAGGCGGCATATTCAGTCATCACCGCCTGCAAGGCCTCGATCGGATCGTCGGACGGATGCTCCTCGATGCGGCGGGCGAGCGTTTCGAAGGCGTCTTCGGCCAGCGCGAACAGAATGTCCTGCTTGTCGGCGAAATAGGAATAGACCGACATCGGCGCATAGCCGACCCGCTTGGCCAGTTTGCGGATGGTCAGGCCCTCATAGCCTTCTTCCTGAACGAGCTTATGCGCGGCTTCGACCAGTTCGGAACGCAGCTCGGCCTTCTGTTTTTCGCGGCGTTTCTGGACGCTCAGCGGCAAGTCCGGTGCCTTTCGGTGGTGTCTGGGGTTGGCGGTATCTGCGCTAAATTATATACGCTGTACGGAAACGGACAAGGGCGCCGCAGGTTCCCAAGCGGGAGGCATCAGATCGCCCCGACGCCACCGTCTATGGCCAGCGCATGGCCGGTCATGAAGGAATTGGCCGGGTCGGCGGCGAAGAGGATGGCGGCGATGATTTCGTCGACCTCCGCCACGCGTTTCATCGGCACGCCGCGTGTCAGTTCGGCCAACGCCTCTGCCTCCGGGGCACCCGAGGCGCGCACGAAACTGTCCACCATTGCCGTCCTTGTGTGGGCCGGGCAGATGGCGTTGATGCGCACACCCTTGGTGGCATATTCGGCGGCCGCCGATTTGGTCAGCCCGACGACGCCATGCTTGGCGGCCGCATAGACCGAGAGTTTCGGCGCGCCGACCAGTCCGGCAACCGAGGCGATATTGACGATAGCGCCGCCCTTGGCCGTCGCCCCGAACTGGCGCTCCATCTGCGGGATCTGGTGCTTCATGGCATAGAAGACGCCAAGCAGGTCGATCTCAAGCACGCGGCGGGCCTCGTCCGACGGAACCTGCGGCAGGCGCACGAGACTCTGGACGATGCCGGCATTGTTGATGGCGACATCCAGCCTGCTGAATCTTTCGACCGCCAGCCGGACCAGGTCCTCGGACAATTTTTCGTCCGCTACGTTGCCGGCCAGGAACGCCGTCTCGGCGGGCAAGGTTGCGGCGAGATCGGTGAGCGCCTTTTCGTCGATGTCCGACAGCACCAGCCGCGCGCCCTCGGTGGCAAAGCCTTTCGCAGCACCCCGGCCGAGACCGCCGGCGGCGCCTGTGATCAGCACCGTTGCCCCGTCAAAGCGGCCCATAATGGCTCCCCGTCATGTCTGCTTGTCGATCAGTCTGGCGGCGAGATGCGACAGCAGCTTCACCGCCTCGCCATAGGTCCTGGCCTTTTCGGGATTGGAGGCATTGCCGTCCAGCGCGCGCTTGTAGACGCCCTGGCAGATCGCCGCCAACCGGAAGAAGGAGAAGGCGAGGAAGAAGGTCCAGTTGCCGATGCCGCTGAGGCCGCGCTGCCGGCAGTAGGCAGCGACGTAGTCTTCCTCGGAAGGCAGGCCGAGCGCGGCGCGGTCGACGCCGCCGAGGCCGCGAAAGCCGGAAGCATGCGGCAGGCGCCATTGCATGCATTGATAGGCGATATCGGCAAAGGGGTGGCCAAGCGTCGACAACTCCCAGTCGAGCACCGCGATGACCCTTGGCTGGCCCGGCGCGAAGATCAGATTGTCCAGCCGGTAGTCGCCATGCACCAGCGATATCAGGCCGTCATCGGCGGGCAGGTGCGTTTCCAGCCAGGCGATCAGTCGGTCCATGTCGGCAATGATGGCGGTTTCGGAGGCGCGGTACTGGCTGGTCCAGCGTGCCAGCTGCCGTTCGAAATAATTGCCCGGCCGGCCGAAATCGGAGAGACCCACCGCGTCGACATCGACATCGTGCAGGGCCGCGAGCGTGCCGTTCATGGCGTCGTAGATGGCGGCGCGTTCTTCGTTGTCACGTGCCTCGGGCAATGCCGGATCCCAGAAGATACGGCCGTCGAGGAAATCCATGACATAGAACATGCGGCCGATCGGCGAGTCCTCGGCCGACAGATGCAGCATTTCGGGCACCGGAACGGCGGTGCCGGCAAGGGCCTTCATCACGCGGAATTCGCGGTCGACCTGATGCGCCGATTTCAGCAACTGCCCCGGCGGCTTGGCGCGCAGCACATAGCGGCCGCTGTCCGCCGTGATGAGATAGGTCGGGTTGGACTGGCCGGATTTGAATTTTTCGATTGAAGCAAGCCCGGAAACGCCGGGTATTTCCGCCTCGAGGTAAGGCGCAAGCGCTGCCTGGTCGAGCGCGTTGGGGTCGATCATGCGGTCTCGGGCTGGCGCTCGATCAGCGTCAGCGTCAGCCAGCGGGCGGTCAGGGCCGGTTTCTTCGAGCCCTCGATCTCGATCGTCACGTCGTGCGCCGTCTGCACCCAGCCCGAGGGTCTCACCTTGACGTCGGCCAGCACGAAACGGGTGCGGATGCGCGCGCCGGTCTTCACCGGCGCCAGGAAGCGCAGCGAATCGAAGCCGTGGTTGACGCCCATCTTGCTGTTTTCCAGCGGCGGCATTGTCTCGAACGTCATTGCCGACAGCAGCGACAGCGACAGGAAGCCGTGCGCGATGGTGCCGCCGAACGGCGTCTCGCGCTTGGCCCGCTCGGGATCACAGTGGATGAACTGGTGGTCGTCGGTGGCGTCGGCGAACTGGTCGATCATGCGCTGCGTCACCACCCGCCACGGCGAAACGCCAACCTCCTTGCCGACACTGGCCAGAAGCACATCGAGACTGATCGGTTCCACGCTCATGTCCTCCAGTTCACCTCCGGCTTCTACGGCCGGAAAATGTCATTCCTTGAACAAGGTCAATCCATGCTGCACCGACTGCCCGCCGTCGATCGGCAGGATGGCGCCGGTGACATAGCTGCCTGCACGGCTGCACAAATAGAGCGTTGCGCCGGCAATGTCATCCGGTGCGCCGATACGGCCGATCGGAACATGGTTGCCGACATGTTTGGCCTGCTCATCCGTACCGGTGGCAAAGGCCGTCATGCGGCTCTGGAAAGGGCCGGGGGCAAAGGCGTTGACGGTGATGCGGCGGGGGGCGAATTCGAGTGCGAGCGTACGCGTCAGGTGATGCACCGCGGCCTTGGACGCCGTGTAGGAATAGGCGTCGTCGGCCAGCGGCTGCGTCCCCATCACCGAACCCAGATTGATCACCCGTGCCGGATCGGCGTCGCTTGCCGCGGCCTCGAGCAGCGGCAGCAATTCGCGGGTCAGGTGGAAGACGGCGGTGACATTGACGCCGAGCACCTTGGCCCATGCCGAATAAGGAAAACTCTCCAGCGGCGCCCCCCAGGAAACGCCGGCATTGTTGATCAGGATATCGAGCTTGGCGGTCCGCGCCTTGACCTCGGCGACGAGTGCGGCGATGCCGGCTTCGCTCGAGACGTCGCCGGCAAAGCCCTCGGCCCGGCCAGGGGCGCCAAGTCGGTTCAACGCATCGGCGACCCTGATGCAATCCTGGCCCTTGCGCGAAGCGATCATCACGCTGGCGCCGGCCTTGACCAGCGCTGTCGCCGCCATGCGGCCGATGCCGGTCGCCGCGCCCGTCACCAGCGCGGTCTTGCCGGCCACCGAAAACAGCTCGTCGAGATAGGCCATTCCAATCCTCCGCGCTCTGCCCTGGGCAAAGAGTTCGCGTTGACAAGGCTATCCGAAGTACGGTCATCCTTGCCACGGGTAAATTGCCGGGCCTCTATGAAGGGTTAGCGACCGATGACGGAGATGAATCTCGGCATGACCGAGCGGCTGAAGCCGATCCACGCGCGCGTCGCGGCCATGGTGCGTGACGAGATCATGCCGCTCGACAAGGAATTCTTGGGCGAAGTGGGCAAGGCAGGCGACCGCTGGGTCTACAGCCCACGCCAGGGCGAAATCCTCGAAGGGCTGAAGAAGACCGCAAGGGAGCGCGGCCTGTGGAATTTCTGGCTGACCGGCTCGGAACGCGGCTATGGCCTGTCCACCGTCGAATATGCCTATCTCGCCGAGGAAATGGGCAAGGCGCATCTCGGCGCCGAAACCTTCAATTGCTCGGCGCCGGACACCGGCAATATGGAGGTGCTGGAGCGCTACGGCTCGGCCGACCACAAGAAGGAGTGGCTTGAGCCGCTTTTGGACGGAAAAATCCGCTCGGCCTATCTGATGACCGAGCCGGATGTCGCCTCGTCCGACGCCACCAACATTGCGATGCGCTGCGAGCGGCAGGGCGACGACTATGTGCTCAACGGCGAGAAATGGTGGGCCTCGGGCGCCGGCGATCCACGCTGCGCCATCTACATCGTCATGGTGCGGACCGGCGGCGACGGCGAGCCGCAGCACCGCCGCCATTCGATGATCCTGGTGCCCTCGGACACAAAGGGCGTGACCAAGGTTCGGGCCATGCAGGTCTATGGCGACGACGACGCGCCGCATGGCCACATGCACCTGCGCTTCGACAATGTGCGTGTGCCCGCCTCGAACCTGATCCTCGGCGAGGGCAGGGGGTTCGAGATCGCGCAAGGGCGGCTCGGTCCCGGGCGCATCCATCACTGCATGCGCGCCATCGGCCAGGCCGAGATGGCGCTGGAGATGCTGTGCCAGCGCTCCGTGCGCCGCGAGGCCTTCGGCCAGAAGCTGGCGAAACTCGGCGCCAATTTCGACATCATCGCCGAATGCCGCATGGAGATCGAGATGGCCCGGCTGCTCTGCCTCAAGGCGGCTTGGATGATCGACCAGGGCGATGCGCGCGCCGCTGCCCCCTGGATCAGCCAGATCAAGGTCATCGCGCCGCGCGTCGCGCTGAGGATCACCGACGAGGCGGTGCAGATGTTCGGCGCGCAAGGCATCAGCCAGGACACGCCTCTGGCGCGCTCGTGGACGCACCTGAGGACATTGCGCCTGGCCGACGGGCCCGACGCCGTGCATCGCCGGCAAGTGGCGCGGACGGAGCTGAAGAAGTACACGCAGGAGAAGCTCTGAGCAGGCGCTCGGTCAACTGCGCTATGGGCCTTCTGCCAACAACAAGGAGTGTCACCGATGACCATTCCCTCCGAAATGAAGGCGTTGCTCCTGGTCGGCGACGGCTACACCAAGACGCCGAGCGGCAGCGCGCTCGCGTCGATGGAGCCCTATCTCGAGCCGGGCCGCATCGCGGTGCCTACGCCGGGCCCGAGCCAGGTGCTGATCAGGGTCAGCCTGGCTTCGATCAACCCATCCGACGTCGCCTTCATCAAGGGTCAGTACGGCCAGCCGCGCGTCAAGGGCCGGCCAGCCGGCTTCGAGGGCGTCGGCACGGTCGTTGCCGGCGGCGACGACCCCTATGCCAAAAGCCTCGTCGGCAAGCGCGTCGCCTTCGCCACCGGCCTTAGCAACTGGGGCTCGTGGGCTGAATATGCCGTCGCCGAAGCGGCGGCCTGCATTCCGCTGCTCGACACGGTGCGCGACGAGGACGGCGCGGCGATGATCGTCAATCCGATTACCGCCATCGCCATGTTCGACATCGTCAAGCAGGAGGGCGAAAAGGCCTTCGTCATGACCGCCGGCGCCAGCCAGCTTTGCAAGCTGATCATCGGCCTGGCCAAGGAGGAAGGGTTCCGGCCTATCGTCACCGTGCGCCGCGATGAGCAGATTGCGCTGCTGAAGGAGATCGGCGCTGCCCATGTGCTCAACGAGAAGGCGCCGGATTTCGAGGCCACGCTGCGCGAGGTGATGAAGGCGGAGCAACCGCGCATCTTCCTCGATGCGGTGACCGGGCCGCTGGCTTCGGCCATCTTCAACGCCATGCCGAAGCGCTCGCGCTGGATCATCTATGGACGGCTCGATGCCGACGCCACCATCATCCGCGAACCCGGCCAACTGATCTTCCAACACAAGCATATCGAGGGCTTCTGGCTGAGCGAATGGATGCGGCAATTCAAGGAGCGGCGCGGTCCAGCGATCCTGGAAGCGCAGAAGCGCTTTTCCGACGGACGCTGGTCGACCGATGTCACGGCTGTCGTGCCGCTCGCCGAGGCGATCGCGCGGGTGCCGGCGGAACTGGCCAAGCCCAACGGCAAGGTTTTCATTCGGCCTTGATGTTGTTCGAAGCAACGCCAGAGGCGCGAATACGAGGCCGTTCAGAGGTTCTTCCCGGTCAGAAGCCGCGGCGTCCAACCATCCGCGGCGGCCCGCCGAGATGATGGCCGCGTCTTTCAGCCCCTATGCCACTTCGCTTTGTCCGTGATATGCCGCCATCGAAATGCCGGACGGTGCGGGCAAGGGCTTGTTCCGGAATGTGTGGGGTGCCTTTGATGACGATTTCCAAGCCGGTTTTCGACCGTCTGGGACTTGGCCTGTGGATGGGAGCGTTCCTGGTCGTCCTTGCCATGATCCTGTGGTCGCCCGACACGCGTTCGGTGTTGCAGGCCTACAGATACGGCAGTCAGGAATTCCTGGCCGGCCGGCCGCTCTACGATATCCAGTCCGAGATGGGATATCTCTACGCCCCGGCCTTTGCCGCGCTCTATGTTCCCATACTCGAGCTCGGACCGCATCTGGGTGGACTGGCGTGGCATATCATCGGTTTCGCGGTGCTGACCTACGCCGCGATGCGGCAGGTGCGCAGGCTCGGTGGCGGGGAATTGCCATGGCTGCTTTCCTACGGCCTGTTCCTTGCCTTGCCGATGGCGCTGGGGGCGATCCGCAACGGCCAGGCGACGATCCTGCTGACCGGCGCCTGTTGGCTTCTCACCTTGTCGGCGCTCGAAGGGCGGCGTGCAGAAACCTTCTTCTGGGCTTCGGTCGCCATCATCGCCAAGCCGACCGCGATCATCATGCTTTTGCTGGTCGGCGCCCTGCGCCTGCGGCTGATACCGGTGCTGGTGCTGGCGGTGCTGTTCGTGCTCGCCTTGCCCTATGCGTTCGCTCCCGCGAGCTATCTCAACGACCAGTATCGTGTCTTTGGCGGGATGCTGACCTCGATGGCTGTCGACAATACCAGCCACTTTGTTCCCACCGACTTCACGGCGCCCTTCACGACAATCGGCTTGCCCCTCCCGGAATTCGGCGCCACGATCGTGCGCATCGTCATGGCCTTGTTCACGCTTTCATTCGTCATCTGGTTCGATCGCAAGCTCGAACGCGGGACGGCTGGTCTTGTCATCTTCCTGGCGGCGACGTTCTACATGTGCGTCTTCAACCCGCGCGTCGAGCCCAACACCTATGCCATGATCGCCGTGCCGGCCGGTCTCGCTATCGCCTTGTTGTGGCGCGAGGAACGGGGCGGCGTCCTGGCTTCGGTGCTGTCCGTGATGCTGTTCCTGACCGGATTGACGGGCGTCGAACGTCACATCCATGATTTCCTGTACCCCTGGTTCCGGCCGATCGCGGTGACCCTCATTGCCGGTCCCCTGATCTGGTGGTTCTGGGCCAGGGCGCGAGGCAAGGTGAGGGGAGTCAAGGTGATGAATGAAAGGCCTGTCGCAAATGGCTGAGGCGCGGCCCATTCTCGATATCGTCGCGCCGTTCTTGAACGAGGCGCAGTCGGCATCGGCCTTTGCCGCATTGCTCGACAAGCTCGAAGCGGAAGTGTCGCAGCGTTTCGGCATGGAAGTCCACAAGATTCTGGTGGACGACGGCAGCCGAGACGATGGCGCCGAGCGGTTTTCTCAGGCGCTGTCGGGTTCCTGGGAGATCGTCCGGCTCAGCCGCAATTTCGGCAAGGAGGTCGCGGTGCTCGCCGGCCTCGACCAGTCGCGCGGCGACATGGCGCTGGTCATGGACGCCGACCTCCAGCATTCGATGGACATCAGCCTGAAGATGATCGCCGAACTGGTGGAAAATCCGGATATCGACGTCGTCTACGCACAGAACGACCGCCGCGAGGCCAGTTGGCGGCGCAGCCAGCTGGCGAAGCTGTTCTACAGCCTGATCAACAGCAGCCAGCGTTTCGACATTCCAGAAAATGCCGGCGACTTCCGCGTCATGCGTGGCGCCGTGGTGCGCGCACTGACCAGCCTGCGTGACAAAAGGCGCTTCAACAAGGGCCTGTTCGCCTGGGCCGGCTTCCGCCAGAAGGCCATAAGCTATTCGCCGGAAAACCGTGTCACCGGCAAGTCGAAGTGGAGCCGGCTCAACCTGATCGCCTTCTCGCTGGAAGGGTTTACGTCCTTTTCTGTCATCCCGCTGCGCATCATCAGCCTGAGCGGGATGCTGGCGGCGCTGGCGGGGATCCTCTACGGAGCCAAGGTGTTCTTCGAGGTGCTGTTCTACGGCATCGCCGTCCCCGGCTATCCCAGCCTCATGGTCGCCGTCGTCCTGCTCGGCGGCCTCAACCTCACCTTGCTCGGCCTGATCGGTGAATATGTCTGGGTCACGCTTTCGGAAAGCAAGGACCGCCCGGTCTATATCGTGCGCGATGTCGTGCGTGGCGTCTCCGACAGGCCGCCAGGCGCGTCCGGCGCATGACGCGGCGCATTCGCCTGATCGCCGACGACTACGGCCTGGCGCCCGGCGTTTCCGCCGGAATTCTCGACCTGCTCGATCTCGGCCGCCTGACCGGCACCAGTTGCATGACCGGCTTTCCGGAATGGCGTGATGCGGCGGCGCGCATAAAGCCGCTGTGCGGCCGCGCGGCGGTGGGGCTGCACTTGACCCTCACCGACCAGCCAGCCGTCACCGGCCGGTCGAGCCTGGCGCCGGAAGGCCGGCTGCCGCCGCTGCGTTCGCTGGCGCTGCCGGTGCTGCGCGCAAGCATTGACGAGCGCGATGTCCACGCCGAGCTCGACGCGCAGCACAGCCGCTTCGTCGAGGCGCTTGGCCGCCAGCCGGACTTCATCGACGGGCATCAGCACGTGCATTTCCTGCCCGTCGTGCGCACATGGCTGCGGGGGTGTTTTCCCGAAGCCGGCGGCCGGCCGGCGCTGCGTGGCGCTCCGGCGCTGGGCGATGCCGTCGTCGCGCCGAAGGTCGCGGCAATCGCCGCCGTGGCCGCCGGCTTCAACCGGTCGATGGCACGCGCCGGCTTTACCCTTTTCGAGCCGCTCGCCGGCATCTATGACTGGCGGCAGCCCGAACGGTTCGCGCCGGTTCTGCAGGCCGCCCTCGAGGCGCTGCCGGAACGAGGCCTGTTCATGTGCCATCCCGGCCATGTTGACGAGACGCTGCGGGCGCGCGACCCGATGCAAGGCGTGCGCGAGGTGGAATACGCGGTGCTGGCCTCCGACGCGTTCGGTGCGAGCCTCGCACGCGCCGGCGTCGAGATCATGGACGGCAAGGGATGAGCGGCGCCGACCAGCCCCGGCGTTCGACCGGCAGCAAGATCGTGCGCTTTGCCATTGTCGGACTGGCGAACACGGCCATCGACCTTGCCGGCTTTTTTCTGCTGCTCAAGCTGCATGTCCCGCCGCTGCCGGCCAATGTCGTCTCATGGTCGATCGCCGTCATCTTCTCTTTCTTGGCCAACGGCTTCTGGTCGTTCGAGCGCAACCAGGCCATCCGGCTGCATGACGCCTTCCTGCGTTTCGTCTCGCTTGGTGCGTTGATTTCGCTCGGCGTCTCCAGCCTGTCGATCGCACTTTTCGCCGGTATTGCCGGCGTGTGGCCGGCGAAGATCGGCGGTGTCATCGTGGCGGCGGTGCTGAATTTCCTTGCCGCGCGCTGGTCGATCGAAGGCCGGTTGCTGAAATAACGGCTACTGCGCCGGCTCCACACCGACATAGGCGGCTTCCTCGAGCTCGCGCTTCAGGCGTGTTTCCTCATGGGTCTTCGGTGTGACGAAGCGGCCAAGCAGGAGATAGGCGACCGGCGTAAGGAACAGTGTCGAGACGGTGGCCAGCCCCAGTCCGCCGACGATGACCCAGCCGAGCGCCACGCGTGCCTCGGCACCCGCGCCCGCCGCCAGCACCAGCGGCACGCCGCCAAGTATGGTGCAGATCATCGTCATCATCACTGGCCGCAGGCGGATGGTCGAAGCCTGCTCGATCGCCTCGCGCACGCCGAGCCCGCGATCGCGCAGCTGGTTGGCGAACTCGACGATCAGGATGCCGTTCTTCGCCATCACGCCGACCAGCAGCACCAGGCCGATCTGGCTGTAGGCGTTGAGGCTGGTGCCCGACAGCAGCAAGGCGAAGATGGCGCAGGCCAGGCCGAGCGGCACGGTCGCCATGATGATGACGGCGCTGACGAAGCTTTCGAACTGGGCGGCCAGCACCAGGAGGATGATGACCAGCGCAAAGCCGAAGATGGTGACCATGGCGCTGTTGGTTTCGCCCAGCGTGGCGGCTTCGGCCAGCGGCAGGATGCGGCTGCCCGGCGGCAAGAGCGGCGTGGCGATCGCCTCGGCGCGGCCCAGCGCGTCGCCAAGCGCGGAATTGCCCGAGAGGTTGGAGGTGATGGCCACCGATGGCTGCTGCTGTTCGCGCGACAGCGATGGCGGCACGGCGCGTTCGGTCAGCGTGGCTATGGTCGACATCGGCACGAAGCGGCCGTCTCCCGTCTTCAGGAAGACGTTTTCCAGATCGGTCGGATCGTTGATCGGATTGGTGGTCGAGACCAGTTTCACGCCATAGCTGCGGTCGGCGATGTAGACGTCGACGACATCGTTGCCGTCGAGCATGGCCTGCATGGTGTTGGCCAGCCCCGTGATGTCGATGCCGAGGTCTGAGGCGCGCTCGCGGTCGATGGCGACGGCCAGCTGCGGCTGCGTCGGGTCGATCGACAAGCGCGGCGTCTGGAAGCCCGGATCCTTCTGCATCTCGGCGATGATCTTCACCGCCGCGTCGCCGAGCGCCTTGCGGTCGTTGCCGACCAGCGCAAATTGCAGGCCGTTGCCGGCGCCGCGGATGCCGAGGCTGTTGGGCTGCACCGGGAAGATGCGCACGCTCGGCACCTGCCTGGTCAGCTGGCTGATCTCGGCCATGATCTCCTGCTGGCTGCGGCTGCGCTCGTTCCAGGGCGCCAGCGTCATCACCATGAAGCCGGAATTGTAGGAGCCGTTCTGGCCGGCATTCTCGAAGGTCGAGCGGATCTCGCCGGAATCGCGCATCGGCTGGATCAGCTTCTCGATCTTCTGCATCTGCTGCGTCGTGTAATCGAGGCTGACGCCTTGCGGCGCATTGATGCGCAACAGCACGGCCGCGCGGTCCTCGGTCGGCGTCAGTTCCTGGCGGATGGTGCCGAACAGGGTGAAGGCAGTGCCGGCAAACAGCACCGCGACCAGGACCACGATCCAGGGCGCATCGAGGCAAGCGTGCAGGGTGCGCCTGTAGGCGGTATTCAACACGCCGCCGATACGGGCGCCGAAGCCGTGGCCGCCCTCGTGGTGAAGTGAGGCGCCGGTCAGCATGCGCGAGGCGAGCATCGGGCAAAGCGTCAGCGCCACCACGCAGGACAGCAGCACCGACATGGCAAGCACGAAGCCGAATTCGCGGAACAGGCCGCCGGTCTGGCCGGGCAGGAAGGAGATCGGCACGAAGACGGCGACCAGTGTCAGCGTCGTGGCAACGACGGCGAAAAACACTTCCTGCGCGCCGAGCACGGCGGCCGCACGCGGCCCCATGCCTTCGTTGCGCCGTCGCACGATGTTTTCAAGCACAACTATGGCGTCGTCGACGACAAGGCCCGTCGCCAGCACCATGGCGAGCAGCGTCAGGATGTTGACCGAGAAGCCGGCCAGATAGATGGCGGCGATGGTGCCGATCATGGCGACCGGCATCGACAGGCCGGGGATGAGCGTGGCGCGCCAGTCGAGCAGGAAGATGTAGATGACGATCAGCACCATGGTCACCGACAGGCCGAGCGCGATCTCGACCTCGTGGACCGCGCCCTTGACGAAGACGGCGTCGTCGCTGGTGATCTTGATCGCCATGCCCTTGGGCAGGTTTTCCTGCAGCTTGGCGACAGCGGCCTGAACGCCGGTCGAGATGTCCAAAGTGTTCGATTCCGCCTGGCGGATGATGCCGATGCCGATGCCGGTCTTGCCATCGGAACGCAGCGTGGTCTGGCCGACATCGGGGCCGAGCGTGACGGTGGCGATATCGCGGATGCGCGTCGTGCCGCCGATGATGATGTTTTCGAATTCCCCGGGCGCGGTCACGTCCGCCGTGGTGCGGACGATGAGGTCCTGGTTGGTCGTGGTGATCGATCCGGCAGGGGAATCGAAGGCGACCGACGCCAGGGCTGTCCGGAGGTCGGCGACGGTGAAGCCGAGGCTGGCGAGCTTGTTCTGGTCGACGTCGATGCGGAAGATCTTGTCGCGGTCGCCATAGACCTGGACGTCGGCGACGCCGGGCACGGCTGCCAGTTCGTCCTCGATCTGATCCTGCACCACCACGGTCATGTCCTGGACCGACATGTTGTCGGACGTCACAGCAAGCCGCATCACCGCATCGGAATTGGCATCGGCCTTGACGATGCGCGGCGGATCGGCGGTGTCCGGTATCTGGTTGGCGACGCGGCCGACGGCATCGCGCACGTCGGAGGCCGCGACGTTGAGGTCGACGCCGTCGTTGAATTCGATGGTGACGCGGCTCTGGCCGAACGAGGAGGAAGACGAGATCGACTTGACGCCGGAGACGCGGGCGACGGCACCTTCGATCGTGTCGGTGAGCTCGCGGTCGACGGTTTCGGCCGCGGCGCCCTGGAAGGTGGTGGAAACGGTGACCACGGCGCGGTCGACGTCCGGAAGTTCGCGGATCTCGACGCCGTAGAAGGCGGCGAGGCCGGCAACCGCGATGAGGACGTTGAGCACGAAGGCCATGACCGGCCTGCGGATGAACAGCGCGGTGAAGCCGTTATCGCCGGCGGCGTTGACGGGTCCGGTCATGAGCCTTCGGCGGTGTCGGCGGCGCGCTGCTCCTGGCCGGCGATGCGGACCTCGCCGCCCTCGCTGACGCTCTGCGTGCCTTCGGTGACCACCATGTCGCCGCTGTCGATCTCGGCATCGATCAGCACGGTCTCGGTGTTGCGCTGGATGATGCGCACCGGCACGCGCTTGGCCTTGCCGTCCTCGATCTGCCAGACATAGGCGCCGTCCGAGCCCCACAGGATCGCCAGCGGGCTAACGGCCGGGTAGGTCTCGCCAGGGAATTTCATGGTGATGGAGAATGACATTCCGGCGCGCAGCGAATCGGCGGGATTGGCGATCTTGGCCTTGACCAGCAACGTGCGGCTCTTCTCGTCGATGTGGTTGTCGATGGCCGAGACCGTGCCGGTATAGGCGCTGCTCGGATTGGCGATCGGCGTCGCCGTCAGTTGCGCGCCGACCTTGACGGCGGCGGCGAAGCGCTCGGGCACCTGGAAATCAACCAGGATCGAGGAGCGGTCGTCGAGCGTGGCGATGGCCGACTGGTTTGTCACGTAGTTGCCGGCCGAGATCGGCGGGATGCCGACGGTGCCTGATATTGGCGCCAAAATGGAGCGACGCTGCAGCGCAAGCTCGGCGTCCTGCAGCGCCAGCTTGGCGCCCGCCAGAATCACCTCTGCATCAGCGACGGCGACCGGCGTCGCGGCATTGGAAGCGCGCAGCGATTTGACGCGGTCGAGCTTGGACTGCGCATCCTGCAATGCGAGCTTGGCGCGGTTCTGTGCGATGATCTCGGTCTCGGAATCGAGCGTCGCGATCATCTGTCCCTTGTCGATATGGCCGCCGGATTCGACCAGCAATTCTGCAAGGCGGCCGGAACTGTAGGGATTGACGGTCACCGAAGCGTTGGCGCGGCCGGTGCCGATCGCCTGCAGGCGGTCGTTGATGACAGCCGAGGCGGCCGGCGATGCAACGATGGTGGCAATCCGGAGGCCGTTGCGCCCCGCCTGCCGGGAGCCAGCCGCCGCAGTGTCCTGCGCCGAAGGTGTCGCGCCATAAGCCCAGTCGATGCCCCAACGCGCCAGCACTTGAGGAGCGCCGGGGTAGAAGCGCGCCCACACAGCCGCTGCTGCGACCACGACCACAAACGCAAGGACAATCTGTTTCCAGTTCGGCATCGACACTCCAGCGGCAAGAATCGCCTGCCGGTTCCAGACGGAAGCGGATGCAGCGACGATACGGGCTGGCGGCGAAAACCGGCCACGCCACATCCCGGTATCAGCGGTTTATGGCAATTATCACGCAATCGTGCACATTAAATCTCGGTAACGTGAATTCGAGATGCCCGCCTAGAACGGATGCGATTGGCAGGTGACCTTGCTAACGCAGACCTTCCATCTCGCGGATGCGCCGGGCGCCGTCGGCCTCGAGCTGTCTGGTGACGGCGCCGATCAGCGTTTCGGCGACGACGAAGAGCGCGGCCGAGGAATCCCAGGCGGAAGGCACCGCGGTTCGTCCGGCGATGACATGGCGGGCAAACCGGGCGATCGGCGACAACCACTGGTCGGTGAACAGCACGATCTGGACGCCGCGCTGATGCGCCTTTTCGGCGAAGCGGACGAGGCTGTCCTGGTAGCGCCGGATGTCGAAGATCACCAGAACGTCGCGCTTGCCCATGTCGATCAGCCGGTCGCGCCACATGCTCTCCTGGCCGGCTAGGTGAAAGACGTCGGGCTGGATGACGGCAAGGTGGGCGGCCATGTAGCGCGCCAGCGGATCGGTGAAGCGGCCGCCGATGAGGAATGTCTTGCCACGCCGGTCGGCAAGTCGTGCCGCGATGTCCGCCAGCTGCTTGTCGGAGAGGTGGCGAAAGGTCTCGCGCATATTGTCGAGCGTCGCTTCCAGCATCGGCGAGACCGTGCCGCCGCCGGGCGAGGGCGGGTTGAGCGTTCGTATTGCCGGCGACTGCAGCTGCGCCGCCAATTCGTCCTGCAGGCTCGACTGGAACTCCGGATAGTTCTGGAAGCCGAGCCGGGCCACGAAGCGCAGGATCGTCGGCGAGGAGACGCCGGCCGCAGTCGAGAATTCGGCGACCGTCTTCAGGCCGATCATCGGATAGCTGGCGATCAGCGTCTGCGCCGCGCGCCGTTCGCCGGCCGGCATCGTGCCGATGCGGTCGGCTATCAGTTCGGCAATGCTGGAAATCATCTTTTCCCCCACCCCTTGGCCTGGTCCATGAGATCGCATTTGACAAAGCCTGGTAAACTGTATGAAATCATCCATAGGGACGCAATGAGGCAAAATACGTAACATACGATACAGCGCTCCCCGGGGACGACAGACTATGGAGAAAGCACGGCCCGCCAGCCTTGCATCGCCCGATACCGTGAGGGTCACGAACCCGGGCGGATCGAGCCCTTTCGTGCTGACTTGCGACCACGCCTCCAATTTCCTGCCCGCCGAATTCGGCACGCTCGGCCTTGCCGCCGAAGACCTGTCCCGCCACATCGCCTGGGATCCAGGCGCGCTGCCGGTGGCAACGCGCATGGCGCAAGCGCTCGATGCGACGCTGGTCGAAACCCGCATTTCGCGCCTGGTCATCGACTGCAACCGGCCGCTCGACGCGCCGGACCTCGTGCCGCCGGTCAGCGAGACGACATCCATACCGGGCAATGCCGGCCTGTCGGAAAAGCAGCGCGCGGCACGGATCGCCCTGTCATGGCAGCCATTTCACGGCACCATCGAACGCATCGTCGAGGAACGGCTGGCGCGCGGCCAGGAGACCCGGCTGGTGTCCGTGCATTCCTTCACACCGGTCTACAAGGGCCGCGACCGGCCCTGGCATATCGGCATCATCCATGACGAGGATCGCCGGCTGGCGTCGCCACTGATATCGGCGCTCAAGCGGCTTGCCGGCATCACCGTCGGTGTCAACGAGCCCTATTCGCCGGCCGACCGCGTCTATTTCACGCTGGAACGGCATGCACGCTCGCGCGGGTTGCCCTGCGCGATGATCGAAATCCGCAACGATGAAATCTCCGGTGAGACCGGGCAGCGGAAATGGGCGGATCTGCTCACCGGCATATTTTCGAATCTGGAGCCCGAGGAGGCCAGGGGCTCCCGACAACGCGCCATGGGAAAGTCAGTTCAATCGGCCAGCTAAAAACCAAATAGGGGACTAAAATGTCAGCGCAAGACTACACAGAAGTCGACAAGCACGAGGACCTAAAGGTTCTCCACGGGATGGGCTATGCCCAGGAATTGTCGCGAAGCATGAGCCGCTTCTCGAATTTCGCGATATCGTTCTCGATTATTTGCATTCTGTCGGGCGGCATCAATTCCTTCGCCCAGGCCATCTCGTCGATCGGAGGCGCCGGCGCCGGCATCGGCTGGATCGTCGGCTGCGCCGTGTCCGGATTCTTCGCCCTTGCCATGGCGCAGATCGCATCCGCATTTCCGACCGCGGGCGGCCTCTACCACTGGTCGTCGATTCTTGGAAACCGCTTCACCGGCTGGCTTACCGCCTGGCTCAATCTGCTCGGGCTGATCACCGTGCTCGGTGCCATCAATATCGGCACCGCATTCTTCTTCGTTGGTACGTTCGGAAGCTGGTTCGGCATCACCGGCACGCCGGGCGAGATCGTCGGATTTGTTGCCATCATCACGGTCATCCAGGCGCTCTGCAATCATTTCGGCATCAGACTGACTGCCATGCTGACGGATGCCTCCGGCTTCCTGATCCTCGGCGCCACGGCCGTGCTGATCGTGGCCTGCCTCGTGTTTGCTCCGGCGATCGACGTCACGCGGCTGTGGACCTTCACCAACTATTCCGGCGATGCCGGCGGCGGCGTTTTCCCGCAGTCGGATTCCATGACCTATCTGTTCCTGCTCTGCCTGCTGCTGCCGGTCTATACGATCACCGGTTATGATGCTTCGGCGCACACTTCGGAAGAAACCCTGAAGGCGGCGCACTCCGTGCCGCGGGCGATCATCTCGTCGGTGCTGTGGTCGTCGCTGATCGGCTGGGTGATGGTTTGCGCGATCACTCTGGCCATTCCGGACCTGGCGGCAGGTGCCAAGCAGGGCTGGAGCGTGTTCTTCTCGACCATGGACACAATCCTGCCGGTCTGGCTCAAGGAACTGCTCTACCTTGCGATCCTGATCTCGCAGTTTCTGTGCGGCCTTGCGACCGTCACCTCCGCCTCGCGGATGCTGTTTGCATTCTCGCGTGACGGCGGCATGCCCGTCGGATCGGCCGGACTGGCGAAGGTCTCGCCGAAATATCGCACTCCCGTCAACGCGATCTGGACGGCCGCGATTCTCGAGATCGTCTATGTTTTCCTGGCCCAGTTCATCTCGATCGGCGGTACAAACATCTACACCATCGTCGTCAACTCGACGCTGGTCTTCCTGTTCCTGTCCTTCACCATTCCGATTGTGCTCGGCATGATGACTTTCGGAACCGCCAAATGGCCGAATCCCGGACCGTGGAATCTCGGCAGCGGCCTGTTCAAACTATTCTGCCTCCTGTCCGTCATCGGCATGGCGATTATCTTCTACATCGCCGTCCAGCCGCCGAACGACAAGGTACTCTACATTACCGTCGGCTTCCTCGTGCTGACCGCGGTGCTCTGGTACGGCTTCGAGAACCGCCGCTTCCAGGGGCCGCCGATTGGCGACCAGATCGCAGCGCGTCAGGCGGCGATCAAGGCCGCCGAACAGGCGGTCGGCGAGACCGGAAACTGATCCTTTTCTTCATGACCATGGCCGGCATCGTGCCGGCCATGGCTTCGTTACTCCCTCTCAATCGACCAGCGCTGGAGTGCCACAGGAATGGCCGGAAATTTCTCGTTCGATCAGTTGAAGAAAGCGGTCTCCGGCGGTGAGATCGACACGGTGCTGGCCTGCATCGTCGACATGCAGGGGCGGCTCGCGGGAAAGCGGTTCCTGGCGCAGTATTTCGTCGATTCCGCGCATGACGAGACGCATGGCTGCAACTATCTCCTGGCCGCCGACATCGATATGGAGCCGGTGCCGGGCTACAAGGCGGCAAGCTGGTCGAAGGGCTATGGCGATTTCGTCATGAAGCCGGATCTCGCCACGCTGCGGCGCATTCCATGGTTGGAAAAGACGGCGCTGGTGATCTGCGACGTGCTCGATCACCACGACCATGAGGATTTGGCACATTCGCCCCGCGCCATCCTGAAGAAGCAGGTCAAGCGGCTCTCCGAGCGCGGCTATATCGGCTACTTTGCCTCCGAGCTCGAATTCTACCTGTTCAGCGAGACCTACGATTCGGCCCGCAAGAAGCACTGGCAGGGCCTCGACACCGCCTCGCCCTATATAGGCGACTACCAGATCGGCATCACCTCCAAGGAAGAAGGCGTCATGCGCCGGCTTCGCAACGAGATGGAAGCGGCCGGCATTCCGATCGAGAACTCCAAGGGCGAATGGGGTCCCGGCCAGGAAGAGATCAATGTGCGCTATGCCGAGGCGCTCGACATGGCCGACCGCCACGTCATCCTGAAGAACGGCGCCAAGGAGATCGCCGAGTCCGAGGGCAAGGCGATCTCCTTCATGTCCAAGTACAATTACGGGCTCGCCGGCAACTCCAGCCACATCCACAATTCGCTGTGGAGCGCCGACGGCAAGACGCCGCTGTTCTTCGACAAGAAGGCTGACTGGACGCTGTCGACGCTCGGCCAGCAATGGGCGGCGGGGCAGTTGAAATACGCCAAGGAGTTCACCTGGTTCCTGGCGCCCTACATCAATTCCTACAAGCGCTTCCAGGCGGGCACCTTCGCGCCGACCAAGATCATGTGGAGCGAGGACAACCGCACCGCCGGCTTCCGCCTGTGCGGCGAGGGCACCAAGGGCATCCGCATGGAATGCCGCATCGGCGGCGCCGACCTGAACCCCTATCTCGCCTTCGCGGCGCTGATCGCCGCCGGCCTTGCCGGCATCGACGAGAAGCTCGAACTGCAGAAACCTTTCGTCGGCGATGCCTATCAGGCTTCGCGCCTCCCGGAGATTCCGAAGACGCTGCGCGACGCCACCGAGACGCTGGCCAAGTCGAAGATGCTGAAACAGGCGCTCGGCGAGGACGTGCTCGAACATTATGTCCACACCGCCAAGTGGGAGCAGTTGGAATACGACCGCCGGATTACGGATTGGGAACTGCACAGGGGGTTCGAGCGGTACTAAGATGGATTGGAACAAGCGCCATCGCGGCTACGACATGTCGGCGGCGGAATGGGTTGCGCGCGTTCCAAATGAACTTGACGTTGATGCCGTCGGCTTGTGGCAGATAATTCCGGTCGGGCGGCACGAATTCGGTCTCGACGGTGTGGACTTGGAAACGTTCACTAAGGCGGCCCTGAAGGGCCTCCTGGCAAAGGGAGCGATCCCGATTACCGGTCGGGACAAGATCTGGGTGGCGGAACACAAGTATGGGTCAAGACCGGAAGAGATAATCGAGACTGTCGTGAAAATTTGGCTGTCGAAAAATATGCGCGAACCAGACGTTGGAGACGTCTGGTTCGGCACGTCGGTTGTGTTGGAAGAATGAAGTTCAGGAGCGTTTAATTGGAAACCGTAAAACTCAAATCCCCCATCGATGGTTCGATCTACGCCGAGCGGCCCGTGGCAACGGACCAGGCGGTCAACGCCGCGGTCGAGCGCGCCAAGGCGGCGCAGGAGAAGTGGGCGCAGGTACCGATCGTCGAGCGCGGCAAGTACATTCTCGCGATGCTCGAAGCGCTGGTGGCGATGACCGACGAGATCGTGCCGGAGATCGCCTGGCAGATGGGACGTCCGGTGCGCTATGGCGGCGAGTTCGGCGGTGTCAAGGAACGCACCAATTACATGGTCGAGATCGCCGAGCTGGCGCTGAAATCCGTGCCGGCCTCAAACCCGAAGGATGGGTTTCGCCGCTATGTGAAGAAGGATCCGCTCGGCGTCGTCATGGTGATCGCGCCGTGGAACTATCCTTACCTGACCGCCGTCAACACCGTCGTGCCGGCGCTGATGGCCGGCAATGCCGTCATCCTCAAGCATGCCGCACAGACGCTGCTCGTCGGCGAGCGTTTTCAGCAGGCCTTCGACAAAGCCGGCCTGCCAAAGGGCGTGTTCCAGAATGTCGTGCTCAACCACGCGCAGACTGAAAAGCTGCTCGGCTCAGGCAAGATCGACCATGTGAACTTTACCGGTTCGGTCGGCGGCGGCCGCGCCATCGAAAAGGCGGCGGCCGGCACTTTCATGACGCTCGGCCTCGAGCTTGGCGGCAAGGACCCGGCCTATGTGCTGCCCGACGCCAAGATGGACCATGCGGTTGCCAATCTGGTCGACGGTGCCTTCTACAATTCCGGCCAGTGCTGCTGCGGCATCGAGCGCGTCTACGTGCACGAGAAGGTCTATGACGAGTTCGTCGAGGGCTTCATCGCCGAGACGAAAAACTATGTCGTCGGCAATCCGCTGGAGCAGGCGACGACGATGGGGCCGATGGCGCAGGCGCGTTTCGCCGACCTGATCCGCGAGCAGAAGGCCGAAGCGCTGCGCAAGGGCGCCAAGGCGCACATCAACATGAAGGTGGCTGACGACAAGGCCGGTTCGCCCTATCTGGCGCCGGAAGTGCTGACCGAAGTCGACCACCAGATGAGCGTCATGCGCGAGGAAAGCTTTGGCCCGATCGTCGGCATCATGAAGGTGCGCAACGACGAGGAGGCGATCGCGCTGATGAACGACAGCGCCTATGGGCTGACCGCCTCGATCTGGACGCGCGATACCGAACACGCGGTGGCGATCGGCAACCGCGTCGAGACCGGCACGGTGTTCATGAACCGCTGCGACTACCTCGATCCGGCGCTGGTCTGGACCGGCGTCAAGGACACCGGCAAGGGCGCGGGACTGTCGGCCATCGGCTACGACAATCTGACCCGGCCGAAATCCTTCCACCTGCGCGAAGCCATCTGATTTTTCGAAAGACAAAAAATGTCCCAGCTCATCTCCAAATGGAACTACCCCACCACCGTCCGTTTCGGCGCCGGGCGCATCAAGGAACTCCCAGAGGTGCTTGCAGCCACCGGTATCAAGCGGCCGCTCTTCGTCACCGATCCGGGCCTGGCGAAACTGCCGGTCGTCGCTTCGACGCTGAAAATCCTCGACGACGCCAAGGTGCCTTACGGTGTGTTTTCCGAGGTGAAGCCGAACCCGGTCGATTCCAACCTCACCGCCGGCATCGCCGTGTTCAAGAAGGGCAAGCATGACGGCGTCATTGCCTTCGGCGGCGGCTCGGCGCTCGATCTTGGCAAGCTGATCGCTTTCCAGGCCGGCCAGACGCGGCCGGTGTGGGATTTCGAGGACGTCGGCGACTGGTGGACGCGCGCCAATTCGGATGCGATCGCGCCGATCATCGCCGTGCCGACCACGGCCGGCACCGGCTCGGAAGTCGGCCGCGCGGGCGTCATCACCAATGAGGAGACGCACACCAAGAAGGTCATCTTCCATCCGAAGCTCTTGCCGGCGATCGTCATCGCCGATCCGGAACTGTCGGTCGGCATGCCCGCTTTCATCACCGCCGGCACCGGCATGGATGCGCTTGCCCACTGCCTGGAAGCCTATTGCGCGCCGGGCTATCACCCGATGGCCGACGGTATTGCCGTCGAGGGTGTCCGGCTGGTGTTCGAGAACCTGCCGAAGGCCTATGCCAACGGCAAGGACCTTGTCGCGCGCGCCCATATGATGAGCGCGGCCGCCATGGGCGCCGCCGCTTTCCAGAAGGGGCTGGGTGCCATCCACTCGCTGTCGCACCCGATCGGCGCGCTCTACGACACCCATCACGGCATGACCAATGCGGTGTTCATGCCCTATGTGCTCGCCTTCAACCGTAACTCCATCGAGGAGCGTATCGCCCGGCTCGCCGCCTATTGCGGCATCAAGGGCGGCTTCGACGGCTTCGCCAGGGCGATCATCAAACTGCGCAAGGAGTTGAAGGTGCCGCACGCGCTGCCGGGCCTGATCAAGGGGCTCGACATGGACAAGAAGCGCAAGGCGCTTATCGCCGACATGGCGGTGGTCGATCCGACTGCCGGCGGCAACCCCGTCAAGCTGACCAAGAAGGCGGCGCTGACGCTGCTGGAAAACGCCATCGCCGGCACGATCTGAGACGCTTTCCGCATGGAAAATTGATCTGAAAAAGGGGCAGAAAGACAAGGGAGGAGATGAAGGGCAAGGCACAAACTAATTAGCCGGAAAAAGAATCGCGAGGCGATTGCTACAACCGGTTAAAAAGAGTTTACTTTTTCGCACTGCGAGCAGCCGGTTTCACAAAGCTTTCATCTGGCTGTCACATGAAAACGATACCGCATCGCAGGCGTCCAACGGCGTCAGTTCAACGGAGAGAACACATGTTCAAATTCACGGGGAAGGTGCTTTCCCTTTCGGCCGCGACCCTGATGGTGTCGTCGGTGATTTCGTCCGCGGCTTCGCTGGATGATCTCGTCAAGGCCGCGAAGGCCGAAGGCCAGCTCACCACCATCGCACTGCCGCATGACTGGTGCGGTTACGGCGCGGTCATCGACGGCTTCAAGGCTAAGTATCCGGAAATCACCATCAACGAACTCAACCCCGATGCCGGTTCCGGCGACGAGGTCGAGGCGATCAAGGCGAACAAGGACAACAAGGGTCCGCAGGCTCCCGACGTCATCGACGTCGGCCTGTCTTTCGGCCCGTCCGCCAAGAAGGACGGTCTGATCCAGGCTTACAAGGTGTCGACCTGGGACTCGATCCCCGACAGCGCCAAGGATGCCGACGGCTTCTGGACGGGCGATTACTACGGTGTGCTTTCCTTCCAGGTGAACAAGGACCTGGTGAAGGTATCGCCGACGGACTGGGCCGACCTGCTGAAGCCGGAATTCGCCAACTCGGTCGCTCTTGCCGGTGATCCGCGCGCTTCGAACCAGGCCATCCAGGCGGTATATGCCGCTGGTCTCTCGTCGGGCGCGGCGGCTGGTGAAGCTGCTGGCACCGCTGGCCTCGACTTCTTCAAGAAGCTCAACGCCGCCGGCAATTTCGTGCCGGTCATCGGCAAGGCCGCGACGCTGGCCCAGGGCCAGACCCCGATCCTCGTCACCTGGGACTACAACGCGCTCGCCGGTCGCGACACGCTGAAGGGCAACCCGCCCGTCGACGTCGTCGTGCCGAAGACAGGTGTCGTCGCCGGTGTCTACGTGCAGGCGATCAGCGCCTACGCACCGCACCCGAACGCAGCAAAGCTCTGGCTGGAATACCTGTATTCCGACGAAGGCCAGATCGCCTGGCTGAAGGGCTATTGCCACCCGATCCGCTTCAACGATCTCGCCAAGAACGGCAAGATCCCGGCTGACGTGCTGGCCAAGCTGCCGCCGGCCGAGTCCTATGCGGCCGCGGTGTTCCCGACGCTCGACGAGCAGGGCAAGGCCAAGGAAGCCATCACCAAGAACTGGGACGCCGTTGTCGGCGCCAACGTCAAGTAACAGTTGAGATCCACCGGGCGGCTTCACGGTCGCCCGGTTCTTTCTCTCGAAGACGGTAGCCGGCGCATGACCGATATCTCAATGTCCGACCCCGCTGTTACCGGCAAGACGGCGCCTCCCGCCGAGGCGCGCAGCGTGAGGCTGCCGACGCAATGGCTTGGCGTCGCGCCGTTCTTCATTTTCGCCATCATGTTCCTGATCTTGCCCACGCTCTACCTTATGCTGGGCGCATTCCAGAACGATGCCGGAGAATTCACACTCGAAAACATAGTCGCATTGGCGCAGTCGTCGATCGTTGCCGCCTACTGGATTTCGATCAAGGTCAGTCTTGCCTCATCGCTGATTGGCGCCTTTGCGGGTTTGGCGATTGCGATCGCCATCGTGCGCGGTGGCCTGCCGGACTGGATACGCTCGGCGACACTGACGTTTTCCGGCGTGGCCTCGAATTTCGCCGGCGTGCCGCTGGCCTTCGCATTCCTCGCCACACTCGGCCGGCTCGGCCTCGCGACGGTCATACTGAACACCCTGTTCGGCCTCAACATTTACGCACACGGCTTCAACATCCTGTCGTTCTGGGGCCTGACGCTGACCTATGTCTACTTCCAGATCCCGTTGATGGTGGTCATCATCGTGCCGGCCATTGACGGGCTGAAGAAGGAATGGGGCGAGGCCGCCGCGACGCTGGGCGCGACCGTGTCCCAGTACTGGCGCATGGTGGTCATTCCGGTGATCTGGCCGAGCTTCCTCGGCACCGTGATCCTGTTGTTCGCCAATGCCTTCGGCGCCATCGCCACCGCCTATGCGTTGACCGGCTCGTCACTCAACATCGTGCCGATCCTGCTCTATGCCCAGATTCGTGGCGACGTGCTGCACAATGCCCATCTCGGCTATGCCATTGCCTTCGGCATGATCCTGATTACCGGTCTTGCCAATGTCTTCTACATCTGGTTCCGCACCCGTTCCGAGAGGTGGCTCAAATGAAGGCTGGCAGATTCTGGGCCTGGGTCGTCTTCGCGCTGGGCGCGGCCTATTTCTTCATCCCGTTGATCGCGACGGTGGAGTTTTCCATGCGCATGCGGCGCGGTGCCTATTCCTTTGATGCCTACAAGGTCGTGCTGGGCGACGCACGCTTCCAGGCGACATTCGGCTATTCGGTGCTTGCCGCAGTTTTCACCATCATTCTCGGCGTACTGATCGTGGTGCCCGCCGCCTACTGGATCCGGCTGCGCCTGCCGCAACTGCGCCCGATCGTAGAGTTCATCACCTTGCTGCCGCTGGTCATCCCGGCCATCGTCATCGTCTTCGGATACATCAGAATGTATGGCTCGAATTCGCCGTTGCCGTTCCTGGCGACCGACACGGGCACCAATGCCTTGTTGGTCATCGGCTATGCCACACTGTCGTTGCCCTATATGTACCGCGCGGTGGATACAGGACTTCGCACCATCGACGTGCGCACTCTGACGGAAGCGGCGCAGATTCTGGGCGCCGGCTGGGGGACGATCGTCACCCGTGTTATCCTGCCCAACGTGTTGATCGCGGTGTTGTCGGGTGCGTTCCTGACCTTCGCGATTGTCATTGGCGAATTCACCATGGCAAGCCTGCTCAACCGGCCGGCCTTCGGCCCGTATCTGCAGAACATCGGCGCCAACCGCGCCTATGAGCCGGCAGCGCTTGCAATCATTGCCTTCGCCATCACCTGGGGTTGCATGTCGCTGATCCAGATCCTGTCCCGCTTCGCGCCGAAATCGGCGAACCGCCCGAACTGATCGAAAGAACACCACCATGGCCGAGCCATTCCTCTCCATCCAGCACGTCCGGAAATCCTTCGGCGCCACCACGGTCGTGGAGGATTTCAATCTCGACGTCGAGCCGGGTGAATTCGTCTCCTTCCTCGGGCCGTCCGGCTGCGGCAAGACCACCGTGCTGCGTATGGTCGCCGGCTTCGAAGAGCCGAGCGCCGGCAAGATCGTCGTCGCCGGCAAGGACATCACCCGGCTGAAGCCCAATCAGCGCAATGTCGGCATGGTGTTCCAGGCCTATGCGTTGTTCCCTAACCTGACCGTGGCGCAGAACATCGGCTTCGGCCTGAAAGTCGCCGGCATGCCCAAAGCGGACATCGACGCCCGCGTTGCCGAGATGCTCGGCATCATCAAGCTGCCGCAGATGGCCGACCGTTATCCCTATCAGCTCTCGGGCGGCCAGCAGCAGCGCATCGCGCTGGCGCGCGCGATCGCGCCGAAGCCGAAGCTGCTTTTGCTCGACGAGCCGCTGTCGGCGCTCGACGCCAAGGTGCGCGTGTCGCTGCGCGAGGAAATCCGCTCGATCCAGAAGAAGCTCGGCATCACCACCATCTTCGTCACGCATGACCAGGAAGAGGCGCTGTCGATCTCCGACCGCATCGCCGTCATGTATGGCGGCAAGGCCGAGCAGGTCGGCACGCCGTTCGAGATCTACAACCGGCCGGCGACCAAATTCGTCGCCAATTTCGTCGGCACGCTCAACGTGCTCGAAGGCAAGGTCACCGATGCCGCGGCCGGCACGGTTCAGGTCAACACGCAGGAAGTCTCGCTCAAGGGCAAGCTCAACGGCTCGAAGTCCGGCGACACGCTGTCGCTGGCGCTGCGGCCCGAGGCGATTTCGCTCGGCCGCCAGCCCGGCCGCGATTCCAGCCTGATCGGAGAGATATCCGAAGTGCACTTCCTCGGCTCGGTGATCCGGGTCCGCGTCGGCATCGGCGGCAACACGGTGTCGCTCGACACCTTCAACAACTCGGCCACGCCGCCACCCGCGGTCGGTGAGAAGGCCGAGATTTCGTTCTCATCGGGCGACATGCTGGTCTTGCACTAGCGGAGCGAACGTCATTCCGCGGCGGTCTCTAATGCGCCGAACAACGCGTCTTGATCGTCGATGCTCGCAACCCTCGATGCCGTGGGTTCGATGTCTGTAGTGACGAACCGTCGGCGCCGCCCCTCAGGTCACTTTTAAATCCCAGGGCAGGCCAAGGCTTCGACAATCAACAGTATCCTGCCTAGGGGTACTGCCAACAGTCGCTCTTCGCCGCTACGATGAGCCATGGCCCTTTTTGAACTCACCCTTGTCCTGCTTTTGACGGCTGTCGCGCTGACGGCGCTGTCGCGGCGGCTGGAGGTCCCCTATCCGTCGCTGCTGGCGCTGGCCGGGGTCGGCATCGCCTTCGTGCCTGGCGCACCGATGATCGAGATCGATCCGGAACTGGCGCTTGCGCTGTTCATAGCGCCGGTGCTTCTCGATGCCGCCTATGACACGTCGCTGCGCGACCTGAAGCGCTACCGGCTGTCGCTGCTGCTGCTGGCGCTTGGCGCCGTCGTCTTCACCACTGTGGTGGTTGCCTTCGTCGGCTGGAAGATGGCCGGCCTGCCGATCGCCGCGGCGATCGCGCTTGGCGCCATCGTCGCGCCGCCGGATGCCGTGGCGGCGAGTGCCGTTCTCGGGCAATTCAAGGTGCCGCACCGCATCACCGCCATCCTGCAGGGCGAAAGCCTGCTCAACGATGCCACCGCACTCTTGATCTACCGGCTGGCGGTTTCGGCAGCACTCGGCTCGATCATGCTGAGCAACGCCATTCCGGTGATCCTGCTGTCAACGATCGGCAGCCTGATTGGAGGTTATCTGCTTGGCCGCCTCTCGCTCTTGACGCTGACCCGCATCGAGGATGCGGCGAGCAGCACCGTGGTGCAGTTCGCCGGGACATTCGGCGTGTGGATATTGGCCGACAAGCTCGGTCTTTCCGCCATCATCACCATCGTCGTCTACGCCATCACGATTGCGCGCAGTGCACCGCGCCGCATGTCGGCGAGACGCCGTGTCAGCACCTATTCGGTCTGGGAGTCGGCGGTGTTCGTTCTCAACGTGCTGGCTTTCGTGCTGATGGGCCTGCAGGCACGGTCGATCGTCGGCCGGCTTTCCGGCGAAGGGCAGGGCGAGGCCTTTCTGTTTGCCGCGACGGTGCTGGTTGTCGTCATCGCTGCGCGCCTCGTCTGGGTGGCGAGTTATGTTGCGATCATCCGATGGCTTGCCCGTCTCGGCGGCGAAGACAGAAAGCGGGATTTGCCGACATTTGGCGGCGCCGTGCTGGTCGGCTGGTGCGGTATGCGCGGGCTGGTGACGCTGGTGGTGGCCATTGCCCTGCCTGCCGGCTTTCCCGGCCGCGATCCGATCGTGCTTGCCGCCTTCGCGGTGGTTCTGGGTACGCTGGTGCTGCAGGGGATGACGCTGAAGCCTCTGCTGCGGATACTCAACTTCGATCCCGACAGAACCGTCGACAATGAGGTTGCGCAGGCGCGCGTTGCCGTCATGCAGGCCGCACTTGACGTGTTGAGCCGCAAGACATCGGCCGCGGCGGCTGTCGTGCGCGAGCAGTACGAGGCTCAGCGCGTGATCGCGGAAAACCCGGAGGACGCACAGGCGGCAACCGAATACGACCGGCTGCGCCTCTACGCCATCAACCGCCAGCGCGACACGCTGGAGGAATTGCGCAGCAACGGCACGATCGGCGACGAGGCCTATCACCGGCTGGAAGAAGAGATCGACTGGGCGGAACTGGCGGCGTCGCCAGCGGGCCGGTTCCAGCCGTTGACGACGGATTAGAAGATCGCGCGGCGGGGCAGGGGAGGCTGCTGGCACAAGCCGCTTGCATTCTCCTGCACATTGCAAGCAATCCACTGAGCCGCTACTGCCATCGCCGAAGGTGAGCCGGATAAGCAATGAAGCTGGTCAGCTACAACATCCAGTACGGGTTCGGCAGCGACGGCCGCTATGACCTTTCGCGCGCGGCGCGCATCGTCGACGGCGCCGATGTCATTGCCCTGCAGGAGGTCGAGCGGCACTGGCAGCGCAGCCATTTCGACGACCAGCCGGAGCTGCTGTCGCGCCTGCTGCCGGACTATCACTGGATCTACGGCCCGGCCTTCGACATGGACGCCAGCGAGCGGCGGGACGGTCGCCTGGTCAATCGGCGCCGGCAGTTCGGCACCATGGTTCTGTCGAAACTGCCGATCGTCTGGTCGCGCCTGCATGCGCTGCCGATGCGCCGGACGCTCAGGCCGCTCAACACGCGCAACGCGGCGCTCGAATGCATGATCGGCACACCGGCCGGCCCGGTGCGTGTGCTGTCCTTGCATCTCGCCCATATCGCGGCGGAAGAGCGGCTGGAGCAGATCGACTATCTGCTGGCCGAACACCGCCGTGCGCCGTCCGAAGGCGGGCCGTGGAGCGGCATCGATGACGAGCCTTCGCGCAACTGGACCAGCGGCGAAGCCGAGCCGGAAAATCCGCTGGCGGCGATCTGGATGGGCGATTTCAACATGGAGCCGGGCAGCGCCGAATACCGCCGCATCGTCGGCAGCACGCCCTATCATCGGGGTGCTGCCTATCTCGACGGCTTCGTCGATGCCGCCGTTGTGGCGATCGAACCCGCTGATGACTTCCACACGCATGAGAAGATCATCGACGGCAGGCTGGCAAAGCGCCGGCTCGACCACTGCTTCGTCGGCGGTATGTTCGCGGGGCGGGTCCGCTCGGTCGCATCCGATACAGGCGAGGTGGCGTCCGATCACTTCCCGGTCCGGGTCGACATCGATCTCGAAACGCCACTCGGCTTGGGAGGTCGATAGACCCGAAATGACGCTTTTCGTCTTCTTCGCGGTGCTTGCCGCAGCCGCCATGCACGCGATCTGGAACGCGCTGGTCAAGGTGCATCTCGACCGCTTCCTGTCGATCACGCTGATGACATTGGGCATGGGGTTTGCCGCGCTGTTCGTGCTGCCTTTCGTCGAGTTCCCGAAGGCCGCGGTCTGGCCGTTCATTCTCGCTTCGGTGGTCTTCCACATGGGCTACCGAACCTTCCTGATCGGCGCCTACAAGGCCGGCGATTTCGCCCAGACCTATCCACTGGCGCGCGGCACGGCACCGCTGCTGGCCGCACTTGGTGGCATCGTGGTGGTGCAGGAGGTGCCGGCGCCGTTTGCCATTCTCGGCATCCTGCTTTTGTCGGCCGGCACGCTGGTGATGTCGTTTCGCGGCGGCGCGCATCTGGAGAGGCTCAACCTGCGCGCCGTCGGCTTTGCGCTCGGCACGTCGATCTTCATTGCCAGCTATACATTGTCGGACGGCAGCGGCGCGCGGCTGGCGGCGACGGCGCAAAGCTACGCGGCCTGGCTGTTCGTCTGCGACGCGACATGGGCGCTGGTGCTGTGCCTCATCTTCCGCGGGCCGCAGTCACTGCCCCTGCTGGCGCGCGACTGGAAGGCCGGGCTGTTCACCGGCGTGCTCAGCGGCGCGGCCTACTGGATCGTGATGTGGGCGATGACCAAGGCGCCGATCGCCTCGGTGGCATCGCTGCGCGAAACGTCGATCCTGTTCGCCATGCTGATCTCGGTCTACGCGCTCGGCGAGAAGATGACGGGCTGGCGCGGCGCCGCCGCGCTCAGCATTGTTGCCGGGGTTATCGCGCTCCGGATGGGTTAGGCCGCACTCAACCCAGGACTGTCATCACCTGGCCGCGCCGCTCCGGGCTGAAGCGGATGACGACGATGATGCAGACGGCGACCACGCCGGCGAAAAGCGCCAGCGCATAGCCGTAGCTGCCTCCGGCCGACTCCGCTATGCCCGCCTGATACGGACCGCCATAGGATGCGGCAAGGTTGCCGGCCTGATAGATGAAGCCGGGCAAGGTCGCGCGGACCGCCCCCGGCGACAGTTCGTTGAGATGAACCGGGATGACGCCCCAGGCGCCCTGGACGGCGACCTGCATGACGAATGCGCCGATGGCCAACATGAAGGGCGTGGTGCTGTAGGCCCATAGCGGGATCGACGGCAGGGCGATCAGGCAGGCGAGCGTGATGGCGTTGACGCGGCCGATCCTCTCCGACAGCGCGCCGAAGGCCAGGCCGCCGACGATGGCGCCGATATTGGCGACGATGGTGATCCAGCTCACCGTGTGCGGATCGAAGCCATGCTGCTTCTTCAGGAAGGTCGGGTAGAGGTCCTGCGTGCCATGGCTGAAGAAATTGAAGAACATCATCAGCACGACGGCATAGAGCGCGACGCCCCAGTGCTTCTGCAGCGTTTCCAGGAGCCCCGGCTTGACCGATTTCCGCGCCTCGGCGAAGGCCGGCGATTCCGGCACGTGCGAGCGGATGAAGAGCACGATCAGCGCCGGCAAGAAGGAGAGCAGGAACATGGCACGCCAGCCGATCGTGTAGCCGCCGATCGTCTGCTGGTAGAGCAGGCCGTAGACCACCGCCGCCAGGAGGTAGCCGGCGGGATAGCCGCATTGCAGGATGCCCGATACGAAGCCGCGCGCGCTGGGAGGGATGGATTCCATGGCGAGCGAACTGCCAAGCCCCCATTCGCCGCCCATGGCGATGCCGAACAAAGCGCGCAGGGCGAGGAAAATGCCGAGATTGGGCGAGAAGGCCGCGAGCGCGCCGATCACCGAATAGCTGACGATGTTGAGCATGAGGATGGGCTTGCGCCCATATTTGTCGGCGAGCATGCCAAAGAAAAACGCGCCGATGAAGCGCGTCGCCAAGGTCAGGAACAGTGCCTTCGAGACTGCCGGGACATCGGTGTGGAATTCACTCGCAATATCGGTGAGCAGGAATGTCAGAAGGAAGAAATCAAAAGCGTCGAGCGTCCAGCCCAGGAATGAGGCCAGAACGGTTTTCTTCTGCTCGGCAGTGAGATTCAAGGCGTCCTCCTTTGGTGCCCCCAAAGGAACGATATGTCGCCCCGCTCGCAAAAGAGAACAGCGATCAGCCGGAACCGGCGGTCACTTTTTCGTAAGGTCGAGGTCGAAGACCATCAATCCGTCCGTGCCGCCTTCGAGTGCGGCGACCAGCCGGGCGCCGGCGCGCTGATGGGCTTCATGGACGAGATAGGCGTCGCGGGCGGCGGCATCGCGGAAATCGATGGTGAAGCCATGGCCAAAGCCGCGGGCAAAGGGCTCGGGGCTGACATTGGCACTGAAGTGGACCGTGTCCATGCCGTCGATAACCTTTCGAAGCGCCTCGAGGTCGGCATGGATCGCCGTGCGCTCGCTTTCGGGGACATCGCCGCGAAACCGGGCGAAGACACAGTGCCTGATCATTTCTCCATCCCTTCAAGCAGCCCGGTTGCCGGAAAACACAGCCGGCGGCAGGGGTTCGCGGCCGAGGATCAGGTCGGCACCCTTCTCGCCAACCATGATGGTCGGTGCATTGGTATTTGAGGAGGGCACGCGCGGCATCACCGAGGCGTCGCAGACGCGCAAGCCTTCGATGCCGCGCAGCCGCAAATCCGGCGTCACGACAGCCATCTCGTCATGGCCCATGCGGCAGGTGCCGACAGGATGGTGATCGGTCTTTGCGCTGCGGCAGGCGTAGTCGAACAGTTCGTCGTCGGTCGCCAGCGACGGGCCGGGCAGCACTTCGCGCAGCACGTAGGGCTGAAGCGCCTTCTGCCGCATGATCTCGCGCGCCAGCCGCAGGCCCTTGATCGACATGGCGCGGTCATAGGGATCGGACCAGTAGTTGGGATCGATCAGCGGATGGTCGGCCGGGTCGGCGCTCTTCAGTCGCACCGTGCCGCGCGAGCGCGGCCGCAGGAAGGCCGAGTTCAAGGTGACGCCCGGATTGTTCAACTTCTCGACGCCGGCCTCGATGCCGGAGCCCAGGCCGAGATGGAACTGGATGTCGGGCGAGGCGGCGGTCGGGTCGGCGTACCAGAAGCCGCCGGTCTCGAACAGGCTGGAGGCCACCGGCCCCTTCTTCAAAAGCAGATATTGCAAGCCGGCCCAGGCCGTGCGGTGCAGCTTGGCGTAGTTGTCGTAGGTGTGGTCGCCAGTGCATTCGGCGATGACGAACAGATCGAGATGGTCCTGCATGTTGGACCCGACGCCGGGCAGGTCATGCACCGGCGTCACGCCGACCGATTTCAGGTGGTCGGCCGGGCCGATGCCCGACTGCATCAAAAGCTTCGGCGAGCCGATGGCGCCGGACGAGACGATCACCTCGCGCCCGGCGCGCAGGATCTTCTTCTCGCCACCTGGCCGGTCGACGACTTCAACGCCGACAGCGCGGCCGTTCTCGACGACGATGCGTGTCACCAGCACATCGGTCCGGACGGTGAGGTTCTTGCGGGCGCGGATCGGCTTGAGATAGGCGACCGAGGCGGAGGAGCGCCGGGCATCCTTCTGGGTGAGCTGGTAATAGCCGACGCCTTCCTGGGCAGCGCCGTTGAAGTCGGGGTTGAAGGGAATGCCCATCTCCTGGCCGGCGCGGAAATAGGCTTCGCAGATCGGCAGCGGCGAGATCGGGTTCGACACGCCGAGCGGTCCCTGGTCGCCGTGAAAATCGTTGGCGAAACGCTGGTTGTTCTCGGCGCGCTTGAAGTAGGGCAGCACGTCGCGATAGCCCCAGCCGGCGAGACCCTCTTCCTTCTCCCACGCGTCGTAGTCGCGGGCATTGCCTCGCGTGTAGATCTGGGCGTTGATGGACGAGCCGCCGCCGACCACCTTGGCCTGCGTGTACCAGAAGACGCGGTCCTTCATGTTTTTCTGCGGCACGGTGGACCAGCCCCAGGACGCAATGCCCTTGGTCATCTTGGCGAAGCCCGCCGGCATATGGATGTAGGGTTGCCAGTCCTTGCCGCCGGCTTCCAGCAGCAGCACGGAATTCAAGGGATCCTCGCTCAGCCGGTTGGCCAGAACACAGCCGGCCGGGCCGGCGCCCACGATGATGTAGTCTGTCATGTCGTTTCCACCTATAGCCGCGGCACGGAGAGCGCGCCGTCGACATTGATGATCGAGCCGGTCGAAAAGCCGAGCCTGCCGGCGGCAAGCGTCGCCACCACCGCGCCGATGTCTGACGCTTCGCCCCAGCGTTTGGCCGGCACCAGCCCGCTGTCGATCAAGGCATCGTATTTGGCGGTCACGCCTGCCGTCATGTCGGTGCGGATGATGCCCGGACGCAACTCGAACACGCCGATATTTTCAGGGGCGAGCCTGAGCGCCAGGTTCTTCACCCACATGGAAAGCCCCGCCTTCGATATGCAGTATTCGGAGCGCTCCGGCGAAGCCATCTCGGCGCTGACCGAGGTGACGGTGATGATCGATCTTGCATGGCCGCCGGGTGTGGCCAGCATTGCCTTGGCGACGGCCTGGCTGAGGAAGACCGTGCCGCGCAGGTTGATATCAAGCGTGCGGTCGAAATTTTCGGGCTTCAGCTCCAGCAGGTCGCCGCGCACCACGGCGCCGACGCCGGCATTGTTGACGAGACAGTCGATGCGGCCGAAGACGCGCATCGCGGCATCGACCAACACGGCGTGGCCGTCGAGATTGGCGACGTCACAACTGACATAGGCGAGTTTCGCACCGCGCGCCGAGATATCTGCGTCGAGCCCGTCAGGCGCCTGTTCGGCGAGGTCGGCAACCAGAATGTCAAAGCCTGTATCGGCCAGCGCTTCCGCGCAAGCCAGCCCGATCCCGCGCGCGCCGCCGGTGACGATGGCTGCGGGGCGGGTCATGCGGCAAGCTCCACCTTGCGGATATGGTCAGCCACCCGCAACGCCTGGGCGGCGATCGACAGCGCCGGGTTGACCGCAGCCGAGTTCGGCAAAAAACTGGCATCGACGACGAACAGGTTCCGGTGGTCGAACGACCGGCAGAACGGGTCGAGCGGCGCGGTCGCCGGATCGTCGCCCATCCTGACCGTGCCGCACTGGTGCGAGGGCGTGCGCTTGTCGAAGGGGCGCGACAGCACGATGGGGTAGCCGCAGGCGCGGAAGTTTTCGCGCATCACCTTGGTCAGTCCGTCGAGCGACTGCATGTTGGAGCGCCGCCACTGCATGACTATGTCCTTGCCGTCGACCATGATGCGGCTTTCGGGATCGGGCAGGTCCTCGCACATCAAATACCAGTCGACGGCATGGCCGGCCATGAAGTCGAGCACGAATTTCGGCATCGTCCTCACATTGGCCTTGAGCATGTTGCCGTCGATCTTGCCGAGCAGCTGGACATTGCCGAGCGGCTTGCCGCCCCTGCCGTCCGACAGATAATAGTCGTTCAGCATCAGCGTCTTCTGGTAGACGGCATCGTTCCTGCGGCGCGGATCGATCGCCAGCATGGCACTGGAATTGTGGTTCATGAAGTTGCGGCCGACCTGGTCGGAGCGGTTGGCGAGGCCCTTGCCGCCTCCTTTGCCGTTGCCCGGTGAGGGCGAGCGCAGCAGGATGACGGCGGAATTGACCGCGCCGGCGGACAGGATGACCAGTTTCGGCGACACTTTCTTCAGTTCGCCGTTCTGCCGGTAGTGGATCGCGGCGATGCTTTTGCCGTCGGGCGCCGCCTCGAGATACTCGACGTAGCAGCCGGTCTCGAGCCGGATGTTGCTGTCCCCAAGCGCCGCCGCCAGTGGCGCTGTCTGGGCGTCCATCTTTCCCAGGCCGGTGTTGGGGAAAGCGTCCCAGCCGGTTCTGCCTTCCTTCAGCCAGGTATCGATGTCGACGCCGAGCGGCAGCGAGGCCGGATGCAGGCCGAGGCCCTTCAGTTCAGCACGGGCGCGCGCGATCGGTGCTTCGTCGGGCACCGGCTTGAAGGCGTAGGGGATCGAGTGGAACGGTTCGGTCGGATCCTCACCCAGCGTGCCGCGCACGCGAAACAGCTGCTCCGCCCTGGAATACCAGGGCTCGAACTCGTCGTAGGAAAACGGCCAGGCGGGCGAGACGCCGCCGTAATGCTCCATGGCCGAAAAATCTTCCTTGCGGTAACGGATCAGCACCGCGCCGTAGAATTTCGAATTGCCGCCGACATAGTAGTAATTGCCGGGGTTGAAGGCGGCACCGCCGGCCTCGCGCCACATCTCCTTTGGGCGATAGTGGCCGTCGACGAAGATCGAGCGGGTGTCGCGGGCATGCGGGGTTGCCGGCAAGGGCTCGCCACGCTCCAGCATCAGGATCGAGGCGCCGCTGCCGGCCAGGCCGGAGGCGATCGTGGCGCCGCCAATGCCGGAGCCGATGATGACGATGTCCGGATTTGCCATGGCCGTCAGCGGATGCGGCTCTCGGTCGCCGGATCGAAGAACACCGCCTTGGTCAGGTTGAAGGCGAGCGGCGTGCTGGTGCCAGGCTGGATGTTGGCGTCGGCGCGCAGCCGTGCCACCACGCCCTTGCCGCCGAGATTGGTGACGGCGAACGTGTCGGAACCGGCCGGCTCGACGACCTCGATATGCAGGTCGGCGGTGGCGATGTTCGAGGCGTTGCGCTCGGCGCCCTCCGGATCGGTCAGCGCTTCCGGCCGTACGCCGAAGATGATCGGCTTGCCCTGGAATGCCGAGAGACCTGCTGGCGCATTGGCCATCGGCAGCGTGATCGGCTCGCGGGCCTCACGCTGCAGAACGACGGAGAGCGCATTGCCCGATGTGGTGATGGTCGCCGGGATCAGGTTCATGGCCGGCGAGCCCATGAAGTCGGCGACGAAGAGATTGGCGGGGTTGTTGTAGATCTCGGCCGGGGTGCCGAACTGCTGCACCTCGCCGTCGCGCATGACGGCGATCTTTGTCGCCAGCGTCATCGCCTCGATCTGGTCGTGGGTGACGTAGACGATGGTGGTGCCTGTCGTGGCGTGCAGGCGCTTGATCTCGATGCGCATGTCGACGCGCAGCTTGGCGTCGAGGTTGGACAAAGGCTCGTCGAACAGGAAGAGTTTGGGGTCGCGCACCAGCGCCCGGCCCATGGCGACGCGCTGGCGCTGGCCGCCCGAAAGCTGGCTCGGCTTGCGCTGCAGGAGATGACCGATCTGCAGGACCTTGGCCACCTTGTCGATCGCCTTCTGGCGCTCGTCGGCCGGCACGCCGCGCATCTCCATGCCGAACGAGATGTTCCCGGCCACCGTCATGTTCGGGTACAGCGCGTAGCTCTGGAACACCATGGCGATGTCGCGCTTCGAAGGGTGCAGATCGTTGATGGCGCGGCCGTCGACGCGGATCTCGCCCTCGGTGATCTGCTCCAGGCCGGCGATGGTGTTGAGCAACGTGGACTTGCCGCAGCCGGATGGACCGACCAGCACCAGGAAGCCGCCCTTTTCGAGCTCTACATCGATGCCCTTCAGGATCTCGACATTCCCGAAGCGCTTCTTCAGCCCATCAATTTCCAGAAAAGCCATGGTCGTTCCTTCTGAATTGGTCAGCCTTTGACCGCGCCGGCCATCAGCCCGCGCACGAAATAGCGGCCGGCGACGACATAGACGATCAGGGTGGGCAGGGCGGCGATCATCGCGGCCGCCATGTTGACGTTGTATTCGACGACGCCGGTCGAGGTGTTGACGACATTGTTGAGCGCCACCGTCATCGGCATCGCATCGCCGGTGCCGGCATAGGCCGAGGCGAACAGGAAGTCGTTCCAGATGTTGGTGAACTGGTAGATGACGGTGACGACGAAGATCGGCATCGAGTTCGGCAGCATGATGCGGCGGAAGATCTGGAAGAAGGAGGCGCCGTCGACCTGCGCGGCCTTGATCAATTCGGTCGGGAAGGCCTCGTAATAGTTGCGGAAGAACAGCGTGGTGAAGCCGATGCCGTAGACGACGTGGACGAAGACCAGATTGACCGTCGAATTGCCGAGGCCGAAGCTGGTTCCGACGGAGTTCTGCAAGGTCACGCCGAAGCGGCCGACGCTGCCAAGGATCGTCGCCATCGGCAGCAGCACCGACTGGAACGGAATGAAGCAGGCGAACAGCATCAGCCCGAACACCAGCGTCGCGCCGCGAAAGCGCCATTTGGTCAGCACGTAGCCGTTGAGGGCGCCGAGCATGGTCGAGATCAGCACGGCCGGAACCACCATCTTGATGGAGTTCCAGAAATAGCCCTTGATGCCGGCGCAGGTGAGGCCGACGCAGGTCTCGCCCCAGGCCTTCAGCCACGGGTCGAAGGTCGGCGCCTTGGGCAGCGCCAGCATGTTGCCGTTCTGGATCTCGTCCATGGTCTTGAACGAGGTGACCAGCATGACGAACAGCGGCATCAGGTAGAACAGCGCGAACAGCGCCAGAAGCCCGTAGATGACGATGCGGTTGACGAGCTTGGTGTTGATGCCGCCGGAGGCCTGGCGGGCAGGGGTGGCGACGGCGCTCATCGCGGCTTCTCCCTGAGTTCCGAATAGAGATAGGGCACGATGATGGCGACGATGGTCATCAGCATGATCACCGCACTGGCCGATCCGACAGCCATTTCGTTGCGCTTGAAAGTGTATTCGTACATGAAATTCGAAGGCAGCCAGGCCGAGCCGCCGGGGCCGCCGGACGTCAGCGCCACGACAAGGTCGTATGACTTGATGGCGAGGTGGGCGAGCACGATGAAGGCCGATAGGAAGATTGGCCGCAGCAGCGGGATGACGATGCGGCGGTAGAGCTGGAAGGTTGTGGCGCCATCGATCTGCGCTGCCTTCATGATCTCGCCGTCAATGCCGCGCAGGCCGGCCAGGAACATCGCCATGATGAAGCCGGAGGCCTGCCAGACGCCGGCGATGACCACGGTGTAGATGACGAAATCCTTGTTCTTGATCCAGTCGAAATGGAAGCTCGTCCAGCCCCATTGATGCAGCGTCTGTTCGAGGCCGAGGCCGGGATCGAGGAACCATTTCCAGGCGACGCCGGTGACGATGAAGGACAGCGCCATCGGATAGAGGTAGATCGGCCGCAGCACGCCTTCGCCGCGGATCTTCTGGTCGAGCAGGATGGCCAGGAACAGGCCAAGCGCCAGGCAGATCAGGATGTAGAGAAAGCCGAAAATGCCCATATTGGTTATCGACGTGTACCAGCTCGATGGCGGGTCGGTGTCGAAGGTCCAGCCCCACAGCCGCTGATAGGCGCGCGAACCTGTGATGACGTAGGACGGGAAGGTTTTGGAATTGGTGAAGGACAGATAGATCGTCCACAGGATGAAGCCGTAGACGAAGACGATGGTGATGGCGAAGCTCGGCGCCAGAACGATCTTCGGCAAGGCGTCCTGCAGGCGCGAGCGCACCGAGGTGCGCGACCGCTCCGGCGTCAGCTTGATCTGGCTTGTTGCTACTGTGCTCATGAGCTCCTCCCGTTTCGGGTCGTCCGTGCGCCGCCGTCAGGCGGCAAGGCGGCCCCGTGCATACGGGTCTTCGGTCGGCATGGTGTCGAGCCGGCCAATCCTGAGATAAAACCTTCCCCGCCGAAGCGGGGAAGGTGATTTCGAGCGTTGCGCTTACTTGGCGTCGTCGATCGCCTTGACCAGTTCGGTCACGGCCTCGTCCGAGGTCTTGATCTGACCATGGACGAACTTCGAGACCACGTCCTTGTAGGCATTGGCGACAGCCGGCGGGGCGCCGTAGCCCTGGGCCAGCGAGCCGAACAGCGTGCCGCCTTCGTTGGCCGCCTTCAGGTCGGCGATGCCCTTCTTGCCGCAAGCGTCGAAGTCGGTGTCCGGAACGTCGGTGCGGGCCGGAACCGAACCCTTGACGACGTTGAAGGCCGACTGGAAGCTCTTCGACAGGGTGGCGGTGGCCAGCGCGACCTGGGCGGCCTTGCGGTCGTCCGGAACGTTGAACATGCCGAACATGTCGGAGTTGTAGATCACCGAGCCGTCGGTGCCCGGGAAGCGATAGCACAGGAAGTCGGTGCCCGGGGTCTTCTTGGCGGCGTGGAACTCACCCTTGGCCCAGTCGCCCATGACCTGCACCAGGGCATCGCCCTTGATGACCATGGCGGTGGCAAGGTTCCAGTCGCGGCCCGAGAAGTTCGGGTCGACATAGGTGACGAGCTTGGCGAGGTTGTCGAACGACTTCTTCATCGTGTCGGACTTGAGCGAAGCATCGTCGAGGTCGTTGAAGGCCTTCTTGTAGAACTCGGGTCCGCCGGTCGACAGCACGACGGAGTCGAACATGGTGGCTTCCTGCCAGTTCTGGCCGCCGAGAGCGAGCGGGATCACACCCGCGGCCTTGGCCTTGTCGAGCAGGGCGACAAAGTCGTCGAAGGTCTTCGGCTCGGTGCCGCCGATCTTGTCCATGACGGCCTTGTTGATCCACAGCCAGTTGACCGAGTGGACGTTGACCGGAGCCGCGACCCACTTGCCTTCATAGACCGAGAACTTCTGCAGGGCCGCCGGAACCGACTTGTCCCAGCCTTCCTTCTTCGCCGTCTCGGTCAGGTCGCCCATGACGCCGGCCGCGGCATAATCGAGCACGGTGTAGCCGAGCATCTGCGAGGCGGTCGGATAGTTGCCGGCCGCGACCATCGCCTTCAGGGCGGTCATGGCAGCATCACCGCCGCCGCCGGCGACAGGGACGTCCTTCCAGGCATAGCCTTCCTTGGCCAGGTCGCCCTTCAGCACGTTGAGGGCAGCCGCTTCGCCGCCCGACGTCCACCAATGCAGCATCTGCACTTCCTTGACGTCCGCGGCGTGCGCCGAGAACGCAAAGCTCGTCGCAAGAGCCGTTCCGATAAGCAGTTTGCGCAACATGTACTTCCTCCCTTGTTGCATTACACGACCGGTGGAAGCCCACCGGGTTCTTCCCAACTCAGCCGACCCACCATCCGGTGCGCTGGCCGCGATGAAACTGGATTGTCTTTTCCTCGGTATAGTCCTCGACGGCGCGTTTGCCGAGTTCGCGTCCGAGACCGGACTGCTTGTAGCCCCCGAAAGGCAGCTCGGGATAACCTTCCATGAATGTGTTCACCCAAACCGTCCCCGAACGCACCCCACGCGCCACCGACATGCAGGTGTCCATGCTGGCGCTCCACACGCCTGCAGAGAGACCATAGGGCGTGTTGTTGGCGATGTGCAACGCCTTCTCAATCGATTCAAAGGTGAGCACTGAGAGCACCGGTCCGAACACTTCCTCACGCGCAATGGCCATGTCCTCGGTGACGCCACGCAGGATGGTCGGGTCGAGATATTGGCCGGCATTGGAGGCCAGCTGCTTGCCGCCGCTGAAGACATTGCTGCCTTCGCCCGCCGCTGCCGCAACGTAATCCGTCACCTTGGCCAGATGGTCGGACGAGATCATCGCGCCGACCTTGGTTTGCTCGTCAAGCGGGTCGCCGACCTTCACCCTGGCGGTGAGTGCCTTGACGGCGCTGAGAAAATCTCCGGCGATCGCCTCGTGCACGATCAGCCGGCTGCCGGCATTGCAGCATTCGCCGGCATTGAAGAAGCCACCGAACACCGCCGCGTCGGCGGCGGCCTCGAGGTCGGCATCGGGAAAGACGATCTGGCCGTTCTTGCCGCCAAGTTCCATCGAGACCTTCTTCAGCGATTGCGCGGCGGAAGCCATGGTCATCTTGCCGACGCGGGTCGAGCCGGTGAACGACACCATCTCGACCAGGGGGTGGCCGACCATCGGCGCGCCGACATCGGCGCCCAGACCGGCCAGGATGTTCACGACCCCGGCGGGCAGGCCGGCTTCGAGCAGGATGTCGCCCAGCACGAAGGTCGAGGCCGAGGTCATTTCGCTCGGCTTGACCACTGCCGTGCAGCCGGCGGCGAGCGCGAAAGGCAGTTTCTGGCTGACGATGAGGAACGGGAAATTCCACGGCGTGATGATCGAAACGACGCCGATCGGCTCGCGCACGACCACGCCCAGCATGGCATCGCCGAGGTTGGCGTAGCTCTCGCCATGCAGTGTGCGGGCGAGCGAGGCGGCATAGCGCCAGATGTCGACGGCGCCGCCGATCTCGCCGCGCGCCTGGGCGATCGGCTTGCCGGATTCCAGCGCGTCGAGCCGCGCGATGTCTTCCAGCCGTGTCTCGATCAGGTCGGCTGCCCTGAACAGGATCGCGGCGCGCTCGCCGGCCTTCATGCGTGGCCATGGGCCGGTCTCGAACGCCTTGTGCGCGGCCTGCACCGCCGCTTCCACCTCCGCCTCGCCGGCTTGTGCATAGCGCGAAACGGTGAAGCCGTGGCCGGGGCTCTTGCGTTCCAGCGTGCGGCCGTCGCGAGCATCGACGTGCTTGCCGTCGATCAGCAGCCGGTAAGATTTCGGCGCGGCTGAGGCCTCGGCGGGCATGGCGATGTTGAGGGGTGCGTTCATCAGAGGGTTTTCTCTAGCTTCTTGAAAATGCTGGCTTCTGCTTGGTTTTGAAGGCGTCAACGCCAGCCTTGAGGTCGCCGGTAAGCGCGATAAAGCCGCTGGCCAGCGCTTCGGCAGCGGCCGCACTTTCCTCGCCCTCGGCCACCGCGATCATCAGCTTGGCCGCTTCCGTTGCCAACGGGCCGCGCTCGGCGATCTTTTCCCCCCAGCTCTTGGCACCGTCGAACGCCTTGCCGGTTTCGGTCACCCGGTCCACCACGCCAAGGGCCTGCGCTTCGGGAGCGAGAAGTATATCACCACCCAAGGCCATGCGCCGCACCGTCTGTGCGCCGAAGCGGCGCACGGCGCGCTGCGTGCCGGACCAGCCGGGCACGACGCCGATCGAGGTTTCGGGGAAGCCCAATTTCACATGCGCCTCGGCGACCCGGAAATCGCAGGCGACCGCCAGTTCCAGCCCGCCGCCCAGCGCATGGCCGGACAGCACGGCGATGGTCGGTTGCCGCAGCCGCGCCAGCCGGTCGAAGACGCGGTGGCCGTAGCGCACCCATTGCACCTGGAAATCGGCAGCACTCATCGCGCCCCAGGCCTCGACATCGCCGCCGGCGCAAAAGCCCTTGCCTTCGCCGCGCAAGAGCACGACGCGGACGCCTTCGGCCAGCTCTGCCTCGTCGAGCGCGGCTTCGAGCGCGCGCAGCATCGGAATGTCCAGCGCGTTGAACTTTTCAGGGCGGCGCAGCGTGACGATGCCGATGGCGCCGTCCTTTTCGAATGTAACGAGGCGCTCAGCCATGCGCGCCTCCGAGCGAGGCGCCGCCATTGAGCGACAGGCCGATCGGCCCGTCCTGGTAGAGCGCCGCCGGCGTCACCTTGAGGTCGTTGGCGACACCGAGCGGCATCTCGGCCTGCGCCAGGACATCGCGCCCGAGGTCGATGCCCGGTGCCAGCTCGGTGACCATCAGGCCGTCGGGCGTCAGCTTCATCACGCAGCGCTCCGTGACATAGGTGATGTCCTGGCCCTGGGCGACGGCGCGCTTGCCGGAAAACGAGATGTGCTCGACCTCGTTGACCACCTTCTTGACCTTGCCCTCCTGGTCGATGCGGATGCCGCCATCGGCCAGCGAAAGCTTGGCACCGGCATTGAAGAAGCCGGAGAAGACGATCTTCTTCGCCCGCGCAATAATGTCGACAAAGCCGCCGGCGCCGGCGGTGACATGCGGCCGCGCCGACAGTTTCGACACGTTGACCGAGCCGTGGCGGTCGATTTGCAGGAAAGACAGCAGCGAGGCGTCGAAACCGCCGGCCTGGAAATAGATGAACTGGTGCGGCGAGGGCATGATCGCCTCGGCGTTGGAGGCGCAGCCGAACTTGAAGTCGAGCAGCGGCACCCCGCCGACCGCGCCCTGCTCGATCACCCAGGTGACCTTGCCGTGCTGGCCTTCTTCCAGAAGGATGCGCGGCACATTGGCCGAGATGCCGAAGCCTATGTTGACGGCCATGCCGTCGCGCAATTCCATGGCGACGCGGCGCGCGATCACCTTCTGCACGTTCATCTCGGCGTTGCGGAAGGTCGACAGCGGCCGGAAGATCTCGCCCGAAATCGCCGGGTCGTAAGGCGTCAGCGTCGTCTGCAGCTGGTCGGGCGCCACCACGATATGGTCGACCAGCACGCCCGGCACACGCACATCATGCGGCTTCAGCGTGCCGTTCTCGACGACGCGTTTGACCTGCGCGATGACGATGCCGCTATTGTTGCGGGCGGCGAGCGCCTGTTCGAGGCCGCCGAGATAGGCGCCTTCATGCTCATAGGTGAGGTTGCCGCGCTCGTCCGCCGTGGTGGCGCGGATGATCGAGATGTTGGGCACGATCGAGCGGAAATAGAGCCATTCCTCGCCGTCGAACTGCTGTACCGACACGATCGGCTCGCTGGCCGCGGCGTTCATGGCGCAGCCCTGATGGCGCGGGTCGGCAAAGGTGTCGAGACCGACCTTTGTCAGCACGCCCGGCCGTTTGGCGGCGGCCTCGCGGTGCATGTCGAACAGGATGCCGGATGGCACGTTGTAGGCGGCGACCGAATTGTCGCCGATCATCTTCCATATCTGCGGCGGCTCGGACGAGGAGGGGCCGGAAGGATAGGAACCGCATAGCGTGCGCTTCAAGAGGCCCGGCTTGGCCAGATGATCGATTCCCTTGATGCCGTACATGTCGCCGGCGGCGATCGGGTGCAGCGTGGTGATGTTCTTGGGGTGACCTTCGCCATCGAAGCGCTCGCCGATGGCGGCCAGCACCGCGTCCGGACAGCCAAGGCCGCTCGACGACGACACGGATACCGTCATGCCATCCTTGATCAGGCTGGCTGCCTGTGCCGCTGAAACGACCTTGCTCACTTCATGCTCCCGAGTTTCGGGTCGATCTTGACGGCCTTGCCGGAGCTGGCCGACTGCAACGCCGCCTCGGCTGATGCGAGCGACCAGATGCCGTCCTCGCCGGCGGCGGCAGGCTGGCCCTTGCCGAGGATCGCGGCATGGAACCGACGCACCGATCTGACGTAGAGATCCTCGCGGTCGAAGCTCAATTGCTCCTCACCCTTGGCTGTGCGCAACAGCACAGAGCCGTCCGGTTTCTGGGTCATCACATCGCTGGCGATCAGCGAGCCTTCCGAACCATGCACTTCGAAGCCGGTGCCGGCGAATTTGGTGGTGAAACCCTCATGCGACTGGGCGATGAGGCCCGACTTGAAGCGCCAGATGCACATGGCACCGTCTTCCAGACCGCCGGCGGCCATGCCGGCCGATTGCGTGAAGGCCGAGACCTCGACCGGATCGTCGCCGAGCACGAAGCGCAGCGTGTCGGCATCGTGGACTGTGATGTCGAGCACCACGCCGCCGCCGGCTTCCGGTTTGGTGATGCGCCAGCCCTGCAGATTCTCCGGCAGATAGACGGAATGGAAGACGCGCGCGGCGATTGGCTTGCCGATGCGCCCCGATGCGATGGCGTCACGCATGGCGCGATGCGCGCCGGCGTTGCGCAGATGATGGTTGGTGCCGAGCACGATGCCGGCCGCCCTGGCCGCCGCGACCATTTTGCGCGCGTCGGCGCTGGTCAGCGCCAGTGGCTTCTCGCACAGCACATGCTTGCCCGCCGCGATGGCGGCAAGCGCCTGTTCGAGATGCAGTTCGTTGGTGGTCGAGATGTAGACGGCGTCGATGTCGGACTTCAGCAAGGCATCCAGCGTAGACACCGCGGCTGGAATGCCGTTTTCCCTGGCATAGGCCGCCGCGCGTTCCGGATTGGAACTCATCACCGCCGCGATCTCGCCGCCCTCTTGCGCGCGAATGGCGTTGATCATGAATTGCCTGGCGATCGTGCTGGCGCCGATCAGCCCCCATTTGACACTCACGCGGCGCCTCCCGTTCCCGTGGGCCTGTTTCGCGTGCGGAGATCCGGACCGCAGCTTTCCCTGACCACGAGATTGACCGCGCCGATATGGTCTTCGGCCCGCGTGGTGCGGGACTGGATCAGCTTGAGCATGACGTGGGCGGCGCGCTCGCCGAGGCCGGCTGTGTCCACCGCGACGCTGGTCAGCGCCGGCATGTAATGTTCGGCCTCGACCACGTCGTCGAAGCCGACGACGGCGAAATCCGGTCCCGGCTCAAGCCGGCGCTTGCGCAATGCCAGCATCACGCCAAACGCGACGGCATCGTTGAAGCAGAGGGCGGCGGTCGGCGGCTCGGCCATTGTAAGGGCGGTCTCCAGGCAAGCGAGGCCGCCTCGGCGATTTGTTTCGCCCTCGACGACCAATACGTCGCGGGCGGAGATGCCCAGCGTCTCGCAGGCCTCGCGAAAGCCGCCCAGCCGTTCCTGATAAACCACCAGATCCGAGGTGCCGCCGAAGAAGGCGAGCCGGCGATGTCCTTTGGCGATCAGATGGGCCGCGGCAAGATAGGCGCCGCGATGATTGTCGGGCGCGATAACAGGGATGCGGCTTTCAGGCAGGCGGCGCATGGCGAAGACCACCGGCACGCCCGCCAATTCCAGCCGCCGGAAAGCGCCTGGCGTGGTGCCGCGCGCCGGTGACACGATGAGACCGGCGACGCCCTGTTCCATCAGCGACTTCAGCACCTCTTCCTGGCGCACCGGATTCTCCGCCGTGTTGGCGATGAAGGGCACGATGCCGGCCGACTGGAAGACGCGTTCCATGCCGACCGCCAGCTCGGCGAAGAACGGGTTGGTGAGGTCGTTGATGACCATGCCGATGACATTGGAATGGGCCTTGCGCAGATTGGCGGCGCCGCGGTTGTAGACGTAGCCGACATCCTCGATCGCCTTGCGCACCTTGACCGCGGTTTCAGGCCGGATCAGCCCGCTGCCCTGGAGCACGAGCGATACCGTCGATTTGGACACGCCCGCCTCGCGGGCAATGTCGAATATCGTGGCCTTGGCCCGGCTGGCCATCTCGATGCGTCCTCCCAGCTTTTCTCACTCAAATCTATTGGAACGTTCTAATCACTGGTTCAATCTTGAGTCAATCGCGAATTTTTCTCAGCCGCAAAAACTGATTGTGCGTACTCAAATAGCACGGCCGGTAAGGCCTTCCGTGTTGCAACGCAGCATTTGCCGCCAGATTCGCTCCGAATCTTAAAGGTTCTTGATTTATTGGAACGTTCCATTTAATAGGCACGGCGAAGGGAGAGGTCGATGGATATTGTCTTGCCTGGCGAAGGTGGCTGCGGCGCCCGTTACGCGCTTGTCGGACAGCCGGTGCAGCCGGCGGTCGGCGCGCGGTTCTCGCGCATCGCCTATGCCGCCGCGCATGTCGTTGCCGACCCCCTCGAAATGACCGATCCATGGTCGCGGCCGGCGGTCGACTGGGACAGGACGATGGCATTCCGCCATCATTTGTGGCGGCTCGGCTTCCGCATTGCCGAGGCAATGGACACGTCGCAGCGCGGCATGGGTTTCGACTGGGCCAATGCGAAGGAATTGATCCGCCGCTCGATCGCCGAGGCGCGCACTGTCGAGGGCGCCGATCTTGCCTCGGGTGCCGGAACCGACCAGCTGGCGCCGACCGCTGCCAGGACGCTCGACGAGGTGATCGCTGCCTATGACGAGCAATTCGCTTTCATCGAAGGACAGGGCGGCAAGGCGATCATGATGGCCAGCCGTGCCTTGGCGGCCGTCGCGAAGGGTCCGGACGATTATGCGCGCGTCTATGACCGCATCTTGAGCCAGGCCTCCGGCAAGGTCATCCTGCACTGGCTGGGGGATATGTTCGACCCGGCCTTGAAGGGCTACTGGGGCAGCGGCGATTTCGAGACCGCGCTCGATATGGTGGTCGCCATCATCGAACGCCACGCAGACAAGGTCGAAGGCATAAAGATATCGCTGCTCGATGCCGGCAAGGAGGTCGCGTTGCGCAACCGGCTGCCGGACGCCGTCGTGATGTTCACCGGCGACGACTTCAACTACCCCGAACTGATCGCCGGCGACGGCAACAGGCATTCGCACGCGCTGCTTGGCATTTTCGACGCCATCGCGCCTGTCGCCAATGCCGCGCTGGCAAGGCTCGCCGAGGGCGACCGCGCCAGCTATGACGCGCTGATGGCGCCGACCGTGCCGCTGTCGCGAAAAATCTTCGAGGCGCCGACCGAATATTACAAGGCCGGCATCGTCTTCATGGCCTGGCTGAACGGCCACCAGGATCACTTCACCATGGTCGGCGGCATGCAGTCGGCGCGCGGTATCTGCCATTATGCCGAAATCTTTCGCCTTGCCGACCAGGCAGGCCTGCTGGCCGACCCTGACCTTGCCGTATCGCGGATGAAGAACCTGTGTGCCGTCGCAGGCATCTGAAGATGGTTCGCGCAGAGATCCGAATTTTCTTTTGAGCCAATTTCTCCGGGACGCGACCGCCATCAGGCGTGCCGAGGTTCAGGCCATCCTTCACCGATCCAAAGGTTTTCGCGGCTTCGGCATCGCTGGATGACGCATTTCGCCAGCGGACGAGTTGGTTCGATGTCCAATATTGACGTTGAAGCGGCACCAATATAGTTGATAGTTTATTTGTATGTTGCGGGGGCGACAATGAAATGTTTGGTGATTAATCTTGACCGATCAGTTGATCGGCTGGCCTCGGCTACAGCTCAGTTTTCTCGTATTGGGATTGATTTCGAGCGCGTCGCCGGTATCGACGCAATGAACGGGGCTCCGTTTACCGCGCCGCCGCTGACCGAAACGGAAGTCTGTTGCTTTCTCAGTCACCGCCGCTGCTGGAAAACCATCGCGGAAGGTCCCGACAAGTATGGCGCGGTATTCGAGGACGATGTAGTTTTCAGCCAGGACGCCGGCGGCGTTTTGGCTGATGATTCCTGGGTCCCGCCAGATGCCGATATCGTCAAGCTGGAAACATTCCTCAGCCGAGTAAGACTCGGGAGCCGGCACATCCCCGTCAAAAACGGATACTCAGCAAGGCGGCTTCTCGGGCAACACTTAGGTTCGTGCGGCTACGTGATTTCCAAAAGTGCCGCCTATGGCCTGCTCAGAAATACGGAACGCTTTAGGGCAGCAGTCGACGTCGCCCTTTTCAGCCCAAATCAGATGACGGCCGCGCGCAACACGGTCTACCAATTGATGCCGGCTCTCTGCGCGCAAGCGGCCGTCGTTGGCATCGAGGGACCTTTGAGCTTGATCCAACTTGCTCCCAGACCCCATGTAAACAAGCGAATGGCCGACAGAATCCATTCAGAGGCGACGCGCATTTTCTGGTACTTGCGTAACAGGAATTTCTTATCGACAGAGAAAGTTGACGCTGTGCGGCTAGGCGGCCCCTCGGTCTACCCCAAATAAAAACGGTAGCTCACGCGGCATGTCGGCCAAGACGCTCGACAAATCGGCCTATGGGTCAAGATCCATCGTCCACCCGGGCGGCGGATTTTGCTTTTCCCCTAAAAAGCAAACATCATCCGTTTCTGCGCCAAACGGAGGAGGGTGTCAGCCAAGTAGTTGAAAGGATGGTGGGCGTGACAGGGATTGAACCTGTGACCCCTGCAATGTCAATGCAGTGCTCTCCCGCTGAGCTACACGCCCATCCGACGTCGCGCATACACCATTTTTGGTCCGGCGCGTCAATAGCGAGAAAAAGGAAAGAAGGCGTCGTCTCGCCGCACCGGCAAACAGGTGCCGATGCCTCAGCTGAAGGCGGCTCAGGCCGCCTGCAGCATCTTCTCGACCTCGTTGACGAGATCGCGCAGGTGGAAGGGCTTCGACAGCACCTTGGCGTCTTTCGGCGCCTTGGAATCCGGGTTCAGCGCAACGGCGGCGAAACCGGTGATGAACATGACCTTGAGGTCGGGATCGATCTCGGTGGCGCGACGCGCCAGTTCGATACCGTCCATCTCCGGCATGACGATGTCGGTCAACAGCAGCGAGAACGGCTCCTCGCGCAGCCGCTCATAGGCGCTGGCGCCATTGTCGAAATCGCTGACCTGGTAGCCGGCGCGTTCCAGCGCCTTGACGAGGAAACGGCGCATATCGTCGTCGTCTTCCGCCAGAAGAATGCGTGCCATGATATCCCGTCCGAATCACCCGCCCGAGACTGCCGCCCAGGCAGCCCGTTAACCATCCTGTATATGAGGCGGTGACGGTAAACATCAAGTGAATACGGCGAAGCGTTATCCGCATTCGGCAGCGCGATGCGGACGGCGAAATGCTGGACATGCGGCCGGCAAGGTGGCACTTTCATACGATGATGCATCGGTGTTTTCGGGTTCGTGCAAATTGAAGACGGCAGCCGAGGATTTTTCGGTCGTTCAACCCTTCGAAATCCGATCGGGCGTCGAACAGCGCGTCCCCTTCCTGTTCAACTCACCGCATAGCGGCCGCTACTATCCGGAACGCTTCCTCGCCATGGCGAGGCTCGACCGCAACGCCATACGCCGTTCGGAAGATTGCTACGTCGATGAACTGTTCGGCGGCGCCGTGGCGCTTGGCGCGCCGATGCTGGCGGCGAATTTCCCGCGCGCCTATCTCGACGTCAACCGCGAGCCGTGGGAACTCGACCCACGCATGTTCGCCGAGCCGGTGCCGTCCTTCTGCAACATCCGTTCGCCGCGGGTGGCCGGTGGACTTGGCACCGTGCCCAAGCTGGTGGGTGAAGGGCTCGACATCTATTCCGGTCGCCTGCCGCTCGCCGAAGCCGTCGCCCGCATCGAGGCCGTCTACAAGCCCTATCATGAAACGCTGAAGCGGCTTTTGACCAGAACCCATGCCCGCTTCGGCTTTGCAGTGCTGATCGACTGCCATTCGATGCCGGCAAGCATCCGCGTCGGCGACAGCGGCCTGCGGCCGGACTTCATCATCGGCGATCGTTTCGGCATCTCGGCCACCGCCGCCCTGACCGAGACGGCGATCGGCCTCTTGACCGCGATGGGCTATACGGTCGCCCACAACAAGCCGTATGCCGGCGGCTTCATCACGGAACATTATGGCCGCCCGGCGCGCCATCTGCATGCCCTGCAGATCGAGGTCAATCGCGGGCTCTACATGAATGAGCGGACGTTCGAGAAAGTCGCTGGCTTCGACGCGCTGGCCGACGATCTGACGCGATTTTCAGCGGATCTGATGGCGATGCCCGACCATCACTTCATCGACCTGCCGCTGGCCGCGGAGTGAAATAGCCGGCCCGAGGTGCAGGTGTAAAAAAAGACCGCATCGTTTGCACGATACGGTCGAAGTCTAGGGAGGAAACGCCCAAGGAGGGCATGGACAGGAAACCCTGTCCGAGGCTGAGGGTATTGTGCGGTGCACAAATGTCAAGCGATGTTCAGGCTTTTTTAATTCAGAGTGATGTGGAAATTGCCTTTCGATGACGCGGATGTGACATTTGGGCAACAAGTGTCGCCGCGAATAAATCGATAAACAGGCTTGTTTTGGCGGGAAAGTGTCGGCAGAGCCCGATTGGGCACTGGGCAATGCGGGAGAATCAATTGGACATCAGCATCGATTTCATGCGCCGCATCGCGCAGGCGGCAGCGGCCGAGACCTTGCCGCGCTTTCGCGCCCAGGGTGCCGTCGCAAACAAGGAAAAGGGAAGTTTCGACCCGGTCACGGAAGCCGACCGTGAGACCGAACGCGCCATCCGCGCACTGATATCGGCGCAGTATCCCGACCACGGCATTCTCGGCGAGGAGCATGGCAGCGAAAACACCTCCAGCCGGCATGTCTGGGTGATCGACCCGATCGACGGCACGCGCGCCTTCATCTCCGGCCTGCCAGTGTGGGGGACACTGGTCGGATTGACGGTCGACGGCGACGCGGTCGCCGGCATGATGGCGCAGCCTTTCACTGGCGAGCTATTCTACGCCAACGCCTCGGGCTCGCACTATGAGGGGCCGGGCGGTCCGCGCAAGCTTGCGACCCGCAAGACGACAAGGCTCGATGAGGCGACGCTGTTCACCACCACGCCGGCGCTGTTCCAGGGCGAGGCGCGCACGCGCTATGACACGTTCGAGAAACAGGTCCAACTCGCCCGCTACGGCGTCGATTGCTATGCCTTCGCGATGATCGCCTCGGGGAGCGTCGACATCGTCGCCGATCCCGGCCTGAAACCCTACGACATCGTGGCGCTGATCCCAATCATCGAGAAGGCCGGCGGCGTCGTCACCACCTTCGATGGCGGACCGGCGGAAAAGGGCGGCGATGTGCTGGCGGCGGCGACGCCGGAGCTTCACGCGGCCGCCATGGCTGCCCTGCGCGGCTGATATCTCCGGGCTTTCTTCGAAGCAGTCGCTTCAGCGCGACCTGATCGAGCGCTGGAATTCCGCCGGCGTGCGTCCGTAGACCTGTCTGAACGACGCGCTGAAATGGCTGTGGCTTGAAAAGCCGAGGTCCATGCCGAGCGTGGTCAGATTGTCGTAGCGGCCGAGCAGGTCGAGCGCGCGCGCCAGCCGCAGGCGCAGATGATAGCGATAGAGCGGCATCGCCTCGACCTGCTGGAATATTTGCGTCAGATAGACCGGCGAGACTCCGACCTCAGCGGCAATCTCGGCCAGCCTCCAGCGCCGCGACAGATCCGACGCCAGCACCAGCTTGGCGCGGTCGACCAGTTTTTGCCGTCCGGGGCTGGCGCCCGCGACATGCGAGGTGCGCTCGCCGAGCGAGCGCCGCGCCAGCGTTAGCGCCAGCGTCTCGGCCTCCAGCGTTTCGGCGACATTGCAGCTCAGGCTGTGGCGCAGCAGCGCCACCAAGGCTTGCGCGCGCGGATCGATGCGCCGGTGCTGGCGGCGAAACGCCAGGACGCCACTGGCGCGCAACTGCTCCTTCGGCGCCAGTTCCCGCAATTGGCCTTCCTCGATGACGAGGTCGAGGCAGGCGTCGCCGCCCTCGATGGGATGGCTGACCTGGTAAGCTTCCGCCTCATTGAAGAACAGAAGCTGATTGGCTTCCGCGACCGCATCATTGCGGCCGACATGGCGCACGAAGATGCCGCGATAGGGGAACACCAGATGCGTGGCAGACGTGCACTCCTCATCGCTCCTGTGACGGCATTCGCCGCTGCAGACGACATCCCGCACCCTGACGGTGCCGGTGTCCAGAAAGAGCTGAACCGTGAATTGCGACATGGCCGTTGCGTTTTCCCTCGCGCCGGAATGATTCCAGCATTGCGATGGGCACTCTATCCAAACGGCCTGCCCAATCCTGTCAGGAGACTTCTCGACGGACGCTTCTCAGTCCCACGAGCGACGCCTGAATTCCGAATAGGCTTCGCCGCGTGACAGACCGATGTCCTTGAGCTGTTCGTCTGTCATTTCCAGCAAGGCAAGCCGGCTTCGGCGCTTCTCCATCTGGCGGCTGATCCATCTCGCCGCCGCGATGCATTGGACGTGCAAGGCCTGCAGGCTGGTTTCGGTATGGGCTGGCGGCTGGCCAGCCAGGCGTTGTGCCGCCGCGTGATCGGTGCGCATGGCTCAATCCTCGCTCACGCCGGCCGCCGAGACGCCGGCTTCGTTCAGCGCCGTCGCGCATTCCTCGCAGCAGACCTCGACGGTCTTGCCGCCGACCTTGACGCGGATCGGGTCGGCGTCCAACTGGCAATCGCAGGCGGCGCAGGTTTTCTCGGTCATGATCTCATCTCCATGGCGTTCAATTCGACGCGTTGAGATGAGCATTTCGGCGCGAGCGCCGGCTGTCAGAATCTTTAGCGGTTTGCGCGCCGCGGGAAGCGGCTGGCCGATCATCCTGACAACGGTGTGTCAGCTATGCCGGCCTGTGAGAGGATCGCGGTGCCTGTCAGGCCGTCGGATCGTCCGAGCCGGGGATGAAGGCGTCGAAGGCGGCAAGGAATTGTTCGCGGTAGAGATCGACCTCCTGCAGGATTTCGTGCTTGGAGCCGTCGATCATCAGCAGCGAGCCGAGCCTCAGGCTTCTGGCGTAGGCTTCCACCGCCCTGGTCGACACGACCTGGTCGGTGCCGGCGGCGATGATCAGCAGAGGCACCTGAATCCGGGCCATGAAGTCGGGGTCGCTGATGGCTTCCGACGCCTTCGCCGCCGCCTGCAGCCAGCGGATCGTCGGACCGCCAAGCGCCATTCGCGGATATTCTTCGTAGATGCGCGTGTTGCGGCGGTAGCGTCGCGGATCCGACGTTACCTTGTTGGCTAGGAAAGGTAGCGTGTGTCTGGGCCGTGGACCCCAGGCGGCATAGAGCCGGCCCAGCCCCAAAGCGCAGAAAACCGAACAGATACGGCGGACTGTTCGGATCGAGACCGGCAGGTCGGGCAGGGTCAGGAACGGTGCGATCAGCACCATGCGGCGCACGCGGTTCACCATGGACGGCGCGGCAAGCAGCGCGATCACGGCCCCGGCTGAATGGGCAAGGATGTAATACGGCCCGCGGCAATCGGGCAGCACGATCTCCTCGAAAAACTGCTCCAGATCGGCCGTGTAGTCGCGGAAGGACCTGACATAGCCACGCTGGCGATCGCGGATCAGCCGGTCGGAATCTCCCTGGCCGCGCCAATCGAGGGTGGCGACGCCAAAGCCGCGGGCGGCAAGGTCGCGAATGGTTTCGAAATATTTCTCGATGCACTCATTGCGGCCGGACAGCAGCACCACGGTGCCCCGTACCGGGCGCGCGGCCGCCGGGAACAGGCCATAGCGGATCTTCTTGCGGTCGCGCGTGATGAAAAAGCCACCGGCGGCGTTTTCCGGTCGCGGATTGCCCTCGGTTTCGTGGAAAAGCGGCGTGTCGTGGAGAAGGTCCGTCATGCGGCGCTTTGTGCTCGGCGTCTTCAGGTGCCAGCCTGTCGCGGCTGGCCTCGTCAAGGTGATAGACGCCAATGCATTAAAAGCAAAGCAAATCCGGGTCGTGCCGGGATCGCAATGGGAAGGCCGGAAGCCGCCCGAGGGCGTGCTTCCGGCCTCTGTCGATCCGGGAGGAAGGGACGTTAACACCCGGTTCGGCCTCGTTGCGGCATCCCTGTAATATCCGGTGCCGCCAATCCTTGATCTTGACCTCACTCTAGCGGCGGCTGTCTGAACAGGCGCCGAAGCGCCGGTTCATCTGCCGTTCATCAAGGGGCAGGCCATTCAGTTTTTGCAGCCGGAGGAAATCTTGAAATGCATTCGAGCGCTCCCCAAATGTTGAGTGCGGTCGCCAATGTCGGGGCCGCTGGTCCTGCCGAAACGCCGCTTACGGGTTTCGCACCGGCCATACGCAAACCATGTTGCTCAACAGGAGAACACATCATGCGTCACGTTGATTTTTCCCCGCTTTACCGTTCGACCGTCGGCTTCGACCGTCTCTTCACCATGCTGGATTCGCTTGCGCAGCCCGATGGCGCGCAGACCTATCCGCCCTACAATATCGAGCGCACCGGTGAGGATTCCTACCGGATCTCCATGGCGGTTGCCGGCTTTTCGGACGAGGAAATCTCGATCGAAGCTCACCGCAACGTGCTGACCGTCAAGGGTGAGCGCAAGGACGAAGGTGACGGTGAAGGCGCCGAATTGCTCTATCGCGGCATTGCCTCCAGGGCCTTCGAGCGCCGCTTCCAGCTTGCCGACCACGTTGAAGTCGTCGGCGCCACGCTGAAGAACGGCCTGCTCTTCGTCGACCTCAAGCGCAACATTCCCGAGGAACTGAAGCCGCGCAAGATCGCGATCACCTCGGCTTCGGCCAAGGCCAAGCAGATCGAGGCCAAGACCGCTGCGTAATGTAGCCCAGGAATAGAAGCGTCTCCTCCCGAGACGAAAGCGGCGCCGAAAGGCGCCGCTTTTTTGTTGTTCGGGGGCCGATTATCCGGCGATCAATTGGCCAAAGCGGTCGACTTCCTCGGCTGACGTCGCGAAGCTGGTGACGAAGCGGTAGAGCAGTTCCTCCTCGCCGATATGGCCGTCAAAGCCATGCGGCTTGTGCCAATCATAGAAGGCGGCGCCCGCCGCCTGCAGTCTCTCGGCCTCGGTCGTCTTGATCACGGCGAACACCTCGTTGGCTTGCGGCAGCCAGGCCAGCTTCGCGTGGGCCGAATCCTCGATCGCCGCCGCGAGGCGGGCGGCCATGGCGTTGGCGTGGCGCGCTGTGTCGAGCCACAGGCCGTCCTTGAAATAGGCTTCGAACTGCGCCGCGACGAAGCGCGACTTCGAAAACAGCTGGGCGGCGCGCTTGCGCAGAAAGGCCAATTCCCTGGCGCGGTCGAGGTCGAACAGCACGATCGCCTCGGCGCACCAGCAACCATTCTTGGTGCCGCCGAAGGACAGGATGTCGACGCCGCGCTTCCAGGTCATTTCGGCCGGCGTCGTGTCGAGCGCGACCAGCGCATTGGCAAAGCGGGCGCCATCCATGTGCAGCGGCACGGAATGCCGTTTTGCGATGGCCGAAATCGTCTCGATCTCATTCAGGCCGTAGATGGTGCCGACCTCGGTCGACTGGGTGATCGAAACCGCCATCGGCCGGCCCCAGTGGACGATTTCGGGCGCGAAGCGGCCAATGGTCCGCTCCAGATTGTGCGCGTCGATCTTGCCCAGTGCGCCGCCGACGGCGTGCAAGCGCGCGCCGCCGGAAAAATGCTCCGGCGCGCCGCATTCGTCCTCGATGGCATGCGATTCGCGGTGCGCGAAGGAAATGCCGCCGGGCTTGTTGAAGGTGGTCAGCGACAGCGCGTTGGCGGCGGTGCCGGTCGCCACGAAGAACACCGCGACCTCGCGTTCGAAAATCTCATTGAAGCGCTGGTAGACCGCCCGGTCGAGCGCGCCGTCGCCATAGGCGGTGGCAAAGCCGCCGGCCGCGGCCGACAGGCCGGCTACGATATTGGGATGGGCGCCTGCCCAATTGTCGGAAGCGAAGAACATGCATCTGCCTATGTCTGGGGAAGATCGGGGAAAATCAGCGCGGAGTTGAACGGTTCCACGCGCCAACCGCAAGGGCCAAGTGCCGGAAAACCGTTAAAGCCAGTCATGCCGACAAGGCAGGGATCGGCGACTGAAGCTTACGTTTTCTCTCAACTTCACGTAATTTTATGTCGCGGAAGGCTCAAGTTTTTTGTGAATCGGTCTTGTGTGCGTCGGGGAATTCTGCCATAAAAATTTAGGACAGTAGTGCTGTCTTATTTTGTCGCACAAAACAGGCTGGATTGGCGTAACATATTGGCCTCTCCGGCTGTTGCTGCGAGCGACAGGTGGACGGCCAGACTCTGGCCTGTACGATACCAGACGCGAACCATGTGGAAAGCCGCCTGGTTCGGCAAGGATTTCGCAAGACGTGCCGCAAGGATCAGGGTGAGCCAAGCGCTTGCCGAGGCAAACCAGCGCCTGAAGGGCTGGAACGGAGGACAGGACAATGACGGACATGACGCTCTCTGCGACGAACGGCCAGGCCGCGCAGACGAAAGCGGCTGCCGTCAAAAATACCTCTCGAACCGACATTGGCCGAACCGATATCGGCCGAACCGGTTTTGCCCCTCGGGGCCTCTACGATCCGCGCAACGAGCATGACGCCTGCGGCGTCGGTTTCATCGTCAACATGAAGGGCGTGAAGTCGCATCAGATCGTCAAGGACGGGCTTGCCGTGCTCGAAAACCTGACGCATCGCGGCGCTGTCGGCGCCGACCCGCTGGTCGGCGACGGCGCCGGCGTGCTGGTGCAGCTTCCCGACCAGTTCTTCCGTGAGGAGATGGCGGCCCAGGGCATCGAACTGCCGCCTTCGGGCCAATATGGCGTCGGACACTGGTTCATGCCGCAGGACGCGGCGCTGCGCGCCCATATCGAGGACATCATCGCCGAATCGGCACAGTCCGAAGGACTGCCGCTCATCGGCTTCCGCGACGTGCCCGTCGACAATTCGTCGCTGTCGAAGGCGCCCGATATCGTCGCGTCCGAGCCGTTCCATCGCCAGGTCTTCATCGGCCGCACGGCCGATATTCCAGATGACGAGGAATACGAGGCCCGGCTTTATCTGCTGCGCAAGGTCATTTCGGGCCGCATCTATGCCGAGAACGACAACAAGGACATCGGCGCCTATTGCGTGTCGCTGTCGGCGCGCACCATCGTCTACAAGGGCATGTTCCTGGCCTATCAGGTCGGCGCCTATTACAAGGATCTCAAGGACCCGCGCTTCGAGACCGCGCTGATCCTCGTCCACCAGCGTTTCTCGACCAACACCTTCCCGTCATGGAAGCTGGCGCATCCCTACCGCATGGTCGCGCACAATGGCGAGATCAACACGGTGCGCGGCAACAACAACTGGATGGCGGCGCGCCAGGCCTCGGTCGATTCCGAGCTGTTCGGCAACAACATCTCGAAGCTGTGGCCGATCTCCTATGACGGCCAGTCCGACACGGCGTGCTTCGACAATGCGCTCGAATTCCTGTTCCAGGGCGGCTACAGCCTCAGCCACGCCATGATGATGCTGATCCCGGAAGCCTGGGCCGGCAACAAGCTCATGGATGCCGATCGCAAGGCTTTCTACGAATACCACGCCGCCCTGATGGAGCCGTGGGACGGGCCGGCGGCGGTCGCCTTCACCGATGGCCGCCAGATCGGCGCCACCCTCGACCGCAACGGCCTGCGCCCTGCACGCTACATCGTCACCGACGATGACCGCGTCATCATGGCTTCCGAAGCCGGCGTGCTGCCGGTAGCGGAGGAGAAGATCGTCCAGAAGTGGCGGCTGCAGCCCGGCCGCATGCTGTTGATCGACCTTGCCAAGGGACGCATCGTGCCCGACGAGGAGATCAAGTCGGAGATCGCCACCAGGCACCCCTACAAGACCTGGCTCGCCAACACGCAGCTCATCCTGGAAGACCTGAAGCCGGTCGAACCGCGCGCGCTGCGCAAGGATGTCAGCCTGCTCGATCGCCAGCAGGCGTTCGGCTACACCCAGGAAGACACCAAGCTGTTGATGTCGCCAATGGCGACCACCGGCCAGGAGGCCGTTGGTTCGATGGGCACCGACACGCCGATCTCGGCGATGTCGGACAAGTCGAAGTTGCTCTACACCTATTTCAAGCAGAACTTCGCCCAGGTCACCAACCCGCCGATCGACCCGATCCGCGAGGAGCTGGTGATGAGCCTGGTGTCCTTCATCGGGCCGCGGCCGAACATCTTCGACCTGGTCGGCAATTCGCGCCGCAAGCGGCTCGAAGTGCGCCAGCCCATCCTGACCAATGGCGATCTGGAGAAGATCCGTTCCATCGGCCACACCGAGGACCGTTTCGACACCAAGACCATCGACATCACCTATGGCTCGAATGAGGGCGCTGCCGGCATGCAGGGCGCCATCGACCGCCTGTGCGAACGCGCCGAGGCGGCGGTCGCCGGCGGGTACAACATCATCATCCTGTCCGACCGTCAGCTCGGCCCGGACCGTATCGCCATCCCGGCGCTGCTGGCGACGGCGGCGGTGCACCATCACCTGATCCGCAAGGGGCTACGTACTTCCGTCGGCCTGGTCGTCGAATCCGGCGAGCCGCGCGAAGTGCACCATTTCTGCTGCCTTGCCGGCTACGGCGCCGAGGCGATCAACCCCTATCTCGCCTTCGATACGTTGCTCGACATGCACAAGCGCGGCGAGCTGCCGGAAGAGGTCGACGCCTACGAGGTCGTGTCGCGCTACATCAAGTCGATCGGCAAAGGCATCCTCAAGGTGATGTCCAAGATGGGCATCTCGACCTACCAGTCCTATTGCGGCGCGCAGATCTTCGACGCCATCGGGCTGAAGTCCGATTTCGTCGAGAAGTATTTCACCGGCACGGCGACGCTGATCGAAGGCGTCGGGCTGGATGAGGTCGCGGGCGAAACCGTCAGCCGCCACACGGACGGTTTCGGCAACGATCCGGTGCTGCGCAACAGCCTCGAGGTCGGCGGCGAATATCTCTTCCGCATGCGCGGCGAGGCGCATATGTGGTCGCCCGACGCGGTCGCCACCCTGCAGCACGCCGTGCGCCAGGGCTCGTGGGAGACCTTCAAGGAATATTCCGCGCAGATCGACAGCGAGACCGCCCGCGCGCAGACCATACGTGGCCTGTTCAAGATCAGGCTGGCTGAAGAGACCGGCCGCAAGAAGGTCGCGCTCGACGACGTCATGCCGGCGGCCGAGATCGTCAAGCGCTTCTCGACCGGGGCGATGTCGTTCGGTTCGATCTCCAGGGAAGCGCACACCACTTTGGCGCGCGCCATGAACCAGATCGGCGGCAAGTCGAACACCGGCGAGGGCGGCGAAGAGGCCGACCGCTATTTGCCGCTGCCCGGCGGCGGCAAGAACCCGGAACGCTCGGCGATCAAGCAGGTCGCCTCGGGACGGTTCGGCGTGACGGCCGAATATCTGGTCAATTCCGATGTCATGCAGATCAAGGTGGCGCAGGGCGCCAAGCCCGGCGAGGGCGGCCAGCTGCCCGGCCACAAGGTCGACGCGACCATCGCCAAGGTCCGGCATTCGACGCCGGGCGTCGGCCTGATCTCGCCGCCGCCGCATCACGACATCTATTCGATCGAGGATCTGGCGCAGCTGATCTACGATCTGAAGAACGTCAACCCGGCGGCCGACGTGTCGGTCAAGCTGGTGTCGGAAGTCGGTGTCGGCACGGTCGCGGCCGGCGTCGCCAAGGCGCGCGCCGACCACATCACCATCTCGGGCTATGATGGCGGCACCGGCGCCTCGCCGCTGACCTCGCTCAAGCATGCCGGCAGCCCGTGGGAGATGGGCCTGGCCGAGACGCATCAGACGCTGGTGCTGAACGGCTTGCGCAGCAGAGTGGCGCTGCAGGTCGACGGCGGCTTGCGCACCGGGCGCGACGTCATCATCGGCGCGCTGCTCGGCGCCGACGAGTTCGGCTTCTCGACCGCGCCGCTGATCGCGGCCGGCTGCATCATGATGCGCAAGTGCCACCTGAACACTTGTCCGGTTGGTGTCGCCACCCAGGACCCGGTGCTGCGCAAGCGCTTCAAGGGCACGCCCGAGCATGTCATCAACTTCTTCTTCTACGTGGCGGAAGAGGTGAGGGCGCTGCTGGCCGAGATGGGCTACACCCATATCGACCAGATCATCGGCGACAGCGATCTTCTGGAAAAGCGCGACGTGATCCAGCACTGGAAGGCACGCGGCCTCGATTTCTCGAAGATGTTCTACAAGCCCGATGCGCCGCACGAAGCGGTGCACTGGACCGAGCGGCAGAAGCACCCGATCGACGACGTCCTCGACCGCAAGCTGATCGAGCTGGCCAAGCCGGCACTGGAGGCCAAGCAACCGGTCAAGATCGAGGTCGATATCCGCAATGTCGACCGTTCCACCGGCGCAATGCTGTCGGGCGAAGTCGCCAAGCGCTTCAAGCACAAGGGGCTGCGCGAGGACACGATCCAGGTGAGACTGACCGGCACAGCCGGCCAGTCCTTCGGCGCCTTCCTGGCGCGCGGCGTCTCGTTCGAACTCGTCGGCGCCGGCAACGACTATGTCGGCAAGGGCCTGTCGGGCGGGCGCATCGTCATCCGGCCGCCGGAAGAGGCCAGGATCGTGGCGGCGGACTCCATCATCGTCGGCAACACGGTGCTTTATGGCGCGACCGAGGGTGAAGCCTATTTCGCCGGTGTCGCCGGCGAGCGTTTCGCGGTGCGCAATTCGGGCGTCGCCGCCGTCGTTGAAGGCGTCGGCGACCATGGCTGCGAATACATGACCGGCGGTGTCGTCGTCGTCATCGGCAAGACCGGCCGCAACTTCGCCGCCGGCATGTCGGGCGGCGTCGCCTATGTGCTGGACGAAGCAGGCGATTTCGCCGAGCGTTGCAACATGGCCATGGTCGAACTGGAGCCGGTGCCGGAAGAAGACGACCTGATGGAAAGGCTGCTGCACCATGGCGGCGACCTCGACCACAAGGGTCGCGTCGACGTGTCCGGCGACATGACCAGCCATGACGAGGAACGCCTCTACCAGCTGATCTCGAACCATGTGCACTATACGGGTTCGGTGCGCGGCCGCGAGATCCTCGACGACTGGGCGACGTTCCGGCCGAAATTCCGCAAGATCATGCCGGTCGAATACCGCCGCGCGCTGATCGAGATGGAACGCATGCGCATGGGCGTCGCGGCCGAATAGATTTGTGAGAATTGCCGGGGAGCCCAGGCTTCCCGGCCCCCTTCATCGACAGTTTGACCTCGGGCGCAAGGTTGCCATGGCTGCCTCAAGAGGTTAACGGGTGCGGCGAAAACCGCACCATCTGGACAGCAGGAACTGGACTATGGGCAAGGTAACAGGCTTTCTCGAAATCGACCGGCAGGTGCACAAATACCAGCCGGCCTCCGACCGCATCCGGCACTTCCGCGAGTTCACGCTGCCGATGTCGGACAAGGAGGTCGAGAAACAGGCCGCGCGCTGCATGGATTGCGGCATCCCGTTCTGTCACGGGCCGACGGGCTGTCCGATCCACAACCAGATCCCGGACTGGAACGACCTCGTCTACAACAGAGACTGGGACAACGCGATCCGCAACCTGCATTCGACCAACAATTTCCCGGAGTTCACCGGCCGCATCTGCCCCGCCCCTTGCGAGGAAGCCTGCACGCTGAACCTCGAGGACATTCCGGTCGCCATCAAGACGGTGGAACAGGCGATCGCCGACAAGGCTTACGAGACCGGCCATATCAGGCCCTATCCGCCGGAAAAGAAGACCGGCAAGCGGGTCGCCATCATCGGCTCCGGCCCCGCCGGCATGGCCGCCGCACAGCAGCTCGGCCGCGCCGGCCACGACGTCCATGTCTATGAGCGCGAGAGCCGCCCGGGCGGGCTGATGCGCTACGGCATTCCCGACTTCAAGATCGAGAAGCACTATATCGACCGGCGCATCGAACAGATGCAGGGCGAGGGCGTGACCTTCTATTGCGGCGTCAATGTCGGTGTCGACAAGCCCGTCGCCGAACTGCTCGCCGAACATGATGCGGTGCTCTATTGCGGCGGCTCGGAAACGCCGCGTGCGGCCAACATTCCGGGCGACGATCTCGGCGGTGTGCATGATGCCATGCCCTATCTGGTGCAGCAGAACCGCCGCGTCGGCGGCGAGCCGATCCAGTCGGTGGCGTGGCCGTCGCACCCGATCATCGCCGGCGGGCAGCATGTCGTCGTCGTCGGCGGCGGCGATACCGCCTCCGACTGCGTCGGCACCGCCTTCCGCCAGGGCGCGGTGCGCGTCACGCAGCTCGACATCCGCCCGCAGCCGCCCGAGAAGGAAGACAAGCTCGCGGTCTGGCCCTACTGGGCGACCAAGATGCGCACCTCGTCCTCGCAGGCCGAGGGTGCGGAGCGCGAATTCCAGGTGGCGACGCTCGAGTTCATCGGCGAGGACGGCCAACTGACCGGCGTCAAATGCTGCGAGGTCGACGATAAGCGCAAGCCGATCGCCGGCACCGAATTCGTCATCCGCGCCGATCTCGCCTTCATCGCCATCGGCTTTGCCGGGCCGGCAATGGTGGGCGTGGCGAAGGAACTCGAGGGCGAGATGAAGATCGTCACCGACAGCCGCCGCTCGCGGAATGTCGAGGCCAATGACCGCGACTACAAGACCAGCGTCGACCGGCTCTACGCGGCGGGCGACGTGCGCCGTGGCCAGTCGCTAGTCGTCTGGGCGATCCGCGAAGGCCGCCAGGCGGCGCGCTCGATCGATGAAGCGCTGATGGGGACGAGCGTATTGCCCCGCTGAGTTGCGGGACGATCTCAAGAGTCCTGCGTGACTAAGGGGTGATCGCCGTCGTCGTGTCGGTCGCCGCGGCTGTCGCTGGCGGCTCTGCCTTCGGCGGCCAGGAGAAATCGTCGGCGCGGCCGGGCGCGGCCTCCGGCGCCTTGCCTTCGATCACCAGTCGCTCCCCGGGAAGAGCCGGATTGGCGTTTGCCGGCGGGGCGGCGCCGAGCAGCTCGGTGCCGCCGTCGAGCGCCGGGTCGCTGAGCAGCATGGGTGCGGTGCGGTCGATGACAATGGGTGCCGCGGCCGGCGCCGGTGCCTCGACGGGCGCGCCGGCCGGTGCCGTCGCCGGGGCCACGCTGCCCGGCGCGGCGAGGCCCAGGATCTTGGCCAGCGGCTTTTCGGTGTAGAAGGCGAGCTTGCGCTTGCCGGCCTTGGAGACGTTTATGCCGTCATCGGCCCGCAGCCGCACCGGCTGGCCGTTCATGTCGGGGCCGTTGGTGACGAAGGCGCCGTTCTCGTCGACGAAACCATCCCAGACATCGACGAATTCGCCGCCATGGTTTTCGGCGGCCTGATGGTAGATGTCGTTGAAGGCCAGCATGTCGGAGGTCATCTTCGGCACCCGGAAGGCCGGCATGCCGACCCACAGGAAAGGCACCTTGGCGGTGGCAATGGCCTTGCCGAGTTCGTCGGTGCGGCGCTCGTATTCCTTGGTCCAGTTCTCGGACCGGGGCTGCTCGCGCACGTCGCCCACCTTCATCTGCTGGCGGTCGTTGGAGCCCAGCATGACGACCACCGCGGCCGGTTTCTCGGTCTCGATCAGCGATTTGATCTGTTCGGGCCAGTTGTAGAAATCATCGCGCACGAAGCCCGACGAGCCATTGCTGCGCACGACGATCCTGACGCCTGGATTGTCGGCGAAGGCGGTGTCCAGGCCCTCGGCAAGACCTGTCGCCATGAAGTCGCCGACCACCAGCACGGTGCGGGCGTCCGGCGCCTTTTCGACCGCGGGGGTTTCAGGCTCCGCGGGCGGACGCGGGGCGCGCTTTTTCGCCTTGGCCTTCGGTCTTGCCTTCTGGATGTCGAGCGGCGGCTCGACCCGCTCGCTGCGGCGCGGAAACAGAAGGTCACGCAACGACCATCCACGATCTTGCTGCGGCTGCTCCTGCGCCATGGCCGGCACATGGAAGGCGCCGGCGGCGCCGATCGCCAACAAGATGATCGCCAGAAAAAGGATCGGCGTGCGACGAGCAAGGATCGCGATACGCGCGGCCGAAACCAATCACTCCTCCATCCCCTTGCGCCTGGTCCGGCAAACCGGAGCCGGTTTTGCGGCCGGGCGCAAGTTCAAAGTGCCATGGCGCCTGGATATGCGCGCCCAAAATACGCGCGGCGCCGTGGCCGGCTCTATTTTTGCCTGAGCCATTTGAGCACTTCCATGCTTGGGTAGCCGTCCTGGCTCAAGCCGACCTTTGCCTGATAGGCCATGATGGCGGTCTTGGAGCCGTCACCGATCTTGCCGTCGAACTTGCCGTCGTAAAGGCCGTGCTGCGAAAGCCGCTTCTGCAGCTCCTGCCGTTCCTCGAAGGTGAGCTTGGTGAAGGGTCGCTTCCAGTCCTGGACAAGGCCGTTGCCACCGGCGATCTCGTCGGCAAGAAGGCCAACGGCCAGGGCATATTTGTCGGCGTTGTTGTAGGCCTTGATGACCGAGAAATTCCGGATCATCAGGAAGGCTGGCCCGCCACGGCCGTCAGGCACTTTCAGCGTCGCCTTGTCGGTAAGGTTCTTGAACGGCTTGCCGCTGGCCCTGACGACGCCAAGCGCCTGCCATTGCGCTAGCGACTTCGCTCCGCCCGGCAGCTTGCCGGCCGGTATGGTGACTTCGTAGCCCCAGGTCTTGCCGGCCTGCCAGCCATTCTTCTTCAACAGATTGGCTGATGTCGCCAGCGCATCGGGGATGGAATTCCAGATGTCGCGCTTGCCGTTGCCGTCCATGTCGACGGCATAGTGCTGGTAGCTGGTGGGGATGAACTGGGTCTGGCCCATGGCGCCGGCCCAGGAGCCCATCAGATGGCTTTCATCGATGTCGCCGGTCTGCAGGATCTTCAGGGCTGCGACCAGCTGGGTGCCGGCATATTTCGACCGCTTCGGATCGCCATAGCCCAGCGTCGCCAGCGACCGGATGACGTTGCGCATGATGTCGTCGCGCTTGAGGATCTCGCCATAGTTAGATTCCATCGACCAGATGGCGAGCAGAATGTGGCGGTCGACGCCGAACCGCGCCTCGATCCTGTCCAGCCACGGCTTCCACTTCTTCGCCATCTGCTGCCCGACGGCGACGGACTGGTCGTGGACGCGGTTGTCGAAATAGTCCCAGGCGGGTGCCGTGAATTCGGGCTGTGTGCGTGCCTTCTCCAGCACCACCGGATCAGGCTCCTTGATGTCCCGGAAAGCCTGGTCGTAGACAGCGCCGGAAACGCCGCCGGCCACGGCGGTGGCGCGGAAGCCGGCGACCCATTGGCGGAAACCGGCGTCAGCGAAAGCGGGTCCGGCAGGCATCAACAGAGCGAGCGAGAGGCTGGCGGCCGTCATGACGCTGGTGAAACGTTTTGCGACATTGCGAACGGACATGTTTTCCTCCTTCTCTGTCTCAGGAAAGACCATTCATCGCCGAACCGGGTTAGGAATTAGTTTACCATAGGTGTCTCCTGGAACGAAAAGACACCTCGATGCTTTAACCGGTGGAAATTTCCCTCACCCGCTCCCACTAATCTTCAATTCCGGCGTGAAAATGTCGCGGGACAGGGATTGCGAAGCCGGCCAGCAAACGGATAATTGAAAGCATGAAGAGAGTTCGCAAGGCAGTTTTCCCGGTCGCCGGTCTCGGCACGCGGTTCCTCCCGGCCACCAAGGCTGTTCCCAAGGAAATGCTGACAGTCGTCGACCGGCCGGTCATCCAGTATGTGGTGGACGAGGCGCGCGAGGCGGGCATCGAGCATTTCATCTTCGTGACCGGCCGCAACAAGGCGGTCATCGAGGACCATTTCGATATCCAGTTCGAGCTCTATGACACGCTCGCCCAGCGCGGCAAGGACGAGCAGCTTGCCCGCCTGCAGCGGTTGCAGCCGGCGCCGGGGCAGACCAGCTTCACGCGCCAGCAGGTGCCGATGGGACTCGGCCATGCCGTCTGGTGCGCGCGCGAACTGGTCGGCGACGAGCCGTTCGCGCTGCTCTTGCCCGACATGATCATGCAGTCGGAAAAGAGCTGCATGAAATCGATGGTCGAGCTCTACGAGGAAACCGGCAACAACATCATTGCCGTGCAGGAATGCGATCCGGCGGAGGCTCACAAATACGGCATTGTCGGCCGTGGCGAGGATACGCATCACGGCTTCCGCATCACCGAGATGGTGGAGAAGCCGAAGACAGGCACGGCGCCGTCCAATCTCTACATCAATGGCCGCTACATCCTGCAGCCCGAGATATTCAACATCCTCGAGGACCAGGAAAAGGGCGCCGGCAACGAAATCCAGCTCACCGATGCGATGCTGAAGCTGGAAAAGCAGCAGGCCTTCTACGGCTACCACTATCAGGGCCGCACCTTCGACTGCGGATCGCCGGAGGGTTTTGTCGAGGCCAATGTCGCCTTCGCGCTGTGGCGCAGCGATATGAAGGAGAACATGGCTGGCGTCATCCGCACGCTTCTCGACGAGATGACGCCATCGGATCGGCGAGTCGCGGTATCTTAACTGGATGGGTCATGCCAGCGCGAGCGGCTGACCGCCCCTGCGCAGGCGTGTTTCAGCGCTGCACCTTCAGGCCGAGGTAGATGCTGTTGGCGGTGTAGTCGCGGCCGGGCAGGTTGCTGGTCAGCTTTTCGGTTCTGACCCGGCCGGTGAGGCCGGCATAGCGGTTCAGCCACCAGGTCAGCCCGGTCTCGGCGCTCAGGATCCTGTCATGGCCGTCGATGCCGACATAGTCGCGCCAGTCGAGCCCCAGAGCCGCATTCGCGGTAAGGTTGGCACGGATCTGCCGTTCGGCCGTCAAGCGGCCGGAATAGAGGATATCGCCGCTTTCACCCGCCGTCGTGGTGGTCTCGACGGTGGTCTTGCCGGTCAGGCCGATCGTGGTTCCGCGTTCCGGCGACCATTTGAGATCGGCGTTGACGGTGGCGCCCGAAATCGCCTCCAGGCTCTTGTCGTCGATCGCTTCCCTCAGCCAGCCGGCGGAGAACTCGCCGGAGAGCTTCTCGCCCATATCGAGTTGCAGACCGGCGCGGGCGCCGAGCCGGGTCGAGGACCGCTCGAAGCCTTCATTGTCGATGCGTTGATCGTAGGCCCGGCGGCCGACCTCGATTTCGCTGAACGGGGTGAGGACCGGGGAGATTTCGTAGCCGGTGCGCAGGGTCGCCGTATAGAGCGTGTTGTCCTGATCCTTCTGCGACAGCGTGGTGCCGTCCGAAAGCTCGGCGTCGCCGTAGAAGTCGTGCGAGACCGCGCCGGTCAGCGTGTACTGCATCTTGCCGACGGCCTTTTCGACGCCGAGGCTGCCGTCGATGGTCTGCCGCAGCGGCTGGGTGCTGACGCCGGCAATGGCGTTGGGCGAGGACGCCGTTTCAGGCACGGCCTCATAGCCGAGCTTGGCTATGGCGCGCAGCTCGTTGTCGAGGTCGACATTGAGCTGGCCTTCGATGCGGCCCTGCGCATCGTGAACGCGGTAGCCCGACACCGTCTCGCGGAACAGGCCATAGCCGTCGATGGTGGCGGCGTTTTCGCGCCAGTCGGAGACGGCGGTAAAGCGCAACGCCGTCTCCGACAGCAGCGCCGAGGTGCCGGCACTGCTCGAATCGCCGTTCGTGGTGGCGGTCATGCCCTGTTCGATCGACGGGCGGATGACGAAGGAACCCCATTTGACGCCGGTGGGCTGGAAGGGGTCCTCCTCGGCTTTCTTGTTCTGGCCTTCGATGGCGGCGGTGCGTTCGGCGCCGGGGTCGAGTTTCTGCCTGTCGGCGCTGTCGACGGTGAGAGCACGGCGGTTGGCCGCTTCCTGGTCCGCGCCGTCGGTATCGTCGGTCGCGGCCTGAGTGGTGTCCGTGGTCGCGGTGGTCGCTTTCTTCTTTTTCTTCGACTTGCCGGTTGCCCTGCGGTCCGTCTTGGTCTTGTCCTGGTCCGCAGCATTCTGGCCGGCGCTCGACGGACGGGGACGAGGCTTGGGCGGCGTCGGATTGTCGGTGGCCGTGTCGTCGGTCGCCTGCGGCGGATCGAAAATGCTGCCGGTGGCGGCATCGGTGTTCGTGTCGTCAGGGACAGCGCCGGCACTGGCCGGCAAATAGGTGCGCGGCGGCGCATCGTCCTGCGCAGAGTTGGCCGACTGCTGCTGGCGCTGGGTGGCAAGGGCGAGCTGCTTTGCCTTGCGCTGCTGGTCGGACAGGATCGCCGATTCGGACACCTCGCCGCGCAGCTCGGTTTCCTGGGCATGAAGCTGCCCCGGGCGCAACAAGGCAAACATGCTGGTCGCCAGCAACAAGGCGCAGACCGCCTTGCCCTGTCGTCCTCTTGATTTCTCTGGCTGGGCCCCGGACATCGCCACCACTGCTTGCGCGGCGCTGTGCGCGCCATACTTACCGAACCGTAAATGGGGATGGTTAATGGAGGGTTGAGGCGGCGATCGTTCGGCCGGTTAAAGTGCCGCTGTTTGCCGATCCCGTGACCTGTCCGAAGCCTCCGCCGCCTGGGCGCCAGCGGCATTTCTGTTGGACAGGCGGGCGGCAACGCGCTAATCGCATCATCCATGCATGCGAGATCCCTCGATAAGAAGCCCCTGGACAGGCAAGCGTCGATCGATTCGGCACTGAGAACGGTGATGACCGAGCAGGCCGGCATCGCCGCCCTTGCCGAGGCGCTCGAGAACGGACTGGCCGCGCCTTTCGCGCAGGCCGTCGGTATGATTTCGAAGATCGAAGGCCGGCTGATCGTCACCGGCGTCGGCAAAAGCGGCCATATCGGCTCGAAGATCGCGGCGACGCTGGCTTCGACCGGCACGCCGGCCTTCTTCGTCCATCCCGTCGAGGCCAACCATGGCGATCTCGGCATGATCGCCAAGGACGACGCCATCATCGCCATCTCATGGTCAGGCGAAAGCAAGGAGCTGCTCGGCATCGTCGCCTATTCCAGGCGTTTTTCCATTCCGCTCATCGCCGTCACGTCAGGCGAGACATCGGCGCTGGCGCGCGCCGCCGACGTGGTGCTGCTTTTGCCGCGCACCCCGGAGGCCTGTCCGCACGGGCTGGCGCCGACGACGTCGACGCTGCTGCAGCTGGTCATCGGCGACGCCCTGGCGATCGCGCTGCTCGAGGCGCGGGGTTTCACGCCAGACCATTTCCGCACCTTCCATCCCGGCGGCCAGCTCGGCGCCAATCTGACCATGGTCTCCGAGATCATGCGGGTCGGCGACCAGATGCCGCTGGCCGTGCTCGGCACCAAGATGCCGGAAGCGGTAATGACGCTGTCGCAGAAGAAGGTCGGCTGCGTGCTGATCGTCGACGCCAATGGCGAACTGGCCGGGATCATCACCGACGGCGATGTCGCGCGCAACCTGCACCGCAATTTGGCCGACGTCATCGTCGACGAGGTGATGACCCGCACGCCCAAGACGGTCGACCCGCAGACGCTGGCCGGCACGGCGATCGCGCTGCTCAACGAGCACAATATCGGCGCGCTGGTGGTGACCAGGAACAACATGCCGCTGGGCGTGGTGCATTTCCACGACCTGCTGCGCATCGGCGCTGCCTAGGCATGCCGATATTCAGGTGAGGCCGGTTGCAAACGGCTGATACCTGCGCTTCCGGCCTTCGCCGGCCGAAGCACTCAAGAGGGATCGTCGCTACTAGGGCTACGGCCGGGTTAGGCCGGTGCTCAAGTACTTAAGTACGCTCCGCTCCGGTTCTCGGAACCCGCCTTGTTTGGTCGCTTCGCGCCCGTCTTCGACTCCGGCTCGGCCTGTCCTGGATCTCAACACATCTTTCGCACCGGCGCCGTCTGGAAACTCAGACGCGCTCCACCGTCAGTTCCAGGTCCGTGTCGGCGGCACTTGTCACGCGCACCTGCGTGCCGGCGGGCAGGTCCGGGCCGGAGACGCGCCATAGCGTGTCGCCGAGCTTGATGCGGCCGCGGCCGTCCTTGATCGGCTCGGCAAGCGTCGCCATGCGGCCGACCATCTGGGCGCCGCGCCGGTTGAGCAGCGGCTGGTCGGTCGGCTGGTCGCGTCCGCCCATGAGTTTCTTGCCGACGAAGGCTGAAACCAGCGACAGCGCCAGGAAGGCGAGGACCTGGACCTGCCAGCTCCAGATCGCCGCATCCCAGATCAGCAGCGACGCCGCGCCGATGATGAGCGCGGCGATGCCGATCCACAGCATGAAGAAGCCCGGCGCGATGACCTCCACCACCAGCAGCACGAAGCCCAGAACCATCCAGTTCCACGGACCGAGTTCGGAAATGATGCGATCGAACATGGGAGTGAGCTCCTGCGGACTCAGTTGTCGCTCGGGCGCACAACTGGCGGGCGCGCGGCCTGCCTTTGCGCGCCGGTCGTGCCCTCGCTGCGGAAGACTTCCTTGGCGATCTCGCCGATGCCGCCGAGCGAGCCGATCAGCGACGACGCCTCGAAAGGCATCAGCACGATCTTGCTGTTGGTGGCCGTGCCGATCTTGCCCAGCGCCTCGGTGTATTTCTGCGCGACGAAGTAGTTCAGCGCCTGCACGTCGCCCTTGGAAATCGCTTCCGACACCACCTGGGTGGCGCGGGCCTCGGCCTCGGCCGAGCGCTCGCGCGCCTCGGCGTCGCGGAAGGCGGCCTCCTTGCGGCCCTCGGCCTCGAGGATCTGCGACTGCTTGAGGCCTTCGGCGGCCAGGATCTGGGCGCGCTTGTTACGTTCGGCGGTCATCTGGCGACCCATCGATTCGATGAGGTTGGCCGGCGGGTTGATGTCCTTGATCTCGACGCGGGTGATCTTGATGCCCCACGGATGCGCCGCCTCGTCGACGACGCGCAGCAGGCGCTCGTTGATGGCGTCGCGGTTGGACAACAGCTCGTCGAGGTCCATCGAGCCCATGACGGTACGGATGTTGGTCATCGTCAGGTTGAGGATGGCGTTCTGCAGGCCGGCAACCTGGTAGGCGGCCTGCGCCGCATTGAGGATCTGGTAGAAGGCGATGCCGTCGACACCGACGATGGCGTTGTCGCGGGTGATGATTTCCTGGCTCGGAACGTCGAGCACCTGCTCCATCATGTTCATCTTGGCGCCGATGCGGTCGACGAACGGCGTGATGATGTTGAGGCCGGGGCTCAGTGTCTTGGTGTAACGACCAAAACGTTCGACCGTATAGTTGTAGCCTTGGGGAACTGTCTTGATGCCTTTGAACAGCACCAGCACGACAAGCGCGACAAGAACAACGACCGCAATATCGAAACCACTGAAATCCATTTGGCTCTCCCTCAGAAGCGGGCCGCGAGAGCCATTCCCGCGCAGCCGACTTCACCAAAGACTTAAGTGTGTTTCAGGAACGTTACAATCAGGTGATGAAGGATTGTTTGTTGCTCTGCACTCAGCGGTTGAAGGCGAAGAGCTCCGCATCGATGTCGGTCATCCCTTTGATCGAAGCCGAAATAATTTCGGAAGCGATGCGCGAGAAGGTGATGCCGTTGCCGCCGTAACCCATGACTGCATGGATGCGCGGATGCCGGGGGACGGCGCCGATATAGGGCAGGCCGGTGCTGGTTGTGCCGAACGAGCCGGTCCAGGCGAATTCGGGCCTGACGTCGAGACGGGGGAACAGCCGGCCCAGCTTGTCGGCAATGCGGGCACTCTTGTCGGCGATCAGTCCGTCGCGCCGCGTCTCGTCGACAAAATCCTCGTCCTCGCCGCCGCAGATGACCCTGCCGTCGGCCGTAGAGCGCATGTAGAGATACGGATCCGACGCTTCCCAGATGAACGACGGACCCGGCCAGAGTTTTCGCGGCTGCGGGCGTGTCGCGATCGCCCAGGTCGAGATGATCCGGTGGGCGGCCGCCGGCACGATGTCGACCAGTTCGTAGCCGGTGGCCAGGACAACATGCCGTGCGGTGATGGTCGGGCCGTCCTTTGTCGTCACGACTACCTCATCGGCATTGTCCTCGATCGCCGTCGCTTCGGCGGGAGCGTAAAGCCGTGCCTTGCGCTCCAGCGCCTTGAGCAGCAAGCCGGCCGTCAGCTTGCGCGGGTCGAGCGCGATGTTGCCATGGCTGAGGATGGCGCCGCCGCGGTCTATGCCGAATGTCTGCGCCAGCAGCTGCGGCGTCAGATAGGCGGCCGCAATGCCCGCATGTCGCCGCGCTTCGGCTTCCTCACGCAGTTCCGACGGTCCGAGCAGCGTGCCGGCCAGATAGAGCGACGGGGTGCGGCGCAGGCGACAGTCGATTGCGAGATATTCGATGCGGCCGGCCAGGTTGGAAACGGCGAGCCGCGAGCGGCGCCAGGTCTGCTGTGCCTTGATCCTGCCGATCATCTTCGAGAGCACGGAAAGCGGCTGGTCGATTTCGAACTGGACCAGCGCCGTGGTCGCCGCGGTCGAGCCTTTCAGCGGACCACGCCGGTCGATGCAGATTAGCTGATGACCGTCCGCCGTCAGCGCCTCGGCCGTCATGGCGCCGCTGATGCCCATGCCGATGATCAGCACGTCGGTCTTGACGTCGCGGGTCAACCTGTCCGTCGGCACGGCAGGTGCCCGATAGGCGGACCAGACGGGCCGGCCAGTTCTGAGGTCGAGTTTGCGGGGCATCGAATTCTCCGGAGGAACTGCTCAACGCTCCGGAGTGGCCCTTGTTCCGGTGTCAGAGCGGCGAGCCGCTCCAACTCTCTGGTTGACGAAATTCCCAAGGGAAAGCGCTATGCGCTTTTCCCGGGAAGACCGTTTCACACTTTTCCTGGAATTTCTCCTAGACCCAGCCGGACAGTTCGCGTCGCACCATCGCCTCGATCACCGCCATCCCTTCGACGCTGTCGTTGAGGCAAGGGATATGCACGAAGTTCTTGCCGCCGGCATGATGGAAGGTCTCGGCCGCTTCCCGGCGGATTTCGTCCAGCGTCTCGATGCAGTCGACGGAAAAGCCGGGATTGACGATGGCGATGGATTTGACGCCGTCCTTGCCGAGTTTCTCCACCGTCTTGTCGGTGTAGGGCTGCAGCCATTCCTGGGCGCCGAAGCGGGACTGGAAGGTGGTGATCAGCTTCTTCTCGTCCCAGCCGAGCCTGTCGCGCAACAGCCGGGTCGTCTTGAGACAGTGGCAATGGTAGGGATCGCCTTTTTCGAAATAAGGTCTTGGGATGCCGTGGTATGAGGCGATGACCACTTCAGGCTCGAAATCCAGCGTCGCGATATTCTGCTCGATCGAACGCGCCAGCGCCTCGATATAGACGGGCTCGTCATAGTAAGGCGGCACGCTGCGGATGGCAGGGGCCGCGCGCATCTTCATCAAGGCGCGAAACAGCTGGTCATTGGCGGTGGCCGTCGTCGTCGCGGAGTATTGCGGGTAGAGCGGAAACGAAAGAATGCGATCGCAGCCCTGCGCGACCAGCCTTTCGGCGACACTCGCGGTCGAAGGATTGCCGTAGCGCATCGCCCAGTCGACGACGACATCGGGCAGGTCGCGCAACGCCTCGGCCAGCTTTTCGCCCTGCGCGCGGGTGTAGGTGCGCAGCGGCGACTCGTTCTTTTCCTGGTTCCATATCCGGGCATAGTTGGCGCCGGACTTCTTCGGCCGCGATGTAAGCACCAGGCCGTAGAGGATCGGATACCAGATCGCCCTGTTGAGTTCGATGACGCGCGGATCGGACAGGAATTCCCTGAGATACCGCCACATCGGCTTGAAGTCGGTGCCGTCAGGCGTGCCGAGATTGATCAGCATGACACCGATCTTGCCGGTCTTGACCGGCGGATGCCCGGCCGGCAGTGGGCCGAGGGCCTTCGCGGCTTTGGGATCGACAGCGGTTGTGAACGTCATAGCGGTCCTCCAGGAGGCGCGAACCTAATCATCCTGCACGGGCTTTCAATGCCGCGTCTGGCCGCACCTTAACGCGTGTCCAGCTGAAAACAGAACACCCGCCCGGTTTCCCAGGCGGGTGTTGGATGGAAGAGGCGAAGTGAGGTTACTTCGCCGGGATGGTCAGCGTCGCGCCGGGCATCAGCCGATGCGGCCTTTGACCCTTGTTGGCCTCGTAGATGAGTTTCCACTTGGTGGCGTCGCCATAGGCCTTCTTGGCCAGATCCCAATAGGTGTCGCCGGTAACGATGACATGGCTGCCCGTTGCTGGTGCGGCTTCAGCGGGCTTTGCCGGCTCTGCCGGCTTGGCAGATTCCGCCGGGGCCGGCGCTGCCGGTGCAGGGGCGGCCTCGGCCGGCTTTGCCGGCTCGGCTGGTGCAGGTGCCGGAGCAGCGGGAGCCGGCGGGGCCGGTGGCGCAGGTGCATTCTCCGCCGATACGGCCGGCGGCGTGTTGGCGATATCGCCTGAGTTCGCGGGCAGTTCAGGCATTGCCGGTGCCGCTTCCGCGGGCTTTGCCGGTTCAGCCGGTTTCGCGGCCTCGGCCGGTTTGGCAGGTTCCGCCGGCGCGGGGGCCGGAGTTGCCTCGGCTGGCTTTGCCGGCTCTGCAGGCTTGGCTGGTTCCGCCGCCGGGGCCGCCGCGACGGTCGCGGCGATCTCGGTGATGCGGCCGTCGAGCTTGGGCGTGTAGGGCCGGTGGGCGCCGAGATAGTCGGCCACGACCTGTTCGAGACCGGGGCCGTAGTCGTAGGCGTTCTTGGCCTTTTCGGCGAAGACCTTGTAGCCGTCGCCGCCCTGGCGCACGTAATTGTTGGTGGCGACGAGATAGTCCTTGTCGGGCTTGATCGGCGTCCAGGCGCCGTTCTCCATGACCTCGACGGATTTGACGCGGCCGGCATTGGGCGCGACCGATTTGTCGAAGGCGTATTTGAGGCCCGCCACCTGCGGGAAGCGCCCGGCGCCGTCCTCGATCTGGCTGAGGCCGCTTTCGAGGCCGGCGACCAGGTCCTTGCCCGAAATCTGGAAGGTCGCCAGCGTGTTCTGGAACGGCAGCACGGTCAGCACCTCACCCATGGTGACGGTGCCCTTGTCGATCGAGGCGCGCAGGCCGCCGCCATTGGAGATGACGATCTCGACGCCCTGTCCCTTGACGCGGTCGAGTATGGCATCGGAGACGAGGTTGCCCATCGCGCATTCCTTGGCGCGGCAATTCTCGCGGCTGCCGTCGATGACGTCGGTGGTCTCGGCCACTTCCTTGTTCTTCAAAGCCTCGATCGGCGCGCCGAGTTCCTTGATGCGGGCGAGCACAGCGGGATCGGGTGTGATCGACTTGTCGAGAAAGATCGGGTCGCCGCTGGCCGATTTGACGACGCCATTGTCGTCGAACACCACCTTGAACTCGCCGAGATATTTCGAATAGGAGGCCGCCTGCACCACCGGCACCTTGTAGCCGTCCGGGTTGTCGACCATCGTCGGGTAGGGGCCTGCCGCCTTCGGATCGGTGTTCGACAAGAGCGTATGGCTGTGGCCGCCGACAACCACGTCGATGCCCGGGATCTTGGCAATGATGTCGCGTTCCCTGTTATAGCCGATATGGGTCACGGCGATGATCTTGTTGACGCCTTGCGCCTTGAGCTTCTCGACCTCGGCGGTGATCGATTTGACGTCGTCCGCGATCGCGATGTTGGGACCGGGCGAGGCGAGTTCGGGCGTGTCGTTGGTGACGGCGCCGACAATGCCGATCTTCTGTCCGCCGACGTCCACGACGATCGACGGCTTGATCTTGCCGGCCGCGCCGGACTTGTCGTTGGGCACGACATTGGCACTGACGATCGGGAATTTCGCCTTGTCGAGGTAAGGCACCAGCGCGCTCTCGCCGTCGTCGAATTCATGGTTGCCGAGCGTCACCGCGTCGGGTTTCATCTGATTGAGGAATTCCTCCTCCACGGTGCCCTTGTAGGTGGTGTAGAACAGCGATCCCTGGAAGCTGTCACCCGCATTGAGCAGCAGCACGTTCTGGCCTTCGAGCTTCTTGCGCTCCTGGGCGATTGCGGTGATCAACCGGCCGGCGCCGCCGATGCATTCGCCCTTGGTCTCCTCGTCGGCCGAACAGGTCGACTCATATTTGTTGTTGCCTTCGATGCGGCTGTGCCAGTCATTGAAATGCAAAATGTTCAATGTGTAGTCGGCAAAGGATGCGCCGGCCGACAGGCCAAGCGTCGATGCGGACAGGGCGGCAATGGCGGCAAGCTTCTTCATCTTCGTCTCCCGGTAGGCTGATCAGAGGCGTTTAGCGCCCTTGCTTGACTGGGGTATAACAGCCAGCGTTTTGACCATGTTCCCATCGCGTTTCGGCTGACGCAAGCGGAAATGCCGCCACTCTTTGCAGGCGCAAAAAAGGACGGCGGCCAATCGGCCGCCATCCTCGATGAGTCCAGCGTTCGCTCGTTCAGACGCGTCGCGTCAGCACGAAGTTCTGGCCGGACGAGCTGGTGCAGTTCAGCTGGCTGGTGGAGATCAGCAGGCAGTTGAAGCTGACCGGCGTCTGGCGGATCAGCGACGTCCCGTTGATCTCGACCGATGTGGCTCCGGTCATCGTGTAGCTGCCATCGGACAGCTTCTGGCCGGTGTCGGTGGCGACGGTCGTGAACTTGCCGCCGGTGAAGGTCGACAGACCGGTGCCCTTGGCATCAATCCAGGAACCCTCGACGCCTTTCGGCGTGGCCGCCATCGGCGGTGCCTCGGGACCGCCTGTGGTGCAGGCGGCGAGGATCATGGCAAAGGAACCCGCCACGCCCATCGAAAGAACTTTGCGCGCAATAGTCATCTTAAATCCTCTCCAAACGCATCGGCCCAAAAATCGGTTTCGATTTTGAGAGGCACGATGCGAACGTCCAAAGTGCTGGAACGGGCGTGCGTCCCGCAAGACGTGCGCTGCCCCAGGCCGCATCTCTTCAATCGCCCGATTTCCGGGCGATTGCAAGGCAATGGCGCATGGTGCGCAGGATGCTATCGGACGAGGATGTTGCGGAATTGCCACGGATCGCTGCGGTCGAGGTCCTCCGGGAAGAGGCCCGGGCGTCGGTCGAGCGGCGTCCAGTCGGTGTAATGGCCTTCGACCGGTCCGAGATAGGGCGACTGGACTTCCAGGCAGCGCTTGTAGTCCATCTCGTCGGCCTCGACGATGCCGGCATCGGGATTTTCCAATGCCCAGACCATGCCGGCCAGAACCGCCGAGGTGACCTGAAGGCCGGTGGCGTTCTGATAGGGCGCCAGCTTGCGCGCCTCGCCCAGCGACAGGTGCGAGCCAAACCAGTAGGCGTTCTTGTCGTGGCCGTAGAGCAGGACACCGAGTTCGTCGACGCCGTCGACCAGTTCGTTCTCGTCGAGCACGTGGTGCACCGGCTGAGGCTTGCCGGCGGCACCGAACATCTCGTCCAGCGACAGGATCGCATCGTTGCAGGGATGGTAGGCGTAATGGCAGGTCGGCCGGTACTGCACCTTGCCCTTCTTCGAGCGAACGGTGAAGAAGTCGGCGATCGAGATCGACTCGTTATGCGTCACCAGCAGGCCGTATTGCGCTCCCGGCGTCGGGCACCACGAGCGAACGCGCGTGTTGGCGCCGGGCTGCTCCAGGTAGATCGCGGCCTTGGAGCCGTGCTTGTGCTTCTTGGCGTTCTTCGGCATCCACTTCTCATGCGTGCCCCAGCCGAGTTCGGCCGGCTGCAAGCCCTCGGAGATGAAGCCCTCGACCGACCAGGTGTTCCAGAACACATCCATCGGCTTCGGCTTCTTGGTGCGCTGGGTGTCGCGCTCGGCGATGTGGATGCCCTTGACGCCGGCCTTCTTCATCAGCCTGGCCCAGCCCTCGCGGTCTTCCTGCGCCGGCTCCGAGAACTCAAGGCCAAGATCGGTGGCGAGGTTGACCAGCGCCTGCTTGACGAACCACGAGACCATACCGGGATTGGCGCCGCAGGTGGAGACGGCGGTGGCGCCGCCGGGCTTGTCGTGCTTTTCCTTGATCATCGCCTCGCGCAGCGCATAGTTGGTGCGGCTGGCATTGTCGGCCTTGGCGTCGAAATAGAAGCCGAGCCACGGCTCGACGACGGTGTCGATGTAAAGCACGCCGAGCTTGCGGCAGAGACGCATCAGATCGACCGAGCCCGTGTCGACCGACAGGTTGACGCAAAAGCCCTGGCCGCCGCCATTGGTCAAGAGCGGCGTCAGAAGCTTCTTGTAGTTCTTCTCGGTCACCGCTTCCTGGACGAAGGCGATGCCGCGCTCGTCGAGCAGCGTGCGGTCGGTGTCGCGTGGGTCGAGGACCGTCATGCGCGACTTGTCGAACTTGAAATGGCGTTCGATGAGCGGCAGCGTCCCCCGTCCGATCGAGCCGAAGCCGATCATCACCACCGGGCCGGTGATCTCACCGTAAACGGGCCAGTTTTCATTCGCCATTTTATCGAGCACTCCTTCAGGCACATGCAAAAGCCGGGCAAACACCCGCAAAACCCGGGCATTTTCACCCGACGGTCATGCGCTACATCACAGATCATTGTCATAAACCAGCGAAAAGCGCCAACCCGTGGCTAGCCGTCCCTGGCCATGTGGTTAAGGACCATGATCAGCCCGTCGCGGTCGGATGTCAGGCCCTTGTAGTCGAGCTGGTCGAGATCGAGCGCCTCGAGCTGGGCGGCAAAGGACAGTGCCAGCGTCTCCCTGTCCGGGTGCCGCGCCAGCACGGCGAGCGGATCGAGATGGATGCGGATGGTGAACAGGATGTCGCGCGAGGACGGCAGCTTGCGCAGCGTCTGCCGTTCGACCCGGATGAAGGCGTGCGCCTTGACATCACCGTCGGGGAAGCGCGTCGGCCGGCTGGTGGCGCGGTCGATGCGCTCGACGTTGGACAGCGGATGGTAGAGCGCATTGTCGGCCTGGATCGACCAGTTGAAGCGCTCGACCGCCTGTCCCTGCAGGCCGTCGAACATGCGGTTGATCAATTCGGCGGGACGCGTTCCCGGACCGAAACCCGGCACGGGCTGGTGAATCTGCTGCAGCGGCTTGCCGAATTTTTCGAGCAGCGACCAGGACGAGGGAAAGCACAGCGAGCCGGCGGCGAGCCGCCAGCCGCTGTCGTCGCGGCGCATCAGGATCAGGTCTTCCTGGACCAGCAGCGAGGCCGCGACCAGTGGCGCGTCGGCAAGACCCGAAGGCAAGGCAGGGTGGTTCACAGCGCCCACGATCTCGACGCCCGCATCGCTGCGGCGATGGGTGCGCGGAAATCGCTCCGGCAGATACGCGCCGAGCAAGCCGAGCACTTCCTGCTGGGCGTCCCTCGTGCCGTCCTCCTCGACGAAAACCCGTTCGGGGATTTCGGCATAAAGCCGGCGCTTCTCGGCGAGATAGGGCAGAAGATAGCCGTCGACCTCGATCCAGTTTGCCGGATCGAGCGGCTTCAGCCCGATGTTGAACAGCTTCGACGAGCCGTCATAAGGGGTGTGGGTGGGCAGGGCCTCGACCAAGCTCATGCTTCCTTGAAAGCGTCAAGACCGGCGGCGGTCATCCTGGCCAGGAATTCGGTGACCTCGTAGTCCGCGGCGCCCGCCTTGGCGAAGGGGTCGGCCGCCAGCCTGGCGTCGAGGATCTCGCGTGGGCATTGCGCGATGATGATGCCGCCGGTCCGCGGTTTCTTCGGCCCGGAAGCGATGAAGATGCCCTCCGCGTAGCAGGCCTTCAGCCATTCGACATGCGCTGCCTGCAGTCGGTCGATCTCGGTCAGGGCCACCTTGTAGTTCAGCGAAACGACGAACATGGCGTTCTCCTAGTCATACCAACTTTGCGGGAACCAGGCCGCGCAGCGAATTGCCGACGAAGAGTGCCTTGGCCGACTTCAGATCGTCGTAGCTGTAGATCGCTTCTCCCGCCCGGCCTTCATCCAGAAGCTCGGCGCGCAATACGCCAGGCAGCAGGCCGCAATCGAGCCGTGGCGTTGCCAGCACGCCGTCGCCGAAATCGGCGAAGACATTGGTGATGGTCCCTTCGCAGATTTCGCCGCGCTCATTGGCCAGCAGCACCTCGTCGGCCTGGGTGACGAGATATTCGGAACGGGCATGGGTGTAGAGCTGGCGCCGGCTGGTCTTGTGGCGCAGCAGCGTGTTTTGCGAATCGAGCCGTGTCCGCGCCAGCCGCAATATCCAGACCTTGTCGGCGGCGAGCGGTTCGTAGGGCTGTGCCGAGGCCGTCGCGTCGCCGTTGCGCGCCAAGGCGAGCCGCGTGCGCATGGCGGTTCGGGCGCCGTCGACCGCCTTGCCTAGCACGGCGCCTATCTTCTGTGGATCGCAGGCAAAGCCAAGCTCCGCCGCCGAGCCATAGAGGCGCGCAAGGTGGCGATCGAAGCGCAGGAAGCCCGTCTCGGGCTGCCAGCGCATGGTCTCGATCAGCTCGAAATCGGCGGTGTCCCCGTCGCGAAGCGGGCTTTGAGCAGACACTCCTGATACTCCTCCTCAGGCGTCGAATCGAAGACGATGCCGCCGCCGACATTGTAGACGGCCTCGCCGCTGGCAAAGAGCGAGATGGTGCGGATCGCCACGGAAAAGCGCATCGTGCCCCCGGGTGCGATCCAGCCGATGGCGCCGCAATAGACGTCGCGCGGCGTGCCCTCCAGGTCGTGCAGGATCTCCATGGCGCGGATCTTCGGTGCGCCGGTGATCGAGCCGCAGGGAAACAGTGCTGCAAACACCTGGCGGATGGTAAGGCCCGGCAGCAGCTTCGCCCTGACGTCGCTCACCATCTGGTGGACGGTCGGGTAGCTCTCGATGCGGAACAGTTCCGGCACTTCCAGCGTGCCGACCTCGCTGATCAGCGAGATGTCGTTGCGCAGGAGATCGACGATCATCCGGTTCTCGGCCTGGTTCTTCTCGTCATTGCGCAGGAAGGTTTTCTGCCGCTCGTCCTCGGTCTTGGTCGCGCCGCGCGGGGCCGTGCCTTTCATCGGATGCGTCTCGATCATCCCAGCCGCATTGATCTCGAAGAACAGTTCGGGCGAGCGCGACAGCACGATCGGATCGCCCAGCCCCACCAGTGCGCCGTACTTCACCGGCTGGCGTTCGGTCAGCGCATCGAAGGCGGCAAGCGGGTCGCCCGACCATTGCGCCTGCACCGGAAAGGTCAGGTTGCCCTGGTAGCAGTCGCCCTGCCTGATGTGCTGGTGCAGCCGCGAGAAGCGTTTCTCATAATCCTCGAATGACCAGGCCGCCCGCGCATCGAAGATCGGGCCGTTCGGGGTTGCCGCATCGCGCGGCGGCACCGCTTCTTCGACCGGAGCATCGAAGACACCGAGGCAGATCAGCGGCGCGCGACGTCCCCGCGGCAGCAAGGGAACGAGTTTCGGTTCGAGCAGATAACCAGCCTCGTAGGAGAAATAGCCGGCCAGCCATTTGCCGGCGTCGTGCGCGGCCTGTGCCGCTTCCAGCGCCGGCCCGAAATCCCTGGCCTCATGCGCGACGATGATATCGGCCGGCCGGTCGAACACGAGCTGACGCGCGCTTTCGTCGTTGCGGAAAATGGCGGCGGGCAGGGACATGGGGACCGGGATCGATGAAGCCGTCGATCGCTCTATATGGGGGGCCGCTCGCGTGCAATCGAGGGAACGGCACCTTGCCCCTCAAAGCCGACCTCGTGGCGGCCTTGCCTGCCAAAAAAAGAAATCGGCGAGGCCTGTGACCCCGCCGGCTTGATGATCTGTCTCTGGCGCTCAGGTGTTGCTGGCGGTTCCGGCTGTCGGAAACTGCTTGGCGAATTCCTTCTCGTCGCCGGCGGCGAGCAGCCTGGCTTGGTCGATCCAGCGTTCGCGGGCGATGCGGCCGTCGAAATTCATCACGTCCTCGATCCGCTTGATGTCGGCTGCGGTCCAGGCGGCGATCTGGGCGAAGGTGGTGACGCCCTGCGCCTTGAGCAGCTTCTCGTTGACCGGGCCGATACCGATCAGCCGGCGCAGATTGTCTGATTTGCCAGCCGCAGGCTTGGCTGCCGCCGGTGCGGCCTTCTTGGCGGCTGCCGGCTTGGGCGCGGCCGAACTCTTTGCCGAGGAAGCGGCGGAGGCCGCGGGTTTGGCGGCGGCGGGCTTCGGTGCAGCCGACTTGGTGGCGGTGGCTTTCGCCGGTGCAGCCTTGGCTGCTGGTTTGGCAGGCGCGGCCTTGGCCGCTGTCGGAGCGGATTTGGCGGCCGCCGGCGTTGACATCAGGGCGGCCGGCGGCTGACTGGCGGCCTTTGCTCCACCCGTCTGCGCGTCGCGCAACTGGCGCTCGAGGTCGGCGCGGGTCTTGCCGCATGCATTGAGTTCGCCGGTCAGGCGGTCGCTGTCGGCACGCAGCTTGTCGCGCTCGCCGCGGGTGCGGTCGAGGTCGCCGCGCAAACCGTCGAGCTCACCACGCAGGCGACCCCAGATGAACCAGCCAACCAAAACGCCTACAAGGAACGCCAGGACCACGTAGAAAAAAGTGCCCATTGTCTCTCTCCAGTCAGATCCGTCTGCCGTGGGTCATGACCTTCGGCGATGGACTACTCGGTGAAGGTTCCGCGGGTTCGCAGAACAGCCGGCTTCGGTTCGAGCTGTCGGCGATCGGCTTCTCAAGCCCATGGCCAACGGCCGTTGTCGCGTTCGCCTGAGCGTCACGGCCGGCTGAGATCTTCCCTCGCCGATCCGCGTAGGCTCCGGCTGAGCTTGCGGCGAAGGCTATCATAGAGCTTGTGGAAAGCTATGGGAAAAACTTCCGCCTAGAGTTCTTCAAGAACAAATATTTAGCGAAAGAACAGTGCCGTCCCAACATGCATTCCGGCTAAACTGTTCTTTGCAGGCGAGAGGCGTCTCAGCCGTCGAGCGTTTCCAGTTCATCGATCAGGCCGCTGATGACACCGAGCCCGATCTGCCAGAAGGCAGGGTCGGTGGCGTCGAGGCCGAAGGGCGCCAGAAGCTGCGAATGATGCTTGGTGCCGCCGGCGCGCAGCATCTCGAAATACTTGTCCTGAAAACCGCGCTCGGCATTCTGGTAGACGGCGTAGAGCGAGTTCACCAGGCAGTCGCCGAAGGCATAGGCATAGACGTAGAACGGCGAATGGATGAAGTGCGGGATGTAGGTCCAGAACACCTCGTAACCCTCGCGCAGCTTGATCGCCGGGCCGAGGCTTTCGGCCTGCACTTCCAGCCAGAACTGGCCGAGCCTGTCGGATGTCAGTTCGCCGTTGCGGCGCTCGGCATGCACCTTGCGCTCGAATTCGTAGAAGGCGATCTGGCGCACCACCGTGTTGATCATGTCCTCGACCTTCTGGGCGAGCATGGCCTTGCGCTCGCGCCGGTCGGTGGTCTGCTCGAGCAGCGAGCGGAAGGTCAGCATCTCGCCGAAGACCGATGCCGTCTCGGCCAGGGTCAGCGGCGTCGAGGCCATCAGCGCGCCCTGGCCGGCGGCCAGCACCTGGTGCACGCCGTGGCCGAGTTCATGCGCCAGCGTCATCACGTCGCGCGGCTTGCCCATGTAGTTGAGCAGCACATAGGGGTGGGCCGACGGCACGGTCGGATGGGCAAAGGCGCCTGGCGACTTGCCCGGGCGCACCGGCGCGTCGATCCAGTTGCGGTCGAAGAAGGTGCGCGCGATCGCGGCCATCTCGGGCGAGAAGCGCTGATAGGCGGACAGCACGGTGTTGCGCGCTTCGTCCCAGCCGATCACTGATTGCGGCGTTTCCGGCAGCGGCGCGTTGCGGTCCCAATGGTTCATGACGTCCATGCCGAGCCAGCGCGCCTTCATCGCGTAGTAGCGATGCGACAGGCGCGGATAGGCCTCGCGCACCGCGGTGGCGAGCGCGTCGACCACGCCGCGCTCGACGCGGTTGGCGAGATGGCGGGAATCGGCAATGTCCTCGAAGCCGCGCCAGCGGTCGGAAATTTCCTTGTCCTTGGCCAGCGTGTTGGTGATCAGGGTGAAGGTGCGCAAATTCTTGCGGAAAGTCGCGGCCAGCGCCTCGGAGGCCCGGCGACGCACTTCGCCATCGGCATCCTGCAGGCGATTGAGGGCCGGCTCCAGCGTCAGTTCCTCGCCGTCAACGTCGAAGCGAAGGTCGGTCATCGTCTCGTCGAACAGCCGGTTCCAGGCGCCGCGCCCGGTGATCGACTTCTCGTGGAAAAGCTGCTCGACGCGGTCCTCGAGCTGGTAGGGCTTGTCCATTCTGAGGTCGAGCACCCAAGGCCGGTAGTGGCCGAAAGCGGGATCGCTGGTGAGCGCGCTTTCGATCGCGTCGTCGTCGATCAGGTTCAGTTCGAGCGCGAAGAACAGGAGATGCGCGCTGGCGTCGGTCATCTTCTCCTGGATGTCGCCATAGAGCTTTGCACGCTGCGGATCGGCGGTGTTGCCGGCATAGACCAGGCCGGCATAGGAGACGATGCGGCCGATCAGCTCCTCCAGCGCCTCGTAGGCGACCAGCGCCTCGCCCAGCTTGCCTGCGCCGCCGCGCCCGGCCTCGGCGGCGAGCGTGCCCTTCCAGCGGGTCTCGAAAGCGATTGCGTCGGCGGCGGCTTTTACGATGTCACGCTTCAGTTCCGGGGCTTCCATGCCGGCATAGAGGTCGGCAAGGTTCCATTCCGGCAGATCGCCAAGCTCGGCCGCACCCTGACCGGACGCCGGTGCCGCAAGCCGCCGACCAAACATCATGCGCATCGACAATACCTTCTGTGAATTATGAGGTCAGAATCAAGGGGATCAGGCAAGCCGGTCAAATCGTAAGGAATTCGTTCACCGGGTTTTTTGAAACCTTATTTAGAACCCTGTGCCAAGATGATCCATGGGGATTTCGGGCGCGGGCAGTTCAAGACAGTCATGACAGGTTCCATACTCATAGTCGATGACGATCCCGTGCAGCGCCGGCTGCTCGAGGCGGCGGTGACGCGGTTCGGCCACACGGCAATCGTCGTCGACGGCGGTGAGGCCGGCCTCACCGTGCTCGACGGGCCTGGCGACCGCGACATCGCGGTGGTGATCCTGGACCTGGTCATGCCCGGTCTCGACGGCATCGGCGTGCTGAAAGCCATGCGCGAACGCGACATCTCCGTCCCGGTCATCGTGCAGACCGCCCAGGGCGGCATCGAAACCGTGGTGTCGGCGATGCGCCACGGCGCCTTCGATTTCGTCGTCAAGCCGGCGTCACCCGACAGGCTGCAGGCCTCGATCGCCAATGCGCTCAAGGTCGAGGCGGTCGAGGGCGAGGTCAAGCGCACGTCGCGCAAGCGCGGCGGATTGCTGACGTTCAGGGACATGATCACCCACAGCCCGGCCATGGACAGGGTGATACGCCTCGGACAGAAAGCGGCCGGATCCAACATCCCGATCCTGATCGAAGGCGAATCCGGCGTCGGCAAGGAACTGGTGGCGCGCGCCATTCAGGGCAGCGGCGACCGCCGCTCGAAACCCTTCGTCACCGTCAATTGCGGCGCCATTCCCGACAATCTGGTCGAATCGATCCTGTTCGGTCACGAGAAGGGCTCCTTCACCGGCGCCACCGACAAGCACACCGGCAAGTTCGTCGAAGCGCATTCGGGCACGCTGTTCCTCGACGAGATCGGCGACCTGCCGCTCGATGTGCAGGTCAAGCTGTTGCGCGCCGTGCAGGAGGGCGAGGTCGATCCGGTCGGCGGGCGTTCGACCGTCAAGGTCGACATCAGGCTGATCTCGGCGACGCATCGCAACCTTCTGCAGCAGGTCAAGGACGGCAAGTTCCGCGAGGACCTGTTCTACCGGCTCAACGTCTACCCGATCTTCGTGCCGCCGCTGCGCGACCGCCGAGACGACATTCCGCATCTGGTCGCGCATTTCATGGAGAAGGTGGCGCCCGCCGACCCGCGCCATCGCCTGCAAGGCATTTCGCCGGCAGCGCTTGCCGTGCTGGAGGCCTATGACTGGCCCGGCAACATAAGGCAGCTCGAAAACGCCGTGTTCCGCGCCTCGGTGCTGTGTGAAGGCGACGTGCTCGATGTCGATGATTTTCCGCAGATCCGCGCGCAGGTGGAAGGCACCGTCAATCTCGAAACGGACGACGTGGCACCTCGCCTGCCATCGCCTCCGGAGCTCCGCGATGAGGGGGGCCTGGTCGGCGATGCTGCTCCAGCCGCCCAGCCGGATCGGCCGGCCCTGCTTCAGCCCAGATTCGGCACGCTGCGGGCGCTCGACGAACGCGGCAATGTGCGCGCGCTGGCCGATGTCGAACTGGAGATGATCAAGCTCGCCATCGACCATTACAACGGCCAGATGAGCGAAGTCGCGCGCCGCCTCGGCATCGGACGCTCGACGCTCTACCGCAAGCTCAAGGAATATGGCATCGACCCGGAGACGGGCCGTGTCGACCGCCTCGCTTCCTAAGGTGCGTTGATATTCAGGTGAGGCCGGCCTGACCTGAATCTCTCCACGCCTTGGGCGCGCTCGATCCCCTCCAAAACCAGGATCACGTTCCCGATGCAAGGCCGGGACCAGCTTGCAATGGCAGGATTGCGCCTCTATCGGGGTTTCGGCTGGAATATGGCATGCCTGTGGACAGCTCTGTTCACGCATTAACGCTAACGGTAACAGATCGTGTTCGGCCAAAGCCGGATTCCTGATCTAAACCAGCGGTTTACCAAGAAACCTTGTGAACGATTTTTGACGGGATATCGCCATGGTGTTACCGCATTTCGGCTTCAATAAGCGATGATTAACCATTAGGATCGATATTCGGATGTGAAAACGACACATCCGTTTGGGCAAATCCGGGGACAAACGGCAGCCTGCAAGGCCTTTTGATTTGAACAGAATCGAACGACTCACAAACGGGCGTCATGATCATTTGAGCGTCTGGCCGAGATGGCTGGCAGCGGTGATTGTCGCTTTTGGTTTTGTTGCCGCGGCGGCCACCGGCGCCAGCGCCGAAACACGTTCGCTGAAGCTCTATCACCTGCACACGCACGAAAAGGCCGAGATCGTCTACAAGCGCAACGGCCGCTACGTTCCCGAGGGCTTGCGCAAGATCAACATCATCCTGCGCGACTGGCGCCGCAATGAGCCGACCAAGATGGATCCGCGCTTGCTGGACCTGGTCTGGGAGGCCTATCGCGAAAGCGGCGCTACCGACTATATCCAGGTGGTGTGCGGCTACCGTTCGCCGGCGACCAACTCGATGCTGCGCAGCCGCAGCCGCGGTGTCGCCGAGAAGAGCCAGCATATGCTCGGCAAGGCGATGGATTTCTACATTCCCGGCGTGCCGCTGAAGAAGCTGCGCAACATCGGCCTGAAGATGCAGGGCGGTGGCGTCGGCTTCTATCCGACCTCCGGTTCGCCGTTCGTCCATATGGATGTCGGCAATGTGCGCCACTGGCCCGGCATCAGCCGCCAGGAACTGGTCAGCCTGTTCCCCAACGGCAAGACGCTGCATGTGCCGAGCGACGGCCGGCCGCTGCCTGGCTATGAGCAGGCGATGGCCGCCTACAAGGCACGCAAGGGTGCTGGTACGCCCAATGTCGAGCTTGCGAGCGCAGGCGGCAGCGGCAAGAAATCCGGCGGCTTCCTTTCCGCTTTCTTCGGCGGTGGCGGCGACGACGAAGCCGACGACAGCGCGGATGTCGAGACCGCTTCGGCCGCTCCCGCGCCCAAGCCCAGAAGCCTGAAGCCGGCGGCGACCGCCAAGAGCGGCAACCTGCCGGGCATCGCCATCGTGGCGCCCGAGAATGCGCAGCGCGCCAACGTTCCGCAGATTGCCGACGAACAGGCACCGGCACCGGACCCGGAAAAGGATACGCCGGAGACGATCATCGCCGCCTTGCCGGCCAAGGAGATTCCGCTGCCCGATTTCGCGCCGAGGCCAAAGGCCGATGTCGGGGCGCAGCCCGAGAACGTTCCGTTCGCCATGGCGGACGCGACGACGACCACCGAACAGGCCGTGGCGACCGCGCAGGCGCCGGCGAACATGCCGTTCGGCAAGGCTGACCCCGCGGCGCTCGCTGCGGCTGCCGCCGCCGATCCGGCGCAGGTTGCCGTCAACAACATCCCCGTGCCGACATGGCGGCCCGAACGCACGCTGCCGGCGGATCTCGCGCCGCCGCCCAGCAAGGATGTGCTGATGGCGCTGGCGGATACGGCCGAACAGGAGAAGACCGCGACTGATGCGTTCTCGGTGCTGCCCTCGGCACGGCCCGAGCCGGCCAAGCCGGACGCCGTCAAGGCCGTGCTCGACGAGGCCAACGCCCAGGTCGGCAATGCCGACCAATATCAGGTTGCGTCGCTCTCCGAAGAGCCGCGCTCGGCCTTCAACGATCCGTCTTACGTCGATGTCGCATCGCCGCGCCAGGCCGTTGCCGCCCGTCCGGCCGGTTCCGATCCGGCCGCAGCGATCGGCGCCGGCGTGAAGACAACCCGCAAAGAAGCCAGGGCCACCGCCCGCGACCAGAAGCCGGGCCCCAGGGCCATGGTGGTCGCCGCGGCGCCCCAGGCCGCCCGCTGGGCGCTGACCAGCGGCGACAATGTCGCCACCGTTTCGAGCGCGACGACGGCGCCGGGCTACGCCTACAATATCGTGCATACGCCGCCGAGCGAGGTCTATACGGCTGGCTTCCAGACCGACGCCCAGGCGCCGGACCCCAGCCGCTTCACCGGCAATGCCGTCAAGTTCCTGTCGGTCGCCCGCTTCCAGACGAAGTAGCGGCTGGCCAGATACAGCAAAAGCCGCGCTGGGCAATCAGCGCGGCTTTTTGCTTTCAGGATACGGCGGATGCGATGTCGCGATGCTGGGGATCACACATCGCTGAACTTCTCGTGAGGCCGGAAATGCACCCTCGTTTCCGGGTTGGCGTGGGTGCGTTCCAACCTGCGGATATTCATGAAGAAGGTTCTACTGGCGTCAGTTCTGGCATTGGTTGCAGCATCTGCCGCGATCGCTCCATCTCAAGCCGAAACCGTGATCATCAAGAATGGCAAGCATCACTGCAGGACCAGGCTGGTCACGCATTGGGTGCACCATCACAGGGTGACCGAGAAGGTCAGGGTCTGCCACTGATCCGGAACAGATAGGATCCGGGAGAATTGGCCCGGTCGGCGGGAGTCGGCCGGGCCTTTTTCGTGCCAGCTGATGCAGCGCGTACGTCCTGATTGCGAGCCTTAGTCGATTTCCAGCGTGGCTGCCTCGCCCCTGGCCAGAAGCCGTGCGGCGTCACGCGCCGGCGGCAATCCGAAATGGCGCGCATATTCCCGGCTGAACTGGGATGTGCTTTCATAGCCGACGGCAAAGGCGACACGCGCGGCGCTGCCTGGCTCCGCGATCAGCAGATGACGCGCCTCCAGCAGCCGGACCTGCTTCTGGTACTGGATCGGGCTCATGGCGGTTGCCGCCTTGAAGTGGCGGTGAAACGAAGCGTTGCTCATATGTGCGAGCGCCGCCAGCTCCGTCACATCGATAGGCTCGTTGTAGTGCGATCGTATCCAGGCGGTGGCGCGGCGGATCTGCGACAGGCGGCCGTCAGCGCGCGCGAGCTGGCGCAGTTTCGCGCCTTGCGGGCCCTGCAGCAGGCGGAACGCGATCTCGCGTTCGAGCATGGGCGCGAGCACCGGAATTTCGGCCGGACGGTCGAGCAGCCGCAGCATGCGGCGCCAGGCATCGAGCAGTTTGTCATCCACCCGGTTGGTCACGAAGTTGTCGCCGTCGACTGCCGGCTTGTGGTCGATAAGCAGGCTGGCGATCAATCCGACATCGAGGGCGAAGGCGATGGCCATGTAAGGAAAGGCGCTGCTCGCCTCGATGAGCTGGCTGGTGGCTGGCGTCTCCACCGCATAGACGAAATAGCTGCCGGCGCCGTAGCGAAGCGTGCGGTCGCCGATCAGCACTGTCTTGGCGCCTTGCAGAACGAACAGCGCCGTCGGCTGACAAAGCTCGGGCAGCGGCGCGGTTGGAACCTCGCTGCGGCCGATCGTGACCCGCGGGATGGCCGTCCTTGTGCGCCGCCCATGCGCATGGCGGCCGGCGATCGCGATCAGTTCCTGCAAGGCGTCTTTCATGTCGTCAGCATTGCCGATCCATGCAGGCTGCGCAACCAGTTGAGAGGATTAGGCAAGAGGACGCGAGTATCCGGCGCGCCAAATCGGCCGGCGCACGTCATCTCTGGGTTTCAAAGAAGGGATGTGGACATGACGACGAAAACGAATGCGCTGATCACCGGGGCCAACAAGGGCATCGGCCTCGAAACCGCTCGTCGGCTGGCAGCCATGGGGTTCAAGGTCTGGCTCGGCGCCCGCGATGCCGAGCGCGGGGAGGCCGCGGCAAGGGCGTTGCGCAATGAAGGGCTCGACGTCGAATGGCTCGCTCTCGACGTCGCCAGCGACGACAGCGTGGCGGCGGCGGCCAGGATCTTGACGGCGCAGGTCTCCAGTCTCGACGTGCTGGTCAACAACGCCGGCATTGCCCCAGGCTATGTTGACGCGCTCGGAGATGACGGCCGCTACGAACGGCCGCCAAGCCGAGAGAACGTTGAGGATATGAAGGCCGCCTTTGACGTCAACGTCTTCGGACCCGTTCGCGTCACCCAGACCTTGCTGCCGCTGCTCCTGGCAGCGCCCGCCGCCCGTATCGTCATGGTCAGCAGCTATCTCGGCTCGATCGCGCGCGCCGCCGGCAACAGCCCGTCGCCCAATGTCATGGGCTATGGCAGCTCGAAGACAGCGCTCAATGCCGTCACCGTGGCCTTCGCCCGGGAGCTGTCGCCGCGCGGCATCATGATCAACGCCGCCGCTCCCGGCTACACCGCGACGGACCTCAATGCGCACAGAGGCGGCCGTACGGTGCAGCAGGCCGCCGGGGTCATCGTGCAGCTGGCGACGCTGGAGGCCGGCGGACCGACCGGCGGCTATTTCGACGAGAACGGTCCGTTGCCCTGGTGAGCCGGGACCGACTATTTCCTGAGCTGGCTGGCAGCGCGTGCGAGCGCTTCGATCTCGTCCCACTTGCCGGCCTTGACCATGTCGTCGGGCGCGACCCAGGAGCCGCCGACACAGATGACGTTGGGCAGGCTGAGGTAGTCGGCGGCGTTCTTGCCGGTGATGCCGCCGGTCGGGCAGAATTTGACATCGGCCAGAGGCGAGGCGAAAGCCTTCAGCGAGGCGATGCCGCCGGACTGTTCGGCTGGGAAGAATTTCAGGAAGCGCAGGCCCGCCTCGCGCGCGGCCATGATCTCGCCGGGCGTGATGGCACCGGGCAGCAGCGGAACCTCGCTGTCGGCGGCGGCTGCCAGAAGCTCGCGCGTGATGCCGGGGCTGACGATGAAGCGCGAGCCGGCGCTGGCCGCCTCGTCGAACTGCCTGCTGTCCAGAATGGTGCCGGCGCCGACAATGGCTTCCTCGACCTCCGCCGCCACCCGCCGGATCGCTTCCAGCGCGTCGGCGGTCCGCAGTGTGATCTCGATCGCCGGCAGGCCGCCGCGTGCCAGGGCACGGGCCAACGGCACGGCGTTGGCGACATCATCGATCTTCAGCACCGGGATGACCGGCTGGCCGTTGAGGAGCGACAGGAGTTTTTCGGTCTTGCTGGGCATCTGCCTCTCCATTGCCAAGGGGTGATTTCAACCGATTAGCAGACGGGTGTTTGCCTGTCCACGAAAGCGGTCGCGTCGCGATGTCACGCGCCACCGGACAGCTTACCGGCTCTTTCCCGACAGGGCCATGACAGGCGCCGAAGCCGGTTTCGCCTTGAATCGGCTTTTACGAGCGTCTAGTTGCTCTGGCAATGACACTGTCCGACCCATCCCAGCCCGTCCGCGTCGCCGCCCTCTACCGGTTCGCCCGGCTCGACGCCTTCGAGAGGCTGCGCGCGCCGCTCGCGGCCTTCTGCTGCGGACGCGGCATCAAGGGCACGCTGCTTCTGGCGCATGAGGGCATCAACGGCACCGTCGCCGGCAGCGAAGCAGCGATCGCCGAGCTCATCGACCATATCGAGGCCATCGACGGGCTTGCAGGGCTCGAGATCAAATACAGCGCAGCCACGGAAATGCCTTTCCATCGCATGAAGGTGCGGCTGAAGCGCGAGATCGTCACCATGGGCGTCGAGGACATCGACCCGGCGACAAGCGCCGGAACCTATGTCGCGCCCGCCGACTGGAACGCGCTGATTTCCGAGCCCGACACGATCGTGATCGACACGCGCAATGCCTACGAGGTTTCTATCGGCACCTTCCAGGGCGCGGTCGATCCGGCCACCGCGAGCTTTCGCGAATTCCCGGCCTGGGTGGAAGCGCACCGGGCGGAACTCGAGGGCCGCAAGGTGGCGATGTTCTGCACCGGCGGCATTCGCTGCGAAAAAGCGACCGCCTACGTGAAATCGCTCGGCTTCGAGGATGTGTTCCATCTCAAGGGCGGCATCCTCAAATACCTCGAGGAGGTTCCGGCCGAGCAGAGCCTGTGGCAAGGCGAGTGCTTCGTCTTCGACGAGCGGGTTTCGGTGTCGCATGGTCTCGCCGAGGGTGACGCGCAACTCTGTCGTGCCTGCCGCCATCCGCTGACGGCAAGTGAGTTGGCATCGCCCAGATATGCCGCAGGCATTTCTTGCCCGCATTGCTTCGACGCTCGTACCGACGAGGACCGTCAGCGCTACGCCGAGCGCCAGCGGCAGGTCGAGCTTGCGCAGGCGCGGGGCAAGGGGCCGCATATCGGGTCCTGATCCGGGAGAGCGAGCCCGGCAAGCGGCGGCCTGTCATTGCAATGTCAGGTTTCGGGACCTACGTCTTCGGCGTTCGAAACCTGCCCGTTCGGCCGGGCACATGCTGGAGGCACTGAATGTTCGATCCCAAGAAGCTTCTCGACGATCTGCTCGGTTCGCAAATTCCCGGCACCAGCGGCACCGTTCGCGACAAGGCGGGCCAGGCTGTGCAGATGGCCAAGGACAACCCGCTGGCAGCGGGTGCGCTGGCCGCCGTGCTGCTTGGAACAGGGGTCGGCCGCGAGGTGACAGGTGCGGCGGTGAAGCTCGGTGGCCTGGCCGCGATCGGCGGCCTTGCCTACAAGGCCTACCAGAACTACAAGGCCGGCAACGCACCGGAGCAGGCGCCCTCCGCCGGCGAACCGGAATTGCTGCCGCCGCCCAAGGACACCGCCTTCCATCCGTCGCAGGCGCCGCAGGGCGAGGATGAATTCACGCTGACCCTGGTGCGGGCGATGATCTCGGCGGCCAAGGCCGACGGTCATGTCGACGACGAGGAGCGCAAGAAGATCGCCGGCAAGCTCAGCCTTTCGGGGATCGGCTCCGATGCCGAGAAATTCCTGATGGCGGAGCTGGAAAGCCCGCTCGACCTCGACGTGCTGGTGGCGCAGGCCAAGACCGACGCGCAGAAGCTCGAACTCTACACGGCATCGCGTCTCACCATCGATCCCGACACGCGCGCCGAGCGCGGCTATCTCGACCTGCTCGCCGGTCGGCTCGGCCTGCCGGACGCGCTGGTCGACCATGTCGAGGCGACGGTTTCGGCAGTCAAGGTTCCCGCAACAACGGCCGGGACTTCGCCCAATCCACGCTGGTAGGGTCAGATCGGGACAGGCCGTCTTTCCGGCGTTAACCTTTCGTTAACTCAGGAAGCGCATGATTCTACACAGTCGGATCGGCTTTTCCTCCTCCCAAGCCCGGTTCAGATCAGGGCGGTCGCCAATGACCGCCCTTTTTGTCGGCCCACGCCGGGGCCTGCTCCGCAAAACGAGCGCCATTTTTCAAGGCATGTTCGTGCGGTCCGCTTGCCATCGCTGCCGTCATTTGCGATGCCTTCTGCTGAGCCAAATCCTGAAAATCAGTCGGGCACGCTCGGCGCTGCCGGAGGACATCAGCCATGACCGAAGAAAGAACCGCCATCGTCACCGGCGCCGGCACGGGCATCGGCAAGAGCGTCGCCACGGCGCTGCTCAAGGCCGGCTGGAACACGGTGTTCTGTGGCCGCCGCAAGGCGGTGCTGGATGCCGCGATCGTCGAGGCCGGCCGGACCGAGGCCAAGGCACTGGCGGTCGCCTGCGACATCAGCAAGGCCGGCGAGGTCGACGATCTGTTCGAGACGGTGGCGGAAGCCTTTGGCCGCGTCGACCTGCTCTTCAACAATGCCGGCATGGGTTACAAGTCTACGCCGATCGACGAGATCCCGGTCGAAGTGTGGAACGATATTGTCGGCGTCAATCTCACCGGTTCGTTCCTGTGCGCCCGCGCCGCCTTCGGGGCTATGCGCAAGCAGCGGCCGATGGGTGGGCGCATCATCAACAATGGTTCGGTGTCGGCCTATGCGCCGCGCCCGGGCTCGGTGCCCTATACGGCGACCAAGCATGCCATCACCGGGCTGACCAAGACGCTGGCGCTCGACGGCCGTCCCTACGACATCGCCTGCGGCCAGATCGACATCGGCAATGCGCTGACCGACATGGCGCAGCCGATGACCGTCGGCGTGCCGCAGGCCAATGGCTCGATCGCCGCTGAAGCGGTGATGGATGTCCAGCACGTCGCCGATGCCGTCGTCCACATGGCCAGCCTGCCGCTCGAGGCGAACGTGCTGTTCATGACCGTGATGGCAACCAAGATGCCGTTCGTCGGGCGTGGGTGAGCAGCGGACGCTGGCAGGGCCTCCGCCGCCGACTCATTTGCCCGCCAGCGGTGCGCCGGGCTTGAAAAGCAGAATGGGCCTGATCTCGTAAACGGCGGTCGGATTGACACGGCGAAGGTCGCGGGCGATCGCGATGGCCTCGTCCCGCGTAGCGCAGTCGACGACATAGAGGCCAAGCAATTGTTCCTTGGTCTCGGCGAAAGGGCCGTCGATGACCACGCCGTCGCCTGGGCCGCGCAGGGTGAAGGCATCCTGCGTCGCCCCCAGACGCGCGGACGGTCCAAGTGTGCCTTCCTCACGAAGCCTTGTGTTGATCTTCAGCAGCTCGGCCATCAGTGCCGCATCTTCCTGCGGCGTCAGCGCCTTGATCGCATCTTCCACGTGATAGGCAAGGATTGCATAGAACATCCGAGGAACCTCACTCCGATCCTGATCGTTGGACGGTAACCGTTCCCGACATGCACGCACAGTCTTGGCCGCGAGCCTGCCGACGGATCATGACACCGACATGCCGGCCGGCCGCAGACCATCCGGGAAAGGAGCTCCGGCCTACCTCGAAGCTCACTTGGCCAGGAACGCCCCGATCCGTTCCAGCGCGCGCAAGATGTTCTCCTCGGAGTTGGCGTAGGAGAGCCTGACATAGCCTTCGCCGAGAATGCCGAAATCAGGGCCGCCGATCAGCGCCACGCCGGCGTCGTCGAGCAGCGCGGAGGCGAGCTTCTTTGCCTTCCAGCCGGTCTTCGAGACATTGGGGAAGGCGTAGAACGCGCCCTTTGGCGTGATACAGGAAATGTTGGGCAAGGCGTTCAGCCCCTCGACCACGACCTTCCGGCGGCGGTCGAAGGCGCGCATCATTTTGTCGACGTCATCCTGCGGGCCGTCGATGGCCGCGATGCCGGCGAACTGGCTCGGCGCGTTGACGCAGGACCAGCAATTGACCGCCAGCTTGCGCACCTTGTCGTAGAGATGGGCGCCCTTGTCGCCATTCGGCCAGATCGACCAGCCCATGCGCCAGCCGGTCATTGCCCAGGTCTTGGACCAGCCATTGAGCACGATCAGCCGGTCGCGGATCTCGGGGAAGCCGAGCAGCGAGCAATGCGTCTCGCCGTCATAGGTCATGACGTCGTAGATCTCGTCTGAGAGGATGGCGACATCGGGGTGCTTCTCCAGCCCCTTGACCAGCTTCTCGATCTCGGCGCGCGGCGTGACGCCGCCGGTCGGGTTGGCCGGCGAGTTGAGGATCAAGAGCCTTGTCTTGGAGGTGATCAGTGCCAGCGTTTCCTCGGCCGAAAAGGCAAAGCCGTTTTCCTCGCGCATCGGCACGGGAACGGGTGCGGCACCGGTGAATTCGATCATCGAGCGGTAGATGGGAAAGCCGGGGTCGGGATAGAGGATCTCGACGCCGGGTTCGCCGAACATCAGGATGGCGGCGAACATGGTCGGCTTGCCGCCGGGCAGGATCATCACCGTCTCGGGCGAGACCTCGACGCCGGTGGTGGTCAGCGTGCGCCGCACCACCGCCTCGCGCGTCGCCAGAAGCCCGTTGGCGGGCGTGTAGCCGTGGTGGCCGTCGCGCAGCGCCTTGATCGCGGCCTCGACGATGTGCTGCGGCGTCTTGAAGTCGGGCTGGCCGATGCCGAGATTGACGATGTCGCGGCCCTGTTGGGCCAATGCGGTCGCCCGCGCCAGCACCGCGAAGGCATTTTCCTCGCCGAGACGGTCGAAGGCCGAAATCGTGTGGAGCATTTTTCCCGTCCGTGTGGTTCTTACTGTGAGGTTGCGTTTTTGTGAGCTTCGGCCCGCAAAAGTCAAACGGATTGGAGTCTTCGGTGTCGGAAAATCTCAAAGATTGGCAACCGCGTCCGCGACCCGAGCGCAAGGCGATCGACGGCCGCTATGTCAGGCTCGAACCGCTGAGCGCCGCAAAGCACGGTGACGGGCTCTATGAGGCATCTTCCGTGTCCGATGTCGACGGCCGCTTCGCTTGGCTGCCCGACTATCCGCCGGAAACCCGCCCCGCCTTCCAACCCTGGCTGGACAAGGTCGAGGCGAGCGAAGACCCGCTGTTCTTCGCCGTCATCGACAAGGCGACCGGCAAGGTCGCGGGCCGCCAGACATTGATGCGCATCGATCCGGCTTACGGCGTCATCGAGATCGGCAACATCTATTGGGGGCCGCTGATCTCGCGCAAGCCGGGCGCGACGGAAGCGCAGTTCCTGTTCATGAAATACATCTTCGACGAACTCGGCTACCGCCGCTACGAATGGAAGTGCAACAATCGCAACGAGCCGTCGAAGCGGGCCGCGGAAAGGTTCGGCTTCAAGTTCGAAGGCATTTTCCGCCAGCATCTCATCGTCAAGGGTGAAAACCGCGATACTGCATGGTATTCGATTATCGACAAGGAATGGCCGGCCCTGCGCAAAGCCTATGTAGCGTGGCTCGACCCGGCCAATTTCGACGGCGCCGGCCAGCAGAAGCGACGGCTTGAGGATTGTCGCGCGGAATTCGGCGCTTAAGTCCGGCTTGGGGCGCATGACAGGAGCTGCCATTGGCGAATTCCCACGACCATAGCGGCCATGATCGCGGCGCGGCCGTCCATGTGCATGGCACGACCGACAAGAAGCGTGTGCTGATCGCCGCCTGCCTGACGGCGGGCTTCATGGTGGCCGAGGCGCTTGGCGGTCTCTTCACCGGTTCGCTGGCGCTGCTGGCGGATGCCGGCCACATGCTTGCCGACGCCATCGCGCTCGGCCTTGCCTGGTATGCCTTCCATCTTGCCGGGCGGCCGGCGACCGTCCGCCTCACCTATGGCTTCGGCCGGGTCAAGACGCTGGTCGCCTACACCAACGGCATCGCCATCTTCGTCATCGCGCTGTGGATCGTCTACGAGGCCTGGCAGCGCCTGCTCACACCGGCGCCGGTGCTGGGCGGACCGATGCTGGTGGTGGCGATCCTCGGCCTGCTGGTCAATATCGGCTCCTTCCTGGTGCTGCATGGCGGCGACCACGAAAGTCTCAACATGCGCGGCGCCATCCTGCATGTGCTGGGCGACCTGCTCGGTTCGGCGGCGGCAATCGTGGCGGCGCTGGTTATCCTGGCGACCGGCTGGACGCCGATCGACCCGATCCTTTCCGTGCTGGTCTCGCTGCTGATCCTGTCGACGGCCTGGTCGCTGATGCGCGCCGCCGCCCATGTGCTGCTCGAAGGCGTGCCGCCAACCCTCGACCGCGATCTTATCGCAAGGGACCTGGAAACCACGATCCAGGGCGTGCGCGAAGTGCACCATATGCATGTCTGGTCGATCGATGGATCGAGCAACATGGCGACGCTGCACGCCTGCCTCGATGAGGGCGTCGATGCGCACAAGGCGGTTAGCGCCGTCAAGAAGCGGCTTGCCAGCGAGCACGGCATCAGCCATGCCACCGTGGAACCGGAATTCGGCCAATGCGCCGACGAGGCCGACGACCACGATCATGAGCATGAGCATGAGCATGATGCGACCGCGCATCACAGCCACCATCACTAGGTCCGGTCGGTAACCGGCCCTGCCTCAGGAGTTCCACAGCTTTGAAAGCCAGTCCTACGAATGCTTGCTGTCCCGGTGCGGCATGATGGATCGCGACACCAGGAATGCCGCCATCGCCGCGCTGTGGATCATGCTCCTTTTCGGTATCGCGGCGTTCTACCTGCCGACCGTGATGCTGGCACTGGGCAGCCTTTCGACCGTGCTCGCCGGCATATTCGGCATTGTCTTCGTGCTGGCGTTTTTTCTCGTGTTCTGGCTTCGCGCGCGCAGCCAGCGCAAAAATCAGGGCAAGTAAGGGAATTTTGACATGCGCATTCTGATCACCGGCGCCGCGGGCATGGTCGGCCGCAAACTCATCGCCCGGTTGGCCAAGGACGGCACGCTGCGAGCCGAGAAGATCACCGCGCTCGATCTGCACGACATCGTGCCGCCGCAGGCCCCGGCCATGGAGGGCGTCAGCATCGGCACCCACACCGGCGACCTCGCGGAGGCGGGCGCCGCCGAAAGCCTGGTCGCGTCGCGCCCCGATGTCGTCTTTCATCTCGCCGGCATCGTGTCGGGCGAGGCGGAAGCAAATTTCGAACTTGGCTACCGCGTCAATCTCGACGGCACGCGGGCGCTGTTCGACGCCATCCGGCTGGCGGGTTTTGCGCCGCGCGTGGTCTTCACCTCGTCGATCGCCGTCTTCGGCGCACCGTTCCCGGATGTCATTCCCGATGACTTCCATCCGACGCCGCTGACCTCCTACGGCACGCAGAAGCAGATGAGCGAGGCATTGCTCGCCGACTATACCAGGCGCGGCTTCTTCGACGGCATCGGCATCCGCCTGCCCACCATCTGCGTGCGGCCCGGCAAGCCGAACAAGGCGGCCTCCGGTTTCTTCTCCGGCATCATCCGCGAGCCCTTGAGCGGGCAAGAGGCGATCCTGCCGGTGCCGCGCTCGGTCGTGCACACCCATGCCAGCCCGCGCTCGGCGGTGAATTTCCTGATCCATGCGGCTGGTATCGATGGCGCCGCCGTAGGGCCGCGTCGCAACCTGACGATGCCCGGTGTCGCCGTCACCGTCGGCGAGCAGATCGAGGCGCTGGAGCGCATCGCCGGGCCGAAGACGGCAGGCCTGATCCGCGAGGTGCCGGACGAGACGATCTGGGCGATCGTCAAGGGCTGGCCGACCCGCTTCGAGGCGAAGCGGTCACGGGAGCTCGGCTTCAGCGCCGAGAAGAGCTTTGACGAGATCATCCAAGCCCATATCGAGGATGAGTTGGGCGGCAAGATTCCTGGTTAGGAGTTTGCCGGCCCCGTCCCATTTCAATGGGATAGACAGACCTAGACGCTGCCCGTCAGGCTCGCCGACAGCAGCAGCAATCCGAACAGGAACACGAAGGCAGCGCCGCCGATCTCGACGATCGAATGGATGCGGTTGCCCATGCGGCCGTCACCAGCGAAATACACAGCCCAGTTCTTGGCGGTCACGGCAAGCGTCGCCAGCGCCGAGACGGTGATGGCGGTTCCGATCGACATCGCCAGCACCGACAGCAGGCCGCCGAGCCAGAGCCCGTTGAGCAGCGCGAAGCTCAGCACGATCAGCGCGCCTGAGCAGGGGCGGATGCCGACGGCGGCCACCGCCGTCCAGGCCGTGCGCCAGTCGAAGCGGTCGCCCGAAAGCAGCGCCGGATCGGGTGCATGCGAGTGGCCGCAGGTTTCGCAGACCTCGCCCGCGGCGTGATCGTGATGCGCATGGTCATGATGATGCGCATGATCGTGCGCGCCATGGTCGTGATGGTGGTCATGCGCGGCGTGGTCGTGATGGTCGTGCGAATGGTCATGGTCGTGGTCGCCTTGCCCATGCGGCGCGCGCGAATGGGCATGCGCCGAATGGCTGTGCGCGGCATGCGAATGGCCGGCGTGGGAATGACCCGCGTGCGCCGCCGACAGGCTGTAGGCGGGCGCCCTGCCGAACAGGCGCAGGATGGACGGGCCGAGCTTGCGCCACAGCAGCCAGGCGCCGAACAGGGTGACGAAGACAAAGCTCATGATCTCCATGAACCAGGCCGCGTCGGTCATCGAGATCGCGGTGCCGCGTAGGACGAAATAGGCGACCGCCATCACGGCGACCGCCGTCAGGCCCTGGAGCAGCGCCGAGACGAAGGACAACAGGATGCCGCGCCGCAGCGCCACTTCATTGGCCACCATGTAGGACGAGATGACAGCCTTGCCGTGGCCGGGGCCGGCGGCGTGGAAAATGCCATAGGCGAAGGACAGGCCGACGAGCAGCCAGAGCTTGCTGTTGTCCTGGCGCATCGCCTTCATGGCCGTCGCCAGCGCGCGGTAGAATTCCTGTTGCCGCAGGTTGATCCACATCAGGATGTGCGCAAACGGACCGGTGGTGGGCGCCATGCCGTCATTGACGCCGATGCCGAGCGAGGACTGGGCATGCGCGGCGTTGGCGAAATGCATCGCGGCAAAGGTGAGGGCCAACAGGCCGAATGCCAAACGCAGGGACGGTTTCGTCACTGGCTTCATCCTTCTGGCTGACAGGTCAGTTCGAGCTTGGTGGCGAAGATCTTGCTCATGTCGGTGCCTGTCGGATCGTTGAAGAAGGCGTCCGTCAGGGTCTTCTGATTTTCCTTGATCGCTTCGTCCGGATCCGGCCGCACGACCTTGCTGGTGCAGTTCGGCGGCAGGCCTTCGACCGTGATGTTGGAATCCTCGGTGAAGTCGATCGCCGTGTAGAAGGTCGGGTCGTAGACGCCGATATCGATCTTGCCGGTCAGCTTGATCGGCGCCTTCGGCTCGGACTCGAACAGGATGATCAACTGGTCGTTGTCGAAATTGGCCATCAGGTGCGGCGGTGGCGTCATTGCCACGTCCTTGCCGTCCTGCGTGACGAGCTGGAAATAGTTGAATTCGGCGAGCGAGGCATGAACGGTGTCGGCGACCTCCTTCAGCTCCTTGTCGTCAAGCTTCAGGTCGGAGTTCTTGTCGAACTCCATCATCACGGTACTCGAAAACAGGTCGTCGAAGCGCCAGAGATGACGCAGCGCTTTCACACTTTGGTGATCCGGGGACAGGATGACGTCCAGGCGTGCCTCGGCGAAGACGTGCGGATGCACGTAAGCCGGCTCCGTCGCGGCAAAGGTCGCCGCCAGGGCCGAACCCAGTATGATTGCGTGCCGTTTGAGCTGCATTCCCGGTCGCGATTCCCTTGGCCTTGGAGAGGAACCGAAGGTTACCAGAAAGGGGGCGAAAGTGGGACCGCCGGTGCGTGTCACCCAAAAGTGCGTGGCGGTTTTGGGATTTATGACACGCACAAACCCAAAGCGTGTCAGCCAAAAGTGCGTGGCGGCTTTGGAACTACGACACGCACGCAACAGAAGCCCTGGACAGGTCAAGCGACCTCACGCGTCTTGAACCACTGCACCAGGAAGTCGACGAAAACACGGACCTTGGCCGGCAGATAGCGGCGGTGCGGGTAGACGGCGAAGATGCCGCCGCCGGACAGGATGCGGTCGTCGAGCACCGTCACCAGCCGGCCGCTGGCAAGATCGGGTCCGGCGATGAAATCCGGCAGGACGCAAAATCCGAGTCCCGACACGGCGGCGGCGCGCGCCGCCATCGGGCTGTTGACCTCGATCGGACCTGACACGGCGACGCTCAGCTGATCGTTGTTGTCGCCCTTGAACGGCCAGTTGTTCAGCCCGCGGCCATTGGTGTCGACGATGCAGGGCATGTGGCCGAGATCCTGCGGCCGCGTCGGCATGCCATGCTTGGCGATCAGTTCGGGAGAAGCGCAGAGTTTTATCGAAAACGGCGCCAGGCGTCTCGCGATCAGCGACGAATTCTCCAGGCGTGAGATGCGCACGGCGAGATCGAAACCTTCCTCGACGAGGTCGACGAAGCGGTCGTCGAGCTGAATGTCGAGCACGATGTCGGGGTGCTGCTTGGCGAAGTCGATCAGCGATTGGCCGATCGGCGCGTCGGCAAAGGTGCGCGGTGCCGACACCTTGATCCTGCCGCGCACGTCGCCGGAAGATTCGCGCACGGCGTCCGCCAGGCTGTCGACCTCGCGCACGATCTCCGAGGCGCGCCGGTAATAGGTATGGCCGGCCTCGGTCATCGAGAACTGGCGCGTCGTGCGGTTCAGCAGCAGCGCGCCGAGTTCGTCTTCCAGCTCGCGCACATATTTCGACAGCAGCGCCTTGGAGCGGCCGATCTTGCGCGCCGCCGCCGAAAAGCCCTCGGCCTCGACGACGTCGATGAAGGCGCGCATGCGGGTCAGTGTGTCCATGGTTCAGGCCTTTTGTGCTGCGTCGAGAAGTTTTCGGCCGAGCCGTATCAGGGCAATGTCGCTGCCGGAAGGGCCAAGCAGCGAAAGGCCGAACGGTGCGCCGGCGACCGAGCCGATGGGCAAGGTGATCTGTGGAAAGCCGGAAAGCCCGGCGAGGCACAGAAGATGCAGGGCGCGCTCGCGATAGGCCTGGAACTGCTCCGGCGTCGAGTCGACATAGGGCGCCGGACCCGGCACGGTCGGCAGCACAAGGACGCCGTGCTTGCCGAGCAGGGCGCTGAGTTCACCGCGGAAGGTCAGCCGGCGCACTTTTTCGGCCTGCGCCGTGCGGTCATCGACGGCGCGGCCGAAGCCGAAACGCTCCTCGACGCCGGGACCAAGGTCACGTTCGCCGCTGGTGATCCATTCGCCATGCACCCCCCACGCTTCCCTGGCCTGCAGCCGACGAAAGCACCAGTAGAGTTCATCGGGGGAAGAGCTCAAGCGCGTGGTCGAGGTCGCCGGCGTACCGAAAACCGCACCCGCCAGCGCCTTCATCCTGGCATATTCGGCAAGGGCGGGGCGAGCGACCATCTCGTCCAGCCAGGTGAGCGATATCGGGCGGTCCAGCGAATGCTGGTGCGGGTCGCGGCCAAGCAGTAGCTTGCCGACGGTCTCGTAGGTCTCGATGTCGTCGGCGAACCAGCCGAACGTGTCGAAGCTCGGCGCCAGCTTCATGGTGCCATCGAGCGCGATGCGGCCATGCGTGGTGCGCAACCCGATCAGGCCGCAAAAACTCGCCGGCGCGCGGATCGAGCCGCCGGTGTCGGAGCCGGTGGCGATGTCGGCCAGCCCGCCAGCCACAGCCGCTGCCGATCCGGACGACGAGCCGCCGGTGACGCGGTCGGGCGCCGCCGGGTTCACCGGAAACGGAAAATGCGCGTTCTGGCCGAACAGCGCGAAAGCCAGTTCGTCGGTCTGCGTCTTGCCGACGAAGCGCGCGCCAGCATCCAGAATCGTCTGCACGGCCGGCGCCGTGCTCGAGGCGGCATTGCTTTCGGCGAATTTCCTGGAATTGCCGCAGCCGGTACGGTAGCCGGCGACGTCGTAGATGTCCTTGACAGCCAGCCGCAGGCCGGCGAGCGGGCCGAGGTTGGCATGGGCCACCGGTATCTGGCGAAGATCGAGGAAGGCGTTGTAGGGGCCGTGCGTGCCTGTCATCGTTCGATATCCGGATACGGTTGCACCTACATTGTTCGATGCCAGAAATTTTACAACCTGCGATACGATTTTTATTGATTGTGAAATCCTTCGCCCCTATATCGCGCTTGCCCAAAGTCGCACGTGCCTGTGGGTGTCCGCCGATCCTCGAATGGTGAGGGAAATCGGTAAGGTAACTGGAGCCAACCCCTCCAGTCGGTTTAGCGGCCAACCGCCAGACCGAGGACACCTTGAAGCAACGACGGTGCGGGCCTTTCTGGTTCTCTGCCGGTTGTCCAAAGACCGGGGTTACTGAAGAGGCACACCTTCATTGCCTGCAGTGCGGAACGGGGTTCTCCCAATCCAAGCCAAGGCAGACAAAGCGGACCGAAGCCGGGCAAGGCCGAGGTTCATCGCCGCGAGACGGCGTTTCATGGTTCCGGGGTCTCCACCGGCTGGTTCCATGGATTTTCCGTCCCGCCTTTGTCCACCGCGTGTTCGCGAGGCCGACAGCCCGCGTCCGCACCCTTGTGCGCGCCGAAAGGCGTGTTTGGAGAACCCGATGGCTACGCAGCGCATCCTCGATTTCCTCGCCACCCGACGTCCGTCCGGCCCTTGCCTCGTCGTCGACCTCGATGTCGTGCGCGACAATTTCCGCGCCTTCGAGAAGGCGCTGCCCGATTCCAAGATCTACTATGCGGTGAAAGCAAACCCGGCGCCGGAAATCCTGCGCCTCCTTGCTGCGATGGGCTCGTCCTTCGACACCGCTTCCGTTGCCGAAGTCGAGATGGCGATGGACGCGGGTGCGCCCGCGGACCGCATCTCCTTCGGCAACACCATCAAGAAGGAGCGTGACATCGCACGCGCCTACCAGCTCGGCATCCGGCTGTTCGCGGTCGACTGCGTCGAGGAGGTCGAGAAGATCGCCCGCGTTGCTTCCGGCGCGCGCGTGTTCTGCCGCGTGCTGACCGACGGCGAAGGCGCCGAATGGCCGCTGTCGCGCAAGTTCGGCTGCGTGCCCGCCATGGCCGTCGACGTGCTGCGCCATGCCAAGGCGCTCGGCCTCGACGCCTATGGCGTGTCGTTCCACGTCGGCTCGCAGCAGACCGACCTGACCGCCTGGGACCGTGCGCTGGCCGACGCCAAGAAGGTGTTCGCGACGCTGGCCGAGGAAGGCATCGTCTTGAAGATGGTCAACATGGGCGGCGGTTTCCCGACGCGCTATTTGCGTGACGTGCCGGCGGCCCAGGCCTATGGCCAGGCGATCTTCTCGGCGCTGCGCAAGCATTTCGGCAATGCCATTCCCGAAACCATCATCGAGCCGGGCCGTGGCATGGTCGGCAATGCCGGCGTCATCAAGTCGGAAGTCGTGCTGATCTCGAAGAAGGCCGACAATGACAATGTGCGCTGGGTGTTCCTCGACATCGGCAAGTTCGGCGGTCTGGCCGAGACGATGGACGAGGCGATCCGCTATCCCCTCGTCACCCGCCATGACGGCTCAGAGACCGCGCCTTGCGTGCTCGCCGGCCCGACCTGCGATTCGGCCGACGTGATGTACGAGAAGACGCCGTATCCACTGCCCCTGTCGCTGACGATCGGCGATGAGGTGCTGATCGAAGGCACCGGTGCCTACACGACCACCTACTCGGCGGTCGCCTTCAACGGCTTCGAGCCTCTCCGATCCTACGTGATCTGACGGTTCTTTATTTGGCGCATTTTCGGACGGCGAACCGGATACCACTTCGCCTGAAAATGCGCTGAGAGCCGATCAGATCATCCCAGGTGGGCGCTTGCCACCCGCCCGGGCTCGCTTGTGGAACAGATCTCCGCTTGCCAGGGATTGCGGAAATGGAAATGTCAGTTGAAATCGTAGCTCATGCGCCGGCCTTCTCCATGGTCGCCGAAACCGTCGCCGACGTAGCGGCACGCGAAGCCTTGCTCGATCGTGCCATGGGGCCGATGCGGCGGAAAAAATCGTCGGAGAAGCTGCGGCGTGGCCGCCGGCCCTCGGAAGGCCTGGCTTTCGTCGCGCGCGACGCGTCGGGCGGCGTCGCCGGCACGGTGCGGCTGTGGGATGTCAGGTTGGGCGAGGGCGGCCCGCCGGCATTGCTGCTTGGCCCGCTCGCCGTCGATCCGTCACTCAAGAATGCCGGCATCGGCTCGGCGCTGATGCGCCACGCCGTGGCCGAGGCGGCGCGTCTCGGTCACGCGGCGATCCTGCTGGTCGGCGATGCGCCCTATTACGGACGCTTCGGTTTCTCGGCCGACAAGACGGGCCGGCTGGCGATGCCGGGCCCCTATGAGCGGCATCGCCTGCTGGCGCTGGAACTGGTGGACGGTGCGCTCGACGGCGTGCTCGGCACGCTGAAGGCCTGCGGCCGCAAGATGAAGGCCCAGGCGCCGACACTGGCCGCCTGAGGAATCGACCACGCTATTCCTCAAACAAAACGCCGCCTGAAGCGGCGGCGTTTTGCGATCCATTGACGATCGGGTAATCGTGTGTGTTCAGCCAATCAACTGGCTGAGTGCCATGGCCACCGTCATATCGCCTTCGACTTTGATCTTGCCGGTCATGAACGCCATGGTCGGGTTCAGGTCGCCGGCGATCAGTGAATCGAGATCGTCGAGCGAGAGCTTGATGGTGCAGTCGGTGGGGGCATCGGTGTTCGAGACGGTTGCGCCGTCGATGACGATGACGCCGTCGCCGCCGGTGTCGAACTTCACGGAACGATCAAACCCGCTGCTGGCCACGCGCGACTTGATCTTCTCGGCAATCTCCTGAACGCTCACGCTGTTCTCCCTGTCTGGTTGCACCTGTCGCGCAGGGCATTTCGGTCTGGCCGAAGTCCATGCGGCATCTCTGGCGATCACGGTCGCTGCCGCATATAGCTTCTGGTTGACGTTTACGTCAACGCAAATCCTGGAGGCTGGTTCCTATCGCCGCACCAGGAAGCCTGTCGGGGCACCGGTGGTCAGTGGGCTGGCGGCGCGTCCGCTTCGGCCGGCTTGACGGTCCCGGCAGCCGCGGTGTCGGAATCCTGCCGACGGCGTAGCCAGTTGTCGCGGATCTCGTCCTTGCTCAGGAAATTGACCTGATCGATCAGAACCTCATGCACCAGGTTCGCGCCGACGCGGGCATTGACGGTGTCGCGGATGGCGGCGCGAAAGGCATCGAGGTCGATCGTCGCCTTCTTGGTGAAGTCGATCTGGGGATTGGCGTAGAGGTAGCTGTAGACCTGGTCGGTGATGAGCGCTTCGGCTGGAATCGACAGTTTCTTTATCTGCTCCGGTTCGACGGTGTAGACGAGCTTGGCCAGGAAATAGCCGCCGATCTTGGAATCGCGGATCAGCGGCACCGAAATGACGTCGGTCTTGACGTAGTCCAGCCCGCCCAGCATCGGCTTGGGTTTCTCGCCGACACCGCGTTCACCGGCTGCCTGGAACGAATAGAAGACGGCGCCGAGCGTGGCGGCGCAGACCCAGACCGCGATGGCGATGATCTTGATCATTCAGAGCCCGAGCCCGAGATCATCGCGCTAACCTTTCATCCGGCCGAACTCGGCGGCGGAGTAGGTGCCGTCGGTTTCGGCGCGCTGGATGGCGCTGCGCAGCAGGCCGGCGACCTCATTGACGGCGCTCAGATGCGCCAGGATCGCCGCCTCGTTCTTCGCCAGTTTCTGGCGCAGCCGGGTCAGGCCCTCGCGGTGCTGTTCGAGGAACTCAGCTTCGCTGCCGCCCTTCATGGCGCGGGTCAGCTCGTAGAGATAGCGGCTCTTGCGGGCGTTCGACGCCTTGAGATCATAGCCGGTATCGCTGCGGATGCCGGCGGTCTCTTCCTCGACCACCTCCTCGATGCGGCCGATGATGGCGGCAAGGTTTCCGGGCCGCGCGAACGGGATCGGAGCCTCCGACGCGGTCGTGCGCGCCGGCAGGTTGGCAGTGAATTCGGAAGAATCGGCCATGGTGTTTCCCAGTCTAGATCTTGATGTCTGTTTTTATGGTTGTCTCGTCGCCGGTCATCGACCTGGCGGCCTTGCGCTGCAATTCCTGGACGAGCGAGCTGGACAGACGGGTCTGCTGATCGATCTCGGTCTTTTCCGGTCCGTTTGAAACCGGGCCGATCGGCACCTTGCGCTTGCCGTCCATATAGTGGTCGGCAAGCAGCGACTTGGCGATGCCGATGCCGCCGCGCTCGGCCATCACGTCGGCAACGCGCTCGGCGAGCTGCGACTTCCACATGTCGCCGGCCAGACCCGTGCCATAGACGCCCTCCGTGTCCTTGGGCAGCATGTTCTGAATGAAGGTCTGCAAGACCATCGCCTCGAACTTCTTGAATTTCTTGGCCGGATCGGCTGTCGCCGCCGCCTTGTCAGCCGTGGCGCGCGACAGAATCGAGCCGGCGTCGACCGACGCCGCGGTATCCAGCGAACCGGAGGTGTCGACCGAAAAGGCACCGGCCGCGCCACCCGCGCGCCTGGTCAGCGCGGCACGGGCAGCCTCGATATCCATCGGATCGGCAGCTCGGGCGACATCCATAACGATGTCGCTGGGTGGAGAAATCGCCAAGAAAGTCCGCCTTTTACCGGTTTTTCCTTGGCCAGACCATGCCTCAACAAGCTTGTGGCAGGCTTGCGCGAGGGGAGGGCGCGGAATGTGGGGTGGAGACGAGGTGTCGGCTTCGGGCCGGAAGCGGGCATCCGCCGCCGTTCTCGAATGACCGCGGCAGCCCGCAAGCTGACGACAGCCAGGGGGACACGGCACGCCGTAGGCGAATGGCCGCATCGCCAATCCTGCCAACGTCGAAAGTCCGGCCCGCTGCCCCTGTACATCTTGACGGGAATTGGTGCGCCTGTTTGAGAACGGGATCGAGACATTTGCTGCATGGGAGATGGGCAAGCGGTGGGCAAACAGTGAAGCGCGTTCTTCGAATGCTTGCCGCTGTGATTGTGGCGTCCGGCCTGGCCGGGTGCACCAGCATTTCCTACTACGCGCAGTCGGTGGAGGGCCACGTGCAGATCATGGCCGCGCGGAAAAATGTCGGAAGGCTCATCCGTGATCCCTCGACGCCCGAGGCATTGCGCGCCAAATTGACGTCGGCCAGCGCCATACGCCGCTTTGCCACGGAAGAACTGGCGCTGCCCGACAACAGCAGCTATCGCAGCTATGTCGACATCGGCCGGGCCGATGTGACCCTTGCCGTTTTTGCCGCGCCGCGATTCTCGCTTACGCCGATAACATGGTGCTTTCCGGTCTTCGGCTGCGTTCCGTACCGGGGTTACTTTTCCCGCAAATCAGCGGCTGATAGCGCCGCCGAACTGCAGCGGCAAGGACTGGACGTTTATGTGTCAGGCGTCACCGCCTACTCCACGCTGGGCTGGTTCAGCGACCCGCTGCTCAGCACCATGCTGCGTCAGGACGACACCTATATCGCCAGCCTTGTCTTTCATGAGCTGGCGCATCAGAAAATCTATGTGAACAACGACTCCGCGTTCAACGAGGCTTTCGCGGTCTCCGTCGAAACCAGCGGTGTGAGGAGATGGCTCCGAGCTGCCGGCGATCGCGCCGGGTTGCGCCGCTACGAAACGAACCGCAAGCGCCAGGCGGATTTTCTCGGACTGATCGCGAAAACGCGGGATGAGTTGCGGCAGGTCTATGGAAGTCCCCGCGCCCCTGAGCAGATGGCGGCTGCCAAGGCAGCCACGATCGACAGGCTGCGGATGCGCTACCGACAGATGCGCGACAAAAGCTGGGCCGGATACCGGGGATACGATGCCTGGTTCGATGCCCCGATCAACAATGCAAAGCTCGCCGCGACTGCCGTCTACGGTGAACAGGTTCCGGCGTTCCTTCATCTGTTCGATTTGTGTTCCGGCGACTATCCAAGGTTCTACGCTGCTGTCCGCCGGATCGCGGATTTGCACGAACCCTCCCGTGCCGAAGCGCTTAAGGCCGCGAATACCTGCAATTGAATCGAGCAAGCACGGGACCTAGCGGTCGCTCGTCGCCTTGCTCGCCAACAGTGGCGATCCAATATCCGCGTCGAGTGCGAAACGCTCGCAGCGCTCGCCATCGGACTCATCGATGAAGCTCTCGATATGCCTGAAGCCGAGCTTCGCCAATATCCGCAGCGACGCGAAATTGCGCGCCGCCGCCTCGGCCGTCACCTGTTCAAGCGCCAGGGTTTCAAAGGCGTAGCGCAGGACTTCGCGCACCGCCTCGCTACCCAGCCCGTGCCCCCAATGCGCGCGTGCCAGCACAAATCCCAATGCGGCTGCCTTGGCATCGGTTGCGCCGAAGGTCAGGGTTATCGTCCCGATCGCGTCCGATACTCCCGTCTGGTCCATCGACCACTGGATCGCCTTGCCGTCGGCGAACCGCTGACGCGAGCGGGCCAACCATCGCTCGCCCGCGCTTATGTCGCCGGGAATGGGATCACCGGCGAGGGAGGCGGATTCGACATCCGTCGCGCGCGCAAACCATGCCGGGACATCCCTTTCGCTGGGCGCCCGAAGCACGAGCCTTGGTGTCATGAGTTTGGGAAATCGGACTGCTTCCATGGGGGCATTTTCGACCCGAGGCGGCGCCAATGCAACGGCGCGGGCAGGCCGCGACCGGCATGGTGGCGAAAGCGTACCGTTGCTTATGGGACTTCGCAGAGTTCCAGCGGCAATCCATCCGGGTCGCTGAAGAAGGTAAACCGTTGATCTGTATATGGGTCGACGCGGATCGGCTCAACGGCGACGCCTGCGGCTTCCAGGCGAATGATTACGGGATCAAGATTGGCCACGGCAAATGCCAGATGCCTCAGGCCCGTCGCCTCTGGATAGGACGGCCTCGTCACTGGGGCGGGGAAGGAGAACAATTCCAGCTGGACGGACCCGATCCGCAGATCGGCCTTCCATGACTGTCGCTCCTCCCGATAGACCTCCCGGATCAGATCGAGGCCGAGGAGTTCGACGTAGAACCGTCGCGACCGGTCGTAGTCGGTGCAGATGAGCGCGACGTGGTGAATGGCGTTCAGCATGTCGTGAACTCTAGCGAAGCTTGGATTCGAGGCCAAGGTCACCAGCGGGCACGAAGCACTTTGTTTATGTCGCCGTTCAAAGATACAGTACGGCAGCTTCCAGGCTTGGCGGGGATCGGCGGACGGCGACCATGCGGCGCATTGCTGACCGGCAGATTTTGGGCCGTCAACTTTCCTCGCGCGCCGCGAAATTAGTAGCATTTCACGCTGGTTTCACGACACGTATGGAATACGGTCCAAGGGACGGGGAGAACCGGAATGAACGCTCATCGCGGCACGACTACCGCCGGGCTGGCCGTGTCGGGCGGTGTTCAAGGCATCGCCGGCACTGTCGATCCGCGTCAGGTGCAGTTTCGCAACTTCGGCAATGCTGCCGGCGCGGACGAAGCCAAGCTCTATCATGGCCTGGAGACACCTTGGGCCACTCAGTGCCTGTTTGCCAAGCTGCTGCGCAGGATGAGTGTGGCATCCGCCGGAGGTGGCAACAAAACCAACGAGCGGATTCCGGCAGGATACACCTATCTTGCCCAGTTCGCCGCGCACGACATTATCCGCAATTCCTCGCTCAGTCCCTTGTTGGCGGCCCACGAGGCAGAGCGCCGCAACGAACGCGAGGAGGCACTCCTGCTCGACGTGCTTTACGGCGGAGGACCGTTCTCGAACCCTGGCATGTATGTCGTGGCCAAGCCTGGTGAAGTCGTCAGGTCGCTCATGCGTACCGGGCCGATGGCACCGCCGTCACCGAACGCCATGGCGATTCCCGCGGGCGCCTGTCCCTTTGCCATACGCGACTTGCCACGCTTTCAACAGGCCGATCTGAGCGATGGGGTCGAAAGGGGTCGGACGGATGTCCTGGTCGCAGACCAGCGTAGCGACGACAACGCCAACATTGCGCAAATGACGGCGCTTTTCCTGCACCTGCACAATGCCGTGGCCGGTGCACTGAGCAGCAGCGGAATACCCAAAAAGGACGTCGAACTGCCGGCAGGCGCGTATCTTTTCGACCGGACACGCCGCGTCACGACGGCGATTTACCGGAATGTGCTGCAAAATGATTTGCTGCCGCGCCTCATCGCCAAGCCGATATGGGACCTCTACAACGCGAACGGGTTCAGACCACTGGTCGACATGCCGCAAGGCATCCCGATTGAGTTTTCCCACGCGGCATACCGCTTGGGCCATTCCATGGTCAGGCTTTCCTATGTCTTCAATGACCAGCATCCGGAAGGCGAAGGGCTGGAGAACGTGTTGCTCAACCGCTCCTCATCACGCCCGCACAGATTCCCGGTCTCCGAACACTGGATCGCCGATTGGTCGCATTTCTTCCAGATCGCCGGCTCGACGCCGCAGTTCAGTCGGCGGATCGGACCAACGGTCAACGACGTGCTGCTGAGTGCCTACAGCATGCCGATCCTGTGCGTCGGCCCCGATTCAAAGCCACTTGACCCCGCCACAGCGGGGCTGTTGAGCGAAGCAGACAGCGCTGCACTACCCGATCCGAATGCGTCGGGACTTTTGTTCAGCGATTTGGTCCGAGGAACCATTGGTGGCCTGCTAAGGCTCGATGCCTTGATCGAACAATTGCCTCAGGCCGCTCTCGCGACCGCGCCGTTACTCGGCGATGCCGGGAAACGGCACCAGGCTATTCGATCCTGGCTTCAAGGATCGACCGTTGCCTTCACCGCGGCCGAGGCGACTGAGCTGGCAGAAAATCCGCCTTTGCTGTTCTGGCTGTTGTTGGAGGCCGCGATCGAACAGGACGGGCTGTGTTTCGGTACCATCGGATCGGTGATTATAGGGGATGTCTTCATGGCAAGATTGGCGGCCTCGCGCGCCATGATCGAAGACGACCCAATTACGCAGGACCTCGTCGCCAGACTGTTTCCCACCGGCATCCCGCGAACAATGGCCGACCTGATCCTTTTCGTCGCCAGCGCGCTCAATCTGGGCGATGCCTGGCCCCGGTTCATCACCCCGCCTACAACTCCTGGAGCTTAAACATGGCTGACCCCGTCGACAATTTGGACGCCTTTCCCGAACCGATCCGAACCCTTAACTTCGAGGCGACCGGCCGCAAGGTGGTGCAATGGGCACAGGACCCCAGCACGCGTCCGCGCGACTTGGCCGAGTTCAAGGCCCAACTCGATGGACTCGTCGTCGTGCCGGACCGCTATAAGGAAATCCAGATCGTTCAGGGATACGACCACGTCTTCTTCCTGCGGTTACCGCCCAACAATCAAGTGACGCAATCGCAAAAGAAGCTCCAGACCGAACAAGGCGGCATGGCCGACTATGGCATTCCGGAATTCTATTTCGATGCCATTCTCGAAACGGTGCCGTTCAACCGCGACAGTTTCTTCTACTCACGCATCGCGGACTACACCATTCGGGGCTGCCGATAGAACGGGCTCTGGCAAAGGTATCTGGCTGACGACAATGCCGGCCCCGGCTAGCCCTCGGCGCAGCGCCTCGAGGGCGTCTGGACTGTAGATCGGAAAGCTGTCCATGAGCCATGTGCCGACATTGCCCGGCTCCGGTGACTCATTTCCAAACCACGTCGTCTTCAGTTGCGCCAAAAATCGGTCGGCCTCTTGATGCGCGGCTTGCTCATTTCCGAGCAAGGCGAGCGCCGCGGCCTTCCAGCCGCCGATGTACGACACACTATCGGCGGCGCGCTCGGCCGCTTCGACGCAACCGGCATAGTCGCCAAGCAGGAACCGCACGCCCGCCTGATAGCTCCATTGCAGGCGTGAAACGCCGAGTCCGGTCTGCAACGCCAGAGTGGCGATACGCCGCGCGTTCTCGCGATCGTCGCAATAGGCAAGCCCGAGAGACGCGGAGACCAGGGTCCAGGGATCGTTGCCATTGAGTTCGCAGGCCAGAAGGAAGCTGATGGCCGCCTGCTGCGGGATGCCGTTCATGGCGTAGGACCACGCCAGATGCAGTTGGCTTCGCGAATCGATCGGATCGATCTGGGTCGCCTGCTTGGCAAACGTCAGCGCTTCTGCGTGGCGTTCGCGTCGCCGGCCGATGCCGGGAAAGATCAGATGCCGTGAATTGATGATGCCGGCCAACCCGGCGTAGGCGGCAGCGAACCGCGGTGACTCCGCGATGATTGATCTGAACAGAGCCTCGGCCCTCTCCTCTGACTCCGGGCGCCACTGAAAGATCAGTTCCTGCGCCCTCAGCCAGCGGTCGAACTGCTCCAGCGACAGGTCCGGGATGCTGGCGATCTGAACCAGCCGTTCGGACGACATGCTGACACCCAGCGCGACGGCGATGCGGCGGATGAGCCTCTGCTGGGTCTGGTACCACTGGCTGTTTTCGATGACAAACTGCTCGCTCCAGATGTAGCGCCCCGATGCAAGCTGCTTAAGCGTCATGCTGAGACGCAATGCCGGCCCGTCGATAAATCCGGTCGCCTCGATGCAATAGGCATTCTCGGTGAAGCGGGGAGGATGCCCTTCCCACTCCATTACCGCCCAGTCGCGGAACCGCACCAGGGACGCGACCAGTTCACTGCGGAAGATTTGCACGGCGTTCCGCGCGCGGACGGAACCGCTCACCAATTCGAACTCCCGCACGAACAGCAGCACGCCGGCGGCGGGCTCTTGCAGCCGTTGCGCCTGGGACCCGAATGCCTCGGCGGCAACCGCGGTTACCGCCCCCCTGTCCGTGGCCCCGATCGTACCGAGCTTGATGTCACTGACCAGTGCCTGCGTGGCGGCTGAAGGTTCGCTGTCGAACTCTGTTTCAAGCAGGTCCCAAAGCCCCTTATAGGCCCTCAAGGCCGTTGCTTGGTCGCCCATCCGAGCCGACGCTTCCATGACTGCTCGGCAGCCGATCTCGTTGGTCGGATCGAGATTGAGCAGGGCTTGTCCGGCTCGCTTTAGCGCTGGCCAGTCTGCCGCGGCCTTGGCCATCGCTTCCAGACATGAGATAAATTCGTCCTGAAGGCATTGCCGCTGGACGAGGACCCAGTTGCGAAACGAGGGGTCGATGTCGTCCAGGCCATTGAGAAAGCTTTCGGCGACACGTTGCCTCTCCAGAAGGACGGGCGGAATCCTTCCAGCTTTCAGCTCGTGCCTGATCTCACTCACATCCACTGTGACGAGCGACTGCTTCAGCGTCACGTTGAGCCGGTCTCCGAGGAAGACCCCTTCGACTTCAGCCAGGCAGGTCTTGAGATCGACTACGGTTTGCCTAAGCGAGGCCCTCGCTCGTGCTTCGTCCGATTCACTCCAGAGCAAGCCGCAGATGCGCTCGCGGGTTTCAAAGCCATGAGGGCTCAGTGCAAGATAGGCAAGGACGGCACGCGATTTGCGGTTTCTCACGGCGACGTCTCGCCCAAATTGGCTCAGCGCTACCTTGTCAAGCGTCGTGACACTGATCAGCGGCGCAGTCCTCGTTGGGGAGTTGTGCCCGATCATCGTTGTCCCGCAACTGCCTCCGTCTACATAAGATCGGCGCGGCCGCTCGGGCCGGCCTGGTCAATGAGGGAACGAAGCCGACGCGACTGGAACGGCGACGGAAATGGCTGCAGCCCTGGGACGAAGACTTTGGCGACGGGAATGTCAAACATCGGCGTGGTCAGATCCGCTGCGTATATGCGGTATTGCTTCTTAAGCATTTCGCCAACCAAGGATACGAAATTCAAGTCCCTTTCATCATTTTTGTGCATCAGCACGCCACTGGACAGGTGTGAGACGAGGCCCGTGTCGATTGCGCCAGCGGTCTCGGCGCGCTCCGCCTGCAGGCGGTCGACCTCGTCGAGCCTCTCACCCCCCTGTTCTGCGCGTTTCATTGCCGCCAGATCGAGAGCCAGTTCCATCTGGCACATTTCCAGCAGCGCCGCCCTCAGGGCGTTGCCCGCGTCCAGCCTGCAAGCCAGCCCGACTGCCAGGCCGCGACCATCCGCGTCGAAGGATAGCGCCGCGATTACAGGCGCGGGAAACTCACCCGATATGTCGAGAAACTGGGTGCATCTGCCGAGCTTCTCCTGCCTTATCCGCGCAAGCAGATCGAGCACGCCCGCGCCAGCAAGCGCTTCCAGTCCGATCAACCGGCCGCCGCGCCTGCTGCGCCACCAGGCGGCAGCCGCATCGCGCTCGATTGCTTCCAGCAGCGCCGAGGTCAGGGCAGCCTCGTGGGTTATCCCTGCGGCGCATCCGCAACTGGTTACCCAGGCGCTTCGGTTTGCGCCGCGAATGAAAAGTGTCTCGGGCAGATAGCCCTGCCGACCGTCGTCCAGCCGGCGCACGGGCACCCATCGGTCACTTTCACCGAAACCGGATTGCACCTGGAAATCGTCGAGGTGTTCAGCCAGCCGAATGTCCTGCCAATGACTTACACCATCTACTGGCGTGCCGTGCGTCGTCCCGTGCGGCACTTGCCATTCGCTATGATATTCGATGCCCTCGCCGATGCAGGCCTCGAATGCGCGCCCCGGGGTGAGGCCGACACCGCTGAAGCTCGCCGAAGTGGGTGAGGCCGAATCTCTCCAACTGCGATGTACCTGCGCACCAAAAAAGTGCAGCCCCGGTGCGTGGCGGGCGTGCAAGCGGAACAGATTGCCAAAATTCGCTGCGGCCAACAGTAGTCCTTGGCGGTTGTTGACCACCACCGGGTCGGGATCTGTGTCGCGGGAGCCAAAGTACCCAAGTGAGGTGAGCAACCCGCGTGCCATTGCAGCCTGGTCAGGTGCCAAATCTTGCGGCTTTGAACAAAATCGCGCTGCCAGTTCAAACGCATTCGCGGCGGTCAATTCACCATCCTCGCTGTTGAAGAAAGCCTTCTCACTCCTGGCTGCCACTTTCGCCTCACGATTTTGATCGGGTCAACAAGCGTCGCAGGCAAGGCAAAGCGATCTCTGAAAGACGCGAGAGCCGAAGATGGCGGTCATCTCACGCTGATTTCACGCTAGCTGGTCTAATGGTTGTTTCCGAGACGTCATCTCGACTGCCCCGGAGCTGAACGACCCGCACCGGACGAGACGATGGAAAATCGGCGCCAATTCATTTCCTCCCGGGAGCGGCGCCGCGGGGCCATGACCGGATGGGGCCGGTCTGTGCCTCGCGGCCCACTGGGAAGGGCGAAGCGGCTTCTTCGACACAAGGCCCATTTCGGGTTTCCTCCCGGGAGCGGCGCCGCGGGGCCATGACCGGATGGGGCCGGCCTGTGCCTCGCGGCCCACTCGGAAGGGCGAAGCGGCTTCGTCGACACAAGGCCATCCTCGGATCAGAAATTCGACAAGACAGGAGATCAAAAAATGGCAGCGCATGGCACCCCGCCCCGTGGCATTGATGCGACACGATCGCCGTTGTTCGAAGGCCGCTTCGGCCGCATGTTCCGAAATCTGGCACCCGCAACGTTCGGGGCAAACGACGATGACAACCGTCGCAACCTCAAGGCGCTCGGCGCCGCCATGTCTGCTGATATTGACGAGCCGAAAGATGGGCTCGACGCCGAGGAAAGCGGGATTCCTGCCCTCTATACCTATTTTGGCCAGTTCGTTGATCACGACATCACCTTCGATCCCGTCAGCACCTTGCGTAAATCGCTGGATCCCGATGGGCTGGTGGATTTCCGCACGCCGAGCTTTAATCTGGATAATGTCTATGGCCGGGGTCCCGCCGACCAGCCTTACATGTATACGAAAGAAGGCCGCTTCCGCCACGGCGATGCAATGACAGGAGCCGGTGGCCAGCCCGGACACGATCTGCCGCGCTTCGCCGGACGCGCAATCATCGGCGACCCCCGCAACGATGAAAACAGTCTGGTTTCGCAACTGCAAGGGCTGATGCTCAACGTGCACAACCGGATGGTCGATGACAATCCGGGCCTGGATTTTGAAGCGGTCCAGCAGCTCGTCCGCTTCCACTACCAGTATGTTGTCGTCAATGACTTCCTCGCCAGGGTCGTTTCGCAACCGATCCTTGACGCACTCAAGACGGACGGCCGCTTCGATCAAAAGCGATTGCGGTACTATCACTGGCGCAACCTGCCGTTCATGCCAGTCGAGTTTTCGGTCGCCGCCTACAGGCTTGGCCATTCGATGGTAAGGCCCGGTTATCGGCTGAACGACGACAAGCTGCTGCCGATCTTCCCACGCGCCGGCAAGCCGCATGAGGAGGCGCTTACCGGCTTCCAGACGATGAAGCCGGGTCGCGCCCTGGACTGGGGTCGATTTATCGACATTGACAAGCGCGCAGGCGGATCGGATCCCGAGACTGGAGATCCTGCCAACGTGCGTCGGCTGCAATTTGCCTACAGGATCGACACATCCCTCGTCGGTTTCCTGCACGATCTGCCGAAAGCCGTGGCGGGTGATCCGCCGGTCTCCCTCGGCGAGCGCAATCTCTTGCGGGGCTGGCTACTCGGCCTGCCGTCCGGCCAGAGCGTCGCACGTGCCATGGCCATCGAGCCCCTGGCCGATCCGGACATCATAATCGGCAAGGCTGTGGACGCTCCCGAGGATGGTGATGTCGTAGGCCCGATCATCGATGCCGTCACAGCCAAGGGTGGCGACGGCAAGGCCTTCGCCGACAACTGCCCACTTTGGACCTATGTCCTTGCCGAAGCGGCAACACACAAGACCAACATGGCTATCCCGATTACAGGCGGCGGCACACGTTCCACGCCGCAGCTTGGACCGGTGGGCGGCCGGATTGTGGCGGAGGTCTTCCTCGGATTGCTGTTTGGCGACGGCAGGTCTTACCTGTCGCTCGATCCTTTGTGGAAGCCTGTGAGCGGGGCAGGCTTCAGACTGAAGGACCTGGTCTCCTACGGGCTCGGCATGGGGCCGCCGCTTCACTACCGGTGACAACCAGTCCTTGGCAGCGGGTGAAGTCAGGGGACGACCGGATATGTCGTGACAATCTTCGACAATTCGGCGGGGGCGAAGCAGGGCGGAGATTCTTGAGATGTCCGCCCCTGCCGGCGCCTGACAAAGGTGTGCCCGGCTTTCCAGTTTGGCGGAGGTTTAGCGTTAGTCGAATTTGGTCAATCACTACTCGAAGGGGATATGGGCAATGGGACTCTTTGATGAATATAAAGAGGGATATGAGCGCAACTGGGAGAGGCTGGAAATCCGATCCAACCGAGCCAGCGTCGTCAAAAAGGAAGCCAAGCGCATTCTGGATGGCAAGACGATTTATGCTCAGATCGAAAGCCGGACGGGTGTTCCATGGTGGTTTGTCGGCCTCTGTCACTACCGTGAGTCTTCGCTGAATTTCGGCACTTATCTCGGCAATGGCCAGCCTCTTGGCCAACGTACCACCATTGTTCCGAAGGGCCGTGGGCCATTCACCGGGCCGAACGCTTTTGTCGACGGAGCGTTGGACGCTTTGCGGCTGGAGGGCTTTGTAGGCGCCAGCGATTGGGGGATTGCGCGAACTCTGTTCAGGCTCGAGGGGTTCAATGGTTTTGGCTACCACGGAAAAGGTGTGAATTCTCCGTACCTTTACGGTGGTTCCACCTTGTACGGGCCGCCCGAGGCGCGAGCCGGCAAGTATGTCAAAGACCATGTTTTCGACCCCAATTTTGCGGATACGCAGCTCGGGACGGCAGTGATCTTGAAGGCTCTCCTCAGCCTTGACCCAACGATCAGCATCGGTTCAAACGGCGGTTCGCCGGGCTTGGAACCAGACGATGAGATGGCAAAGGATGTTGTCTGGCTTCAGCATTCATTGAACGCTCTGGGAGCAGACCCGCAATTGGTCGAAGATGGGCGGAGCGGACCTTTGACCAGGACAGCTCTGTCGCGCTTTCAACAACAAAACGGACTGGACGATACGGGGTTAGCAGATCCTCTTACGATTGCGGCGATCGACCGGCAGCTGCAGCCCAGCTCGGATGGCGCCGCAAGTGATATTCGCGAGAAGCTCGAATCTTTGCAGGCCGCTATTCGCGCCTTGACCGATAGATCGGACAAGGTGCCTTCACCTGTCCATGTAAATACGGTTGGCGTGAACAGCGACCTCGCGGGCATTGTCAGTGCGTTGGGAGGTGCAGTTCAGCGCGTGGCGAACACCGTCCCGCCAGTCAATCAGGGCGGTAGTCAGCAAGATCGCTTGCGAAGGGCGATCGACCTGGTCTCGGCCATCTTGCTCCCTGGCCAAGCCAAGGATGCGCCGCTAGGCCCAGTGAATGGTGCGCTCGGTCAGACGATCGGGAATCTGCTCGACGGAAAGAAATCGGCGATTGGTATTGGCGGGGCGATCATTACGCAGCTGCTTTCCAAATTGGCGACTTCGCCTGGCGTGTCGGGTGATCTGACCGCGGTAGGCACTGCACTGTCCAATATCACGCCAGCCATGGGGTTAAGCCCTTTCGCAATGCCGTTATTTCTTGGCCTTGCGGCGTGGGGCTTCTTGGGAAAGCTTGAAAAGTGGAACCAGGGAACGCCTGCAATCCCACTAGATTGACCTGCATGAACGGGTCGCCCTACTCAAGTGGCCCGGCTGAGTGTTCCCCATGGCGGTTGCGTGTCGGCTGGCCCGGCCGCGCTAGGGCCAGAAGCCGCATTGAGCCATGGGGCTTCCAAGAACACCCAGCTTTCGTACTCGCGTCCTCACGGTGGATGGCACAGCAATGGGCAATCCAGACATGACGAAAGCCAAGAGGTTTGCTGTGGATCAAGCTGCTACCGCGAATGACCAACCAGGCCTTTACAATTGGTTGGGTGCCAAGACGAGGAGTTTCGTTCGTTGGTGGCGAAGGTTTGATGGTTTTGTGAACCAGCCGTTGCCAACGGGCAGAGCGTGGTATTGGAGCTGGATTGCGCCCGATGGCTACGCCTGGTTCGTCCCGGTCCTGTCTCTCATGTTAATCGTCGTTATCGCGCTGGGCTGCCCGACATTCCACTTTACGTTGGCCACGATCGGACTGTTGATATTCGGGCTTTCACTGTTGCTGGCGCTACATATCGGAGCGTGGTTGCAACCATGGGTCCAGCGATACCTTCTCGCTGGGCAGCTTGCGATCCTGGGTGTCTTGATCGCCCCAATGCTTCTCTTCACCCAACCTGAGACCTACGACGATCATTCAGGATCACTACGCCTGCACATTGGTGTCGCGATTGTCATCATCTTGGCGATCGCACTCGGCATGGCCTGGTGTGTAGCCGTGCGATTGTTCAATCCCCAAGGACGAAGTGAACTTGCGCAGGCGCTTCCCGCAGTCGACCTGTTTCCACCGACGAATCGCTACGACTTCATGGGTACCAGCCCTTTCGCAGCGCTGGTTTCCGCCTTGCTCATTGTGCCCGTCCGCTACCCGGTCGAGCTGCTTTTGCCTGGATCGCTATTGGTGCTCTTTGTACCGGATCGATTTCTTTGGTGGGTGTTTGCAATTGTCGGCGTTCTCTGCTGGGCAGTGCTCTTCCTCGGCGTGCTTTTCGAAAGATTGATGGAAGTTCTTAAAACTATCGGTCGTCTCTTCTTCATAGGCCCGCAACTTGCCATAAGCTTGCTGGTGATTGTCGTTGCCCTGGCGCGCTTGGGTGACGTGCACTACATCACTTATCTGTTCAACGCAGGCAGCACCGGATACGGCAATACCAAGATCATGGGCTACCTCGCTTTTTTCTATTTGGCGGCGTGGTACTACGCGTTCTGGTGCGATCAATTCGCGGCGCGGAGAATTCTCCATCTACTTGGTGGCAGTGTTGCCGCTGGGCCTCCCTTTGAGCTGCGATACGACTACATCGGTAACCAGCCTACCAGCCCCATCAAGCCGAACGGTCGCCTGGTAGCGCTGCATGGGGCGGGACGATTGAAAATTCAGGGCGAGTATAAGAAGGGATACGAAGCCCAGGGGGCAGCCTTACAGTTCCAGACTCCATCGGAACTGCTGTCCACTTTTCGCCGGCAGATCGAACAGATGCCGGCATCAAAGAGCGTATTCCCCGACCCACTGCCGAGCTTGCGCGACTTTCAACGTTCCGCACTGGTCTTTCCGGTAATCACAAGCACCTTGGCCTTCATTTTGATAGCCGGGCCGTCTTGGGTCTCGTTCTTCCACGCGGCTCAGCCTGCCGAACTGGAAATCCATTCGATGGCGCCCAAGAACCTCGACCCCGCCAGCTTTTTGCGGTCTGAGACCGGGCAAACAGGCGCTTGCCCGCCCTTAGGCCCGAGCGATGCCAGAATTGCCATTGCCGCTTCTGGCGGTGGCACTCGCGCCGCCATCTACACGGCATCAGTCCTTCACGGGCTCGCACAACAAGGCAAGATCTGTAACGTCGTCCTCGTCAGTGGTGTATCCGGTGGCAGTGCCGCTCTAGCCTACTTTGCCTTGCATGAGCGCGAACTGCGGCGACCCGGTGATCCAGACAATGACGCTTGGGGGAATTTTTCGAAGGTCATGGCGGATCCCTTCATCGAGGACGTTCTCGAAAGAGCCGGTGATCTGCGGACAACCTTTGGAAGGCGAAGCTGGCAGCCGGCTGTGTGCGGTGAAAATCCCCTGAAAGATGAGCACGTGGACGGATGGATCCCGGCGCGAACCCGTTTGGGCAATATCCTTGCAGAGTCGTTCGTCTGCAACATGGGTGCGGGAGTGATGGGATCGCCGCCTTTCGGCTTGATGTTCAACACGTCGTTGCTGGGTTCGTTTGAAGCCAAGCCAACAACCTGTACTGATGACAATCTTTCATTTCCAGAACTCGCCGCGAAATGTCCAAAACTGCTTGACGGCAGCGTTGCGGGCGGGCGGCTGGTGCTGACGAACCTCAAGGCGCCCAACCAGGGGGCGGCGGCGAATGAACCGGCCGTGATGAAAGTCGTCCCTATCGATGACGTAAACCTTTCAATCGCCCGCGCCGCCGCCCTCAGTTCGAATTTTCCGCCCGTTTTCTCCGACGCAGCCATCGATGTATTGCCGGATGGAACAGACTCTGTCCGACAGCGCTATTGGGTGACGGACGGCGGCGCGGTTGAAAACCGCGGTACAATGACGCTTTACCTTTTTGTTCGAGACGCCCTGAAATCGTTGGACAAGTCCGTGCCTCTGGCACCGCTTCACATCGTCATTGCCGACGTATCTGCGTCGGCTGGAGGCTATACTGAGAGCTTTGGCTTCAATTCGGTGCTGCAAGCGGGTGGGCAACTCGGCTTGGGAATGGAAGGTGAAGTGTTCTCCGACATACACGACATCTATTGCGAGCACCGATCGATCGCTACCCGGCACGAGCTCGATATGCCTCGGGTGTTGCGCGACGGCATCGGCACGCACTGGCTGCTGCCGGGATCACTCACCTTCACGGAGCCGACGCAGGGATCGGTGACGCTATATTCGGCTGACCTCAAAAAGCTTGTCGTTGCTTTGTTCAGCAGGGACATTCCAAAGTTCGATGACCAGAAGGACGCGAGTAGGGTTTTTGACTGGGCGAAAGATCCCGCGTTAGAGCACCCTACTTTGGAGTCGAGATGGAACGAGCTTCTTGCCGTGATCTCGAACACCAAGGCGACTTCCAATGACTGTGTCGATCGGAGCAAAGGCGGTGCCGCCTTCGTCCAGTGATGTCAGCTGGGGTGCCGTTGGAGGCACGAACGCGCACCTTTGTCGTTGAACGAATCGTAGCGAGGGAAGCGATTCCCGCAGCTATTCCTCGTTCCGCTTCTGCGCGATCAGATCCAGCCGTTCGCGGTCGGAGCGTTCGCGCTCGTCGCGGTTGCGCACGTCCTTGTAGGCGCGCTTGACCATGTTGGTGCGGGCATTTGCCGTGGCGATGAGGCCGGCCTCCTGCCTGGCGCTTTCCAGGCTCTTCTCCTGGCGCACCACCGCCTGGGCGATGCGGCGGTGATAGAGATCGGGGAACAGGCCGGAGAGTGAATTGTCCTGGTCGAAATGGCCGATCAATTCCCTGGCCTCGGTCTCCGCCGCGTTTGCCGCGGCGAGAAAGGTGGCGTGGCGGGTCTCGTGCAGCGCCCTCAGTTGCTCCTGCACCTTGACCAGTTTCCGCAGACGGTCCTTGCGCGTGCTCATCTCACCTCGCCAAAGTCAGGTCGACGAAGCCGTCGACGAAAAGCGACAGCATGGTGCCGATGGCGAAATAGAAGATGATCATGCCGCCGGCGATGACGAAGGGCTGGGAAATGAAATAGATCGGGATCTGCGGGGTCAGCTTGTTGACGAAGCCGATCGTCAGATTGACCAGAATGGCATAGGCGACGAACGGGCTGCCGAGGCGGATGACCAGGAAGAAGGTGTCCGACACGGTGTCGGTGATGTCGACCAGCGCCGCCTGCGGGTTGAAGAAGACGTTGACCGGCGCGACCGTGTAGGAGGCCACCAAAGCGCGGACGATTTCGTGGTCGAAGTCGAAGACGAACAGCATCAACAGCGCCGAGAACGAGATGATGGCGGCAAGGGCTGCCTGCGGTTCCGGTTCCTCGATCGCCGGCCCGCCCGAGCCGCCATAGCCGATCAGCATGGCGATGGCCGAGCCCATGAAGCGCAGCGCTTCCATGTAGAGCCTGGTCATGGCGCCGATAAGCCCGCCGACCAGGAGTTCCGAGATGATCATCGGCACCAGGATCTGCGGGCGCGGATCGACGAAAGGAATGATGCGGTCCCACAGGAAGGCAAGCAGGCCACCGGTGGCGGCGACCGCCACGAACAGCCTGACCTGCACCGGCACGCGGGCGCTGGACAGGCCCGGCATCAGCATGAAGCAGGCGCCGATGCGGCAGAAGGCGAGGAACGCCGCGATGACGACGCTCTGCGAGAGAACGCTCACGATATGGTCCCGAGCACCCTGATCTCGACGCCCTTGGCGATTTCGACATGGGAGAGCACCGGCAGCGTGGTGAAAAGCCGCTCGATGATCATGCGCACATAGGGGCGGGCGTCCGGCGCGGTGACGAGAACGAAGCGCTCGCCGGCCTCGAGGAATTTCTTGATCGCCTTGGTGGCGTCCTGGCCGAATTCCTCGAGCTGACGCGGATCGATGTCGAACTCGCGCACCTCGCCCTTGGCGTCGCGCTTGAGGCTCTGGTGGAAGGCGAGATCCCAGCGGTTGCCGAGCCGCAGCACCTTGAGCACGCCGCCTTCCGAGAGGTCGCCGCAGATCTGCTGGGCCATGCGGATGCGGACATGCTCGACGATCTGCTCGGTGCGGCGCACATGCGGCGCGATCTCGGCGATGGCCTCGATGATCAGATGCAGATTGCGGATCGAGACGCGCTCGGCGAGCAGCAGCTTCAGCACCGCCTGCAGGCCGGGATAGGAGATGTGCGTGGTGCAGATCTCGTCGGCCAGCTTGCGGTATTCCTGGTCCTGGCGCTCGAGCAGCGCCTTCATGTCCTTGTAGGACAGGAGCTGCGGAAGGTTGTTGCGGATGACTTCCGAGAGATGGGTGAGCAGCACCGACATGTTGTCGGCGAAGGTGTAGTTCTCGCGTTTCAAATCCTCGGCGAAGGTTTCCATGACGGAATAGGCACGCATTCCGAAGGCCGGCTCGCGGATCTCTTCACCGGGGATTTCGGGAACTTCGCGGCTGCCGAGCAGAACCATGATCTCACCGACGCGCATCGAATATTCGGCGACCACCGTGCCATGCACCTTGATCTGATAGCTCTTCGGCGGGATGGCGAAATCGTCGGCAACGCGCACTTCCGGCACGACGAAGCCGTATTGCTGGGCGAACTTCTTGCGCATCTTGGCCATGCGGAAGACCAGCTCCTGATGTGACACGAGCAGCCGGGTCGACAGCTGCTTGCCGATCAGCAGTTCTATCTCGGCGGTGGCGAGCGAGGCCTTGACCGAGTTCTTCTCTTCCTCGGCCTTGGTCGCCTTTTCCTGGGTCTTCAGCGCCTCGGCCTCGGCGAGGACGCGGTTGGCGCGCATCGGGATGATGTAGCCGAGGCCAGCCATGCCGCCGGCCAGTGCGAAGAAGGGGAACAGCGGCAGGCCGGGCATCAGGCCGAGCAGCACAAGCAGCGCTGCCGCCACGTAAAGCGCGCGCGGATGGGCGCCGAGCTGGCCGAACACGGCCTGGTTGGTCGAGCCGCGGGTGCCGCCCTTGGAAACCAGCAGGCCGGCGGCGAGCGAAACGATCAGCGCCGGGATCTGGGTGACGAGACCATCGCCGACCGACAGCTTGATGAACACGTCGGCGGCCTCGCCCATGCCCATGCCGTGCCTGATGTAGCCGATGGCGATACCGCCGACGATGTTGATGGCGGTGATGATGAGGCCGGCGATGGCGTCGCCCCGTACGAATTTCGAGGCGCCGTCCATCGAGCCGAAGAAAGAGCTTTCTTCTTCCAGTTCGCGGCGGCGCAACTGCGCGGTCTTGTCGTCGATCATGCCGGCGGAAAGGTCGGCGTCGATCGACATCTGCTTGCCGGGGATGGCGTCGAGGGTGAAGCGGGCGCCGACTTCGGCGATACGCGTGGCGCCCTTGGTGATGACGATGAAGTTCACCACAATCAGGATCATGAAGACGATGAGGCCGATGACGAAGTCGCTGGCCATCACCAGCTTGGAGAAGCCGGCAATGACATAGCCTGCGGCGTGCGTGCCCTCATTGCCATGCGACAGGATCATGCGCGTGGTGGCGATGTTGAGGGATAGCCGCAGCATCGTGGCGATGAGCAGCACGGTCGGGAACGAGGAGAAGTCGAGCGGCCGCTGGATCCACAGCGCCACCATCAGGATCAGCACCGAAAGCGCGATCGAGAAGGCCAGGCCGATATCGATGAGAAAGGCCGGGATCGGCAGGAACAGTACGGCCAGGATGATGACGATGCCGAGCGCGAAGAAGATGTCGCGGCCGTTCTTGGCCACCGCGCCGGGCTGGATGCTTTCGCTGATCGCCATATAAGTCCTCGAACCATAGACTGCCGCGCATGGGACAGCCCGGCGAGGGTAGCTGGCCAAGCTTGCGCGAGGGTGGGAGAGTGGCCAGCTCGACGATCCCGCAAGGAGGAAGACCCATGCTTCTCATCATCGGCACGATCCGCTTGCCTGCAGGAAAGCTGGAGGAGGCAAGGCCGGCGATGGAGCGCATGATCTCGGGCAGCCGCGCCGAGGATGGCTGCCTCGAATATTCTTACGCGCGGGATGTGCTCGATGCGGGGCTGATCCGGGTTACCGAGGTGTGGCGCGACAGGGCGGCGCTCGATGCGCATTTCCGCTCGCCGCACATCGCCGAATGGCGCGCGAGCTGGCCGGCGCTTGGCATCGGCGAGCGCAACCTTGTGCTCTACGAGGCCGGTGAGCCCATGCCCACCTGATCGACCGCTGCCCGGCTGGTCAGCAACCGCCAATAATCAGGACTCGGCTGTTGCGGCCATGGCGACGCCGACCAGCCAGCGCCTGACGGCGCGTTCTTCCGCTTCCGACAACCCCTGCGTCAGCTCGCTCTCGATCGCCCGCACGCGCCGGCGGCAGGCGCGCAGCAGTGCGCGACCGCTGTCGCTGAGATCGATGTGCTGGATGCGGCCGTGAACGGCATGTGGCTTGCGCACCAGCGCGCCGGCCCGTTCGAGATTGGCGACGATGACGCTGAGCGTTTGCGGGGTGAGCAGCGCCAGCCGGGCCAGATCGGCATTGGAGAGGCCGGGATAGGCCGCAAGCATGGTCAGCGTGGCAAATTGCGGCTGCGTCACGCCGAGATCTCCCAGCGCCCGGTCCATTCTGAGCCGATGCGCGCCGGCGGCTTGCCGAAGCAGGTAGCCGAGATAGCCTTCCTCGCCGCGTTTGCCTTCGCCGGGGGCGGGTATCGATGCGTGCGGATTCGGCTTGTGCATAATGTAAGAGCTCTTATATGTTGTTCGTGCACTGATATTAAGACAATGCGGAGTCCCTGACGATGGGTCATCGAATCTTTCTTGCCGGCGCCTCCGGCGCCATCGGCCAGCGACTGATCCCGCAACTTCTGGCCGCCGGTCATCAGGTAACGGGCACCACGCGCAATGCGGACAAGGCCGCGACATTGCGCGCCCTCGGAGTCGGGCCGGCGGTCGTGGACGTCTTCGACGCCGAGGCGCTGTCGCGCGCGATGCTCGCCGCCCAGCCGGACATCGTCGTCCATCAGCTGACCGACCTGCCGCCAGGGCTGGATCCGAGCCGGATGGGCGAGGCGGTCGTGCGCAATGCCCGCATCCGCGACGAAGGCACGCGCAATCTGGTCGCGGCCGCCGTCGCGTCTGGTGTCCGGCGCATGGTGGCGCAAAGCATCGCCTGGGCCTATGCGCCGGGCTCGGAGCCGCATGGCGAAGCCGACCCTCTGGCTGGCGGCGCGAGTGGCAATCGCGGCATCAGCGTCGGTGGCGTCATCGCCTTGGAAAAGGCCGTTCTCAGCGCGCCATTCGCCGGCGTCGTGCTGCGATATGGCCAGCTCTATGGGCCGGGAACGGGAACCGATACGGCCGCCGGCGCATCGCCGGTGCATGTCGATGCCGCCGCCTATGCCGCGCTGCTCGCGCTCGACAAGGGGGCGCCCGGCGTCTTCAACGTGGCGGAACCCAACCCGGCGGTCTCGACGCAAAAGGCGGTCGAGGAGCTGGGTTGGCGAGCGGACTTCCGTTTGCCTGCCTGAATTCGGAGACGTCGATATGATCGGCAATCAAGCTCGCTTGCGCACCGGCCAATCTCTTATCGCCTAGCAGGCGTTGACCTGCCTGCAGGACCAACCTCCGCCATCGGTATCGTGGCAATCTTCATAGCTGCCGTAACACGTGTTCGTTGAATTACGGTACCAAGGATAACCGCCAGGACAGCAGACATCCTGCTGTGTGGTCCGAAGAAATTCTTCTGCGGGCCGGCTCCGTTTTTCCGTATTGCCTCCCGCAAAAGGAGACATGGGGTATGAAATACTCAACTTAACTGGCATGTCTATGTCTGAATGGCTCATTGCAGACGAGCTCAAGAAAATCGTGCAAGCAGCCAATGAAAACAATCCCCGCGCAATCATGTTCTCCTCCTGGAGGGAAATAGAGACGGGCCAAAATACCACTTTTCAGGCCTTGCGTCGATTTCGCAGGCGAGGGGGAGGAGGGCCTTTGCCGCGAATCCGGTGTCCGATTTCAGATGCCCAATTCACTTATGCCTTTTTGGCTCCGGGTTGATCAAAGGAAGCCTCCAGACTGTTCGAAAGCGATCCTGGCATTCGGGGAGCCGGCATCGCGGTTGCCATGCGGTATCCCTAGGCGTATCAGCCTTCCACGTCCCTTTTGATATCGGCGAGCCGCCCGGTGCTTTCCAGAAACCAGCCACAAGTCTACGCCCGCCGGCTGCGTGCGGTGCTTCTGAGGTCAATTCCGCTGCTCGAGGCGCGCGGCATCGCAGTGGTCATGCTGGCGGGCGCCGTCGGCGTCATGGCGGGTATACTGGTCACCGCGATGAGCCAGATCGTGCAGGATCTGCACGGGTTGTTGTTCGGCGTTCAGCCCGGTGGCCGGCTTTCGGGCATGTTCTCGCTCGCCAATCCCATGCAGGCGCTGATCCCGCCGGTCGGCGGCGCCCTGCTCGGCCTGACGGTGATATGGCTGCGGCTGCGGAAATTCCGCACACCCGTCGATCCGATCGAGGCCAACGCGCTCTATGGCGGTCGCATGTCGCTGACCGACACCTTCATCATCGCCGGCCAGACGATGATCTCCAGCGGCTTCGGCGCTTCGGTCGGCCTGGAAGCCGGCTACACGCAGGTCGGCTCCGGTCTGGCGTCGCGGCTGGCGCGCATCTTCAGGCTGCGCCGCAATGATGTCCGCATCCTCGTCGGCTGCGGTGCGGCCGGGGCCATCGCCGCCGCCTTCGACGCGCCGCTGACCGGGGCCTTCTATGGCTTCGAACTGGTCATCGGCATCTACTCGGTCGCCAATGTCGCGCCTGTCATGACGGCCGCGATCTCGGCCTCGCTGACCGCGGAAATGTTCGGCGGCGTGCCGTTTCCGCTGGAGCTTTCTGGGCTGCCGCAACTGACCCCCAGCCAGTATGTGCCGTTCCTGCTGCTCGGGCTGCTGGGCGGCGCGGCCTCGATCGCCATCATGCAGCTGGTGACGCTGATCGAGCGCGGTTTCAACAGGCTGTCGGTCGATGCCTCGCTGCGTCCCGTCGTCGGCGGTGTCATCGTCGGCCTGCTGGGGCTGATCACGCCGCAGGTCCTGTCCAGCGGCCATGGCGCGCTGCACCGCGAATTCGCGATGAACTATGGGCTGACCGTGGTGGCCAGCGTCTTCGTGCTGAAATTGGCGGCGTCAGCCATCTCGCTGGGCTCGGGCTTTCGCGGCGGCCTGTTCTTCGCCTCGCTGTTCCTCGGTGCGCTGCTTGGCAAGGCATTCGCCGGTGTGATGGCGCTGGTCTCGCCGGCGACCGGCATCGACCCTTCGGTTGCCGCCGTCGTCGGCATGACCTCGCTTGCCGTCGGTGTCGTCGGCGGTCCGCTGACGATGACCTTCCTGGCGCTGGAATCGACCCGCGACCTGACGCTCACCGGCGTCGTGCTGGCCGCCTCGATCATGGCGGCGATCCTGGTGCGCGAAACCTTCGGCTATTCGTTCTCGACATGGCGCTTCCATCTGCGCGGCGAGACGATCCGCAGCGCCCACGATGTCGGCTGGATGCGCAGCCTGACCGTCGGCTCGATGATGCGCAAGGACATCAAGACCATCGATGCCGCGACGACGCTGGCCGACTTCCGCAAGCAGATCCCGCTGGGTTCGGCGCAGCGCGTCATCGCCGTCGACCCGGGCGACCAGTATGTCGGCGTGCTGATCGTGGCCGAACTGCACAGCGATCCCGCCGGCGGCGAGGCGCCGGTGCGCGATCTCGCGCAGTACAAGGATGCCGTCCTGGTGCCCAGCATGAACGTGCAGGCCGCCGCCGAGACGTTTCAGCGCGCCGGCGCCGAGGAACTGGCCGTCGTCGAGGATTTCACCGACCACATCGTGCTCGGTCTGCTGACCGAGGGCCATCTGATGCGGCGCTATGCCGAGGAACTCGAAAAGGCGCGCCGGGACCTGTCGGGCGAAGGATAAGGCTTCTCCCTACGCGCCCCCTTGTCAATCGGCGGCGCGGCTTGCTCACGTGACCCTTCCGACTTGCAGCCTGGCCCAGCGACTGGCCCTGTTCTGGCGCCCATACATGGCTTGTCAGTTGTACAGTGGTACTGTACATGTTGTTAAGTGCGGTGAGGAGACGGCATGAGCAAGGGGTCGGACAAGGCTTCGTCGAAAACGGGCGAGACACCGGTCGCGACGCACGCCCACCAAGTGCTGGGCATGCGCCTCAAAAGCCTTCGCCTCGCCCGCAGGCTGTCCCTGCGCGAGCTTGCGGAAGCAACCGGGACGAGCGCAAGTTTCATCAGCCAGCTCGAACGCGGCCTGACAGGGGCCAGCACCGCCTCGCTCAACCAGATGGCTTCGGCGCTCGGCGTCAGCGTCGCCATGCTGTTCGAGGAAAGCACGGCGCAAAACCATGGCGTTCTGAGGCGAAGCGAGCGGCCGAGCCTGCCGCCCAGCGACGGCTGCCGCAAGATGCTGCTGTCGCGCCCGCCGCTGAGCGACATGGAGGTCTATGTCGGGGAATTCGACATTGGTGGCTCGACCGGGCCCGATCGCTACACCCATGGCGACGCGCACGAGATGCTCGTCGTGCTGCGCGGGGTCGTCGAGGTCTCGCTCGGCGACGCCCGTCACGTGCTCGAGGAGGGCGACAGCATCGAATACACGACTTCGACACCGCATCGCTCGGAGAACATCGGCAGCGGCCGAGCCGAAGTGATGTGGATCATCGCGCCGCCGACCTCGGTGCGCGCCGAGCTCGATCAATACACGGCCTGGAAACCGCTCGCGGCCAGGTAGCTCCAATCCAATGCGGGCATCAATGGGAGAATGACAATCATGCAGAAAACGAAAGCTTTGTATCTCAGCGCCGTGATGGCGCTTGGCGTGCTGGCAACCGCAGCGTTCGCGCAGGAGAAGCCGGTGGCGGGCGAAGTCAAGGAGGGGTCGCTGAAGGGCAAGACCCTGACGTTCGTCTCCTATGGCGGCATCTACCAGGATGGCCAGGCCGCGGCGCTGAAGGAGTTCGTCGACAAGTCCGGCGTCAAGTTGCTCAATGACGGTCCGACCGAGATCGCCAAGGTGCAGGCGCAGGTCGAGTCCGGCAATGTCACCTGGGACGTTGTCGATACCGACGACCTGCCGCCTTATGTCTATTGCGGCAAGCTGTTCCAGAAGCTGGATCTGACGAAGCTCGACGTCTCGAAAATCCCGGAAGGCCAGGTTGGCGAATGTTCGGTGCCGGCGATGAATTACGGCGTCGTGCTGATGTACAACAAGGAGAAGTACAAGGATAATCCGCCCAAGAGCTGGGCCGATTTCTTCGATACGGCAAAGTTCCCGGGCGTGCGCGGAATCGACGGCTCCGGCAGCCCGACGGGCGGCTTGCTGGAACAGGCGTTCAAGGTTGCCGGCGGCGATCCGAAGGCGATGACGGTGGCCGATATCGACAAGGCCATCGATGTGGTCCGCAAGCTCGGCCCCGATACCATCTTCTGGAAAACGGGCGCTGAATCGCAGCAACTCGCCGAATCCGGCGAGGCCGACATGCTGATGATGTGGACGGGCCGCGCCATGACCGCGGTCAAGAACGGCGCCAAATACGCGCCGGCCTGGCAGGATTGGCTGGTGGTGATGGACCAGATGACGATCCCGGTCGGCGTCAAGGATACGGATGCATCCTACGCGCTGCTCAATGCCTATCTCGGCAAGCACGCACAGGAGGTCCTGGCGGAGCAGACCTCCTACACGCCGATCAACAGCGATGCCCAGCCCAAGGTCGACGCTTCCGTCTCCGCCTTCCTGACCAACACGCCGGAACGCCAGAAGCAGGGCTACAAGCAGAACTTCAAGTTCTGGGTTCCGAACTTCGCGGTGGCGCAGGAAAAGTGGTCGGCGCTGATGGCCGGCAACTGACCGGCTGACGGAGGCAAAGCCCGTGAGCGCGCTCGAACCGACAACGCCTTCCGTCGCGAAACGGGGTTGGGTATCGCGGCCGTTCGCGCTCACGCTGCCGGCGCTGATCCTGCTGGCAGCCGTCATCGGCTATCCGCTGCTCACCATCATGGTGCGCAGCCTCTCGGAACCGCAATGGGGCGTGCAGAATTACCTCTGGTTCTTCGGCGCGCCCGTCAATCTCACGGTGCTCCAGCGCACCTTTGTCATCTCGGCGTGGGTTACGGTCGTCTGTGTGGTCTGCGCATATCCCTATGCCTATCTGATGACCGCCGTCGGGCCGCGCGTGCGGCTTGTCCTGGTGCTTTGCGTACTGATCCCGTTTTGGGTGAGCGGGGTCGTGCGCACGCTCTCATGGGTGATTCTGCTGCAGGATTCGGGTGTCATCAATTCGCTGCTGCACGCGGCCGGGTTCGATGGCATCCGTCTGATCCGCACCCAGACCGGCGTGGTCATCGGCATGGCGCAGGTGCTGTTGCCCTTCATGATCCTGCCGCTCTACTCGGTGATGAAAGGTATCGACCTCAGGCTGATGCGGGCGGCGCAAAGCCTGGGCGCCCGGCCTTCGCGCGCGTTCTTCACGGTGTACCTGCCGCTGTCGCTGCCGGGCGTCTATGCCGGCGCGATCATCGTCTTCATCCTGGCGCTGGGCTTCTACATCACGCCGGCACTGCTCGGCGGCCCGCGCTCGACCATGCTGTCGACCCTGGTGCAGACCCAGGTGCTGAGCCTTTTGCAATGGGGCCGCGGCGGTGCCATGGGCGTGGTGCTTTTGGTCACCACCTTCGTGCTCCTGGCGCTGGCGGCCCCGGTGATGCGCTCTCGCTATCGGGAAGCGGGGCGGCGCTGATGGAAATGAAGCCGCTCACACGCGTCATCCTCGGCCTCGTCTGCCTGCTGGTGGCGATATGGCTTGTCGCGCCGACGCTGGTCGTGGTGCCGATGTCGTTCAACGAGAACAAGTCGCTCGCCTTCCCGCCGCAGGGCTTCTCCTGGCAATGGTACCAGAACTTCGTCACCAATCCGGACTGGATGTCGAGCTTCCTGAACTCGGTGAAGGTCGCCTCGATCGTGGCGGTGCTGGCGACAGTGCTCGGCACGCTTGCCGCCTTCGGCCTCGACCGCATGAAAGCGCGGCCGGCCAACCTCCTGCGCATGCTCATGCTGACGCCCATGGTGGTCCCCGGCGTTGTGCTGGCCATCGGAATCTACGCGGTCTATCTCGACGCCCATCTCGTCGGCACGCTGACCGGCTTTGTGCTGGCCCACACCATCCTTGCGCTTCCCTTCGTGCTGATCGCGGTCTCGGCCAGCCTCGAAGTGTTCGACAGGCGCCTCGAGACGGCGGCGGCTAGTCTCGGCGCGGGAGCGCTGACCGCGTTCCGCACGGTGACCTTGCCGCTGATCCTGCCCGGCATCCTGTCCGGCCTGCTCTTCGCCTTCGCCACCTCCTTCGACGAGATCGTCGTGTCGCTGTTCATCACCAACCCCTATCTCAAGACCTTGCCCGTGCAGATATTCTCTTCCATCACCCGCGACGCCGACCCGACCGTTGCCGCCGTCGGCACCATCTTGCTTTTCGCCACCACGATCCTGATCGGCGGCGGCATGCTTCTTCTTGGCCGCGAGCGGAAAGGATCCCAATGAAGCCGGGACAGGAGAGCAAGGGCGCGGCGATCGATCTCGAATCGATCAGCAAGGCCTATGGCGGCTTCAAGGCGCTGGACGGCGTGTCGCTACGCATCGAGCCCGGCGAGTTCATGACGCTGCTCGGCCCGAGCGGTTCCGGCAAGACCACGACGCTGAATGTCGTGGCCGGCTTCACCGACCTGACGAGCGGCAAGCTGCTGGTCGGCGGCAGGAACGTCGTCGGCGTGCCGGCGCACAAGCGCAATATCGGCGTCGTCTTCCAGCACTACGCGCTGTTCCCGCATCTGAGCGTCGGCCGCAACGTCGCCTATCCGCTGACGCTGCGTGGCGTCGATCAGGCAGAGCGAAAGGCGCGCGTGGCCAGGGCGCTCGATATGGTCAAGATGGGCGACTTCGCGCATCGCTATCCCAGTGAGCTGTCAGGCGGTCAGCAGCAGCGCGTGGCGCTGGCCCGCGCCATCGTCTTCGATCCGCCACTGTTGCTGATGGACGAGCCGCTCGGCGCGCTCGACAAGAAGCTGCGCGAATGGCTTCAGCTCGAGATCAAGCGCATCCATCGCGAGCTCGGCACGACCTTCGTCTATGTGACGCACGACCAGGAAGAGGCGCTGGTCCTGTCGGACCGCATCGCCGTGTTCAATCGCGGGCGCATCGAGCAGGTCGGCACCGGCCGCGAGCTCTACGATGAGCCGACGACGCTGTTCGTCGGCCGCTTCATCGGCGACTCCACGGTGCTGCGCGGAGAGGCGCGCAGCGACGGCGTGAGCACGGCGCTGCGTATTGCCGGCGAGACGGTGACTGCGCCGCGCCGGATCGCGGGCGAAGCCAGCCCGGTCATGCTGCTGCGCCCCGAAAAGCTCGCCATCCGCCGGCCCGGTCAGGACGCGGCGGGCACCTCCAACCGGCTGCCGGGGACGATCGCGGAAGCCATCTATCTCGGCTCGGGATCGAAATACGAAGTCAGGCTCGCCGACGGCTCCATGGCGATCGTGCGCACACCGCTGACCGGCGACAGTTTCGGCCTTGGCGACAAGGTGGAGCTCTGCTTCGACGGTGCCGACGCCAAGCTTCTGGCCGATGACAGCTCGGCCGATGCGACGCTGACCTGATCCAATCAATTCGAAAGTCATCCCATGCAAGCCAAGCGCAACGGCGACATATCGTTCTGGTATGCGGATCTGGGAGGGGTTCCCGCGCCCCGGCCGCCCTTGCCTGGCGATATCGAGGCCGATATCGCGATCGTCGGCGCCGGCTATACCGGCCTGTGGACCGCCTATTATCTGAAGAAGGCGAGGCCCTCGCTGCGCATCGCGCTGATCGAGCGCGAATTTGCCGGTTTCGGCGCTTCGGGCCGCAATGGCGGCTGGCTGTCGGGCGGCTTCTCCTGGTCGCGCGAAAAATATCTCAAGACCTCGACCCGGCAAGGTGTCAGCGCCATGCAGGCGGCCATGGCTGGCTGCGTCGACGAGGTGATCCGGGTGGCGAGCGCGGAAGGCATCGATGCCGATATCCGCCGGGTCGATAATCTGACGGTGGCCACCAACCTGGCGCAGCTCGAACGCGCGCGCGAGGAGTGCGAAACGATCCGCGCCTGGGATGTCGATCCGACCCGCGTCGAAATGCTGGATCAAGCGGCGACGCGGGCGCGCATCAACATCCGCAATGTCATGGGCGGCTTCGTCGTCCACGGCCAGGCGCGGGTGCAGCCGGCCAAGCTGGTGCGCGGGCTTGCCGCCGCCGTCGAGCGCCTGGGCGTGCCGATCTACGAACAGACGACGGTGACGGCCATCGCCGAGGGCCGCGTGACGACGAACCGCGGCACGGTGCGGGCGGAAACCATCATCCGCGCGACGGAGGGGTTTACATCAGGCATTCCCGGCGAGGAACGGACCTGGCTGGCGCTCAACAGCGCGCAGATCGTCACCGAGCCGCTGTCCGAGGAGCTTTGGCGCCAGATCGGCTGGGAGGGTCACGAGCTTCTCGGCAACGCCGCCCACGCCTATTGCTATGCCCAGCGCACGCGCGAGGGGCGCATCACCATGGGCGGGCGCGGCGTGCCCTATCGCTACGGCTCGCGGACCGACGTCAATGGGCAGACGCAGCAGGCCACGATCGACCAGTTGCATCAGATCCTGACGACGCTGCTGCCGCAGACGGCGAACTGCCGCATCGAGCACGCCTGGTGCGGCGTGCTCGGCGTGCCGCGCGACTGGTGCACGACCGTCGGGCTCGATCCCGCGACCCGCATCGGCTGGGCCGGCGGCTATGTCGGGCTTGGCGTGTCGAGCTCCAATCTTTCGGGGCGTACGCTGGCCGACCTGATCCTCGGCCAGGATACCGAGCTTACGAAGCTGCCCTGGGTCAACCGCAAGGTCAGGCCATGGGAGCCGGAGCCGTTCCGCTGGCTTGGCGTGCATTCGATGTACCAGCTTTATCGCATCGCCGATGGGCGCGAGGCCGCTGGGCTTGCGCATACGTCGAAACTGGCCGCGCTCGCCGACGGCATTACCGGCCACTGACTGATGGAGACCAGTTTGATCGACCTTTCGACCTTCCACGATCTCGCCAAGGCCGACATCGGCGCGTTCTCACCCAAGCCCACCTCCATCGAGGGGGACCAGGTCGAGGCCGTGCGCTCGCTTTTCCAATCGCCGGACGGGAGCGTCAACATCGGCATCTGGGAATGCACGCCCGGCCGCTTCACTGCCGACCGCTCGGCTTCGTCGGAGATATGCCATATCATTTCGGGGCGGGTCGAGGTGAGCCGCGCCGACGGCGAGGCGCGCGAACTGGGACCAGGCGACCTGCTCGTGCTGCCGCAGGGATGGAAGGGCGAATGGCGCATCCGCGAGACCACGCGCAAGCTCTACATGATCCAGTCGGCCGGCTGATCGACTGATACCAGCTACCCGGGATCAGTGCTCGATCGGCCCCCTGGCCATCACCAATGCTGTGCCGGCGGTGGTCGGACGCTCGATGACGCGACGCACGCGCGGCGGCTCGTCGCCGCTGTGCAGCGCCCGCAAGCGCTCGCCGACCATGGCGTCGGCATGCGTGATGCGGCCGTTGTGGCGCACATATTCGAGCCAGGTCGGCGTGTGGTAGTGCTCGATCCATATCGAGGGGTTTTCGAGATCGCGCGCCAGTGTCCAGTTGCGGGCGCCGTCCCGGCGGCGGATGCGGCCGCGTTCGGCCATGGTGGCAACGAACTCCGCCTCGTCCTCCTGCCGGATGATGTATTCGATCATGATGGCGATGGGACCGCTGCGCGGCTTCAGGTCGAGCGCCAGATGCGGCTCCTTGAAGCGGTTGAGCGGGTCGAGGTTCAGCACCTGCTGCTGCGGCAGCGGCAGCACGAGGCCGATGGCGCCGCCGGCCAGCATGGCGATGGCGGCGGCGATCAGCGCCGTCTCGGCGCCATGCGCATCGGCGACGACGCCCCAGATCCAGCTGCCCAGCGCGATGCCGCCGAAGGTCGCGGTCTGGTAGACCGACAGCACCCGGCCAACCACCCAGCGCGGCGTCGCCATCTGCACGGTGACGTTGAAGTGCGAGAGCGCGATCACCCAGCAGGCGCCGCCAACCAGCAGGCCGAGCGAGGTCTGCCAGGCATGATGGCTGAGCGCGGCATTGAAGGCGCAGACGGCGAAGCCGGCAAAGGCACAGCGCACCATCGTCTCGCTGGAAAGCAACTGCCGCAGCCGCACGCTGATCAGCGCGCCGCCGACGGCGCCGATGCCGAAGGAGCCCAGCATGATGCCGTAGGTCAAGGCATCGCCCTTGACGACGTCGCGTGCCACCAGCGGCAAGAGCGCCAGGACGGCGCCGGCTGAGAAGCCGAAGGCCGCGCCCCTGACCAGCACCTTGCCGATATTGGGGGACATGGCGACATAGCGCAGGCCGGCCCCCATGGCCGCACCCAGCGACTCGCGCGGCAAGGTCGACACCGGCACATCCGGCTTCCAGCGGGCCATCACGATGATGAGGCCGATATAGCTCACCGCGTTCGCCGCGAAGGCGGCCGCGGCGCCGGCGGCCGCGACGATGATGCCGCCGATTGCCGGACCGACGCTGCGTGTCAGGTTGAAGCCCATGGAGTTCAGCGCGACGGCCGCGGGCACCTTGTTGCGGGGGACCATGTCGCCGACGGACGCCTGCCAGGACGGGCTGTTGAGCGCCGTGCCGCTGTCGATCAGGAAGGTGAAGGCAAGCAGCGTCCAGGGCGCGATCAGGCCATACCAGGTGAACACGGTCAGAAGCACCGAAACGACCAGCATGAAGGTCTGCGCCACCAGCATCACCTTGCGCCGGTCGAAGCTGTCGGCGATGGCGCCGGCGACAAGCGCGAACAGCATGATCGGCAAGGTCGTCGAGGCCTGGACCAGAGCGACCTGATAGGGCGAGGTGGCGATCGTGGTCATCATCCAGGCGGCGCCGACGCCCTGGATCAGGCCACCGAAATTTGAAACGAGACTTGCCGACCAGACGGCGCGGAAAATGCCATGCCGGAACGGCGCCAGCGCCGAAACGCCTTCGCTATCCGGTTTCTCGTCAATCATGGATGGGTTCCTGCCAGAACGTGCTGATCCTTGCGGTTTCTCCGCATCGTTTGCCGAAACTATGGCATCGCGCCGCAAAGGGCGAACGTCATGCGCGCAAGATCATGGTCCAACAAGAGGATAGAGGAAGGCCAGCTTTGCTGCGAGGGCCGGGCTCGCCTTCGCGCAACACGCCTTGCATGCCCGCGGTGAAATCGGCCGATAGCCGGCGCCGGCTTTTCGAGCCATCACGTTCTGAAGCGGTTTTCCGCGACTTTCTTCAGAACCCGTTCTGGATGCGCTGGAAGATGACGTTGGTGAAGGCCGATATCTGGCCGCCAATGAACGGGCCGGTGAGCGCCACCACCAGCATGATGGCGACGATCTTCGGCACGAAGGTCAGGGTGATTTCCTGGATCTGCGTCAGCGCCTGGATGAGGGCGATGCCGATGCCGACCGCCATGGCGACCAGCACCACCGGAGCGGACGCGGTCAGCACCGTCCACACCGCGTACTGGACGATGTCGAGGGCGTCGGCTTCGTTCATGCGGGCGGCTGGCCTAGCTTGCCGGCTTGACCGACACGCCTGGGCCGACGGGGACCTTGGTGCCATCTTGCAGCACCGCGATCAGTCCGCTGCTGGCGAGCGTCACCGAAGCCACTATTCCGGTGGTCTTGCCGTCGGCCGAGGTGATCGAGCGGCCGATGATCGCATCGGCCTGCGACAGTGCGGAGGACTGCATGATCTGGTCGAGCTTGGTGTTGGACTGCACGGATTGCTCGACCTGCGAGAAGGTGGCGAGCTGGGCGACGTACTGCGTCGAATCCATCGGCTTGGTCGGATCCTGGTTCTTCATCTCGGCGATCAGAAGCTTCAGGAAGGACTGGTAGTCGACCGCCGTCTTGGAAGTCGACTTGGTGGTCGAATTGGCGCCAACCGGTATCGTCGTCGTCATGTCCACGGTCATCAGTAGCTTGCTCCCACGGCCAGCGGGCGCGGTGTGCCCGGAACATCGTCATTGCCGCCAAGCGCGCGGCGTTCGAGAGGATAGAGCGAACGGATCGCCTTCAATGCCTCGTAAATATGATCCTCGCCGACCATACGGTCGATCTGCTTCAGTGCGCCGCAGATCTCGGCATCCTCGAAACTTGCGATGAGCAACGGCAGCGAGCGGCGGAACATCTCGCGGGCGTCATCGGCGCCGGCCGGGTTGATCAGCATGACCTGCACGATGAAATAAAGCTGCCTGAGCGGCGTCGATGCCTGGTCGGCCTGGATCACATGACCTTCGAGCAGGAACTGCACGTCGTTCATCAGTTCGATGGTGACCTTGCGGTCGACGCGGATGACCGCCCCGTTGATGTAGATCTTCTCGTTGGGCTTCAGCGATATCTTCAGTGTGTTGGTCATTGAATGCCGTCGCGGATGATCTGGGACACTTCGATCAGCCCTTCGAAATTGTTGGTGCGGCCCTGGCGGATGTCCTCCGCCTCGCGCAGCAACCAAAGGCCGATGGAAATCAGGTTGGCACGCAATTCCTTGGGAAGCGCATTGTCGCTGGAGCCAAGATCCTCGACGAAGATTGTCCACACGCGGTTGGTGAAATTCAGCGCCTCGATCGCCTCCATCGAATCCTGGCCGGCCGTGGCGGCCGCCGACAGCATGTCGATCGAGCGGGTCAGGAGTTCGCGCTCACGGTCCTTTGCGTCCGAAACGGAGGTGCTTTGGACGTCGGCGTAGGAGAATTGGTACATCGTCGGCTCTACCGTTCCGCTGGAAGTTGTCAGGTCAGGTAATTCAACAGGCTGAGCTGCTGCAGGCGCGCTGTCAGGGCGAAGGACGTCTCGATATGCTGTGTCAGATCCGCGACTCTGGTGGCGGCCGTGGCCGGGTCGACGGCTTCGAGATCGAGGATATGGCGCTCGAACAGATCGATCTGTGTCTTCATGCGGTCGCTGGCATCGGAGACGCGTTTCTGCACGATGCCGGTCTCCGACTGGACCTGGGCGATGCCGCTCAGCGCCTCGCCGACCAGTGTCTGCGAGTGGGTGACGATGCTGTCCTTCGCCGCCCGGCTGATGTTGGTGGACATCAGGCTGGAGACCATTGCCGCGGCCATGGCGAGCTTCCTGATGCCGTCGCTGTTGGCGCTGGTCGAGGTCTCGGTGGTTTCGTTGAGCGCGATGCGGCTGACGATCTGCTGGTCGGTGGCGTTAGACATGTTGGTCTGCCAGCCGGCGCCGAGGAACTGCGGCGCAACGTCGTTGGTGATGAAATCGTCCATCTGGGCGGCGGTGATGTTGGCCGCGGCCGGATCGTTGGGCGTGAAGCCGAATTTGGCGACGAAGGAGGCGTCGAAGGCGGCCTTGGCCGGTGAGCCGGCGGCCGTGAAATCGTTGATCGGCTTGACGTCGGTGTTTGTGCCGGCAAACAAATATTCGCCGTTGACGCTGGTGTTGAGGATCGAGGTCAGCTGCTGGAGGGTCGTCTGGCCGGTCGACTGGGTCAGGCTGTTGGAGTTGTCGCCGGACGACGCGGTGGTCAGGGCGGACAGGAAGGTCTGCGCCACGCCGGAGAGCTGGGCGAGGGACGTCTGCGTCGACGCAAGCCTTGCGGTGACCAGCCCGTTGGAATCGACGATCACGTTCAGCCGGTCGAGGTCGCGCGAGAAAGTGACGGACTGGGCGGTGCGTCCGCCCAGTGCCAGGCCGACATCGGCGACCCTGCCGGTCGACGATTCTTTCGTGGCTTTGACGAGGTCGGCCTGCATGCGCATCTGTTGATAGCGCATGGCGTTGGTGAGGGCGGCCGAAGAGACTGAGGTCATGGATTATCCCACCGCGTTCAACAGGGCCGTCATCATGTCGTCGACGGTCTTCATCATCCGCGCCGATGCCTGATAGGTATGTTCGAGGTCGAGCATCAGCGACATTTCCTGGTCGACATTGACGCCGGTCGCATTGGATAGCGCCTCGGAGCTGCGCTGTGCCAGCGCTTCCTTCGCATCGGCTGCGGTCGAAGCCTGCTGGCGCATGCCCTGCAGCCAGCCGATCGAATTGGCAGCGTAGTCGGAAACGCTTGATGTTGCCGAAATGCCAGCGGCGGGGTCGAACGTCATCGGCTTGTCGAGCCGGTCGCCATAGGCAATCAGGAGACTGGAATAGGAAGGGCCGCCGGTGGTGTTGGCGACGTAGGCCGCGCCGTTGGCGCCGCCGTCGCGCAGCAATGTCGGATTGCCGCCGGCGCTCGGATCCATCGCCGCATTGATGCTGATCGTGCCGGCCAGTCCGTTGACCAGCGTGCCCGCGGCCGGCACCGCCGGCGCGCCGGACCAGGTGAACAGGCCGGCGGCGTTGGGCATCGAGGGCGCGGTTTCGGCAAAGGCCGTGATCAGGCCGCGCGCGGTCTCGTCGAGCTGGCTCTGCATGGTCGAGGCGACGCCGTCGCGCAACTGCAGCAGGCCGGCGAGCTTGCCGCTGGCGGTGGTGTTGCCGCCGCTTCCCGCCGAGACCGGCACATTGTCGATATAGATGGTGTTGCCGGGGACGCCGGCGGCATAGCCGGCCGCCGGCGTGAAGCTTACCGTGCGCGGTATCGTCTCGAACAGCGTGGTGCCGTCACCCGTGGTGATGACCATGTCGTTGTCGCCGCGCGTGAAGGTCGATATCGGAACATAGTCCGCGATCTTCTTCAGCAGCGCGTCGCGCTGGTCGAGCGCATCGGAAACATCGGTGCCGGAACGGGTTCCGGATATGACCGCCTGGTTGGCGTCCTGGAACTGGCCGAGCAGCGCGTTGAGGTCCTTGACCGCCGTGTCGATCTGGCCGTCGGTCTGGGTGCGGAAATCCTGAATGGCCTTGGAGCCTTCATTCAGGGAGCGCACGACCTGCTTGGCCGCGTCGATGACGCTCGAGCCGAGATTCTGGTTGGACGGCGAGGTGGCGTAGAGCTGCAGCGCCTGCTGCAGATTGGCGATTGCCGTCGAGGGCGAGGAGGCATTGTCGACGCCATTGACCGAAACGTCCAGCTGATCCATGCCGCTGTAGAGCGCGTTCTGGCCGCTATAGGCCGACAAGGCACCGAGATTCTGCCGGAAGAGCAGGTCGTTGGCGACGCGCTGGATATCAACCGAACGCGCGCCGGGCGCCGTGCTGGTGACGACGGCGATGCGGCGCGCATAGTCCGGATTGGAGGCGTCCGAGACGTTGCGCGTGACAACGCTGGTCTGACGCGCAGTACTCATAAGCGCAGATTGGGCGATGCTCAATGCGGAAGATAACGACATGCTGGTCTTTCACGGGCCGCGCCCGGTTTATCTCTTCAGGTTGACAAGGACGTCCATCAGGTCGGAACCGGTCTGGAAGACTTTCGAATTGGCGGTGTAGCTGCGCTGCGCCGCGATCATGTCGGTCAATTCCTCGGCGATATCGACGTTGGAATTCTCGAGCGCGCCGGAGATGATCGAACCGGCCTTGCCCTCATTGGCAAAGCCGACACGGATCGCGCCGGAGTCGGTGCCTTGCGCATAGACGTTGCCGGGCAGGGCCTTGAGTTGGTCCGGGCTTTGCACGTCGGCCAGTGGAATTTTATAGAGCGGCTTGGTGGAACCATCCTTGTACTGGGCGTAGATGGTGCCGTCCTTGCTGATCTGGACCTTGTCGATGGTGCTGGGCGCGTTGCCGTTGACCTGGGCGTCGGAAACCGTGAAGCCGGTGCCGAGCTGCGTCAGCTTCGACAGATCGAGATTGAGGCTCGCGCCGCCCGGCACGGTGAATGAAACGCTGGTGGTCGCGCCAGTGAGCTTGCCGGTCGTGGTGTCGAAGGTCAGGTTGGCCGTGCCGAGCGCGCCGCCGGTGTAGGGGAATGATGTTCCCGGCGTCGCCTTCGACTGATCGAAAACCGCGACCTGCCAGGTGCCGGTACCGGTGTTGGTGAAATAGACGTCGAGCAGCTTCTTGTTGCCGAGGTTGTCATAGGCGACCATCGACGATTTCGAGGTGTACTGCGCGGTGGCGGCGTTGGCACCTGGCAGGTTGGCGGCGACGACCGGCGTGGCACCTGCCGGCAGATTGCCGCTGTAAGTACCCAGGGTGCTCGGCGTCGCGGTTAGGCCCTGGTCGGAGATGACGACCGGCTGCAGACCCTCGAAGCCGTTCACCGTCGCCGCCGGCGTGCCATTGGCGTAGCTGTAGGCCATCAGCTGGAAACCGGCCGCGTTGACCAGCCTGCCCTGTGCGTCGGGAACGAAGGCGCCGGCGCGGGTCAGGAAAGGCGTGCCGCTCGGATCCTGGACGACGAAGAAACCATCGCCGCTGACGGCAAGGTCGGAGACAGAGGTCGTGTACTGCAGCACGCCCGGATCGCTCACTGCCTGCCGGATCGTCGTGGTGACGCCGCCGGAATTATAGGCGCCGCCCGTCGACGGCATGATCAGGGTCGAGAATTCGGCCGAGGACCGCTTGTAGCCGGTGGTATCGGAATTCGCGATGTTGTCGGCGGTTGTCGACAGGCGGTTGGCCTGGGCGTTCATGCCGGAAACGCCGGTCCGCATCATTCCGTAGAGGCTCATCGAGATGTCTCCGCAATATCCATGCCACTGGCGGCGAGGCTACGCGTCCTGTCTTGCGCGAGGCTGGCGCGGCGCGGCATCAGAAGACGAGCCGGTAGCCGAGGAAGCGTTTGGAATCGATCGGGTCGGTGCCCAGCTTCTCGCGCAGTTTCTTGCGCAGTTTGCTGATGTGGCTCTCCACCACGTTCTCCTCGACCTCTTCGTCGAAGATGCCATAGATGGCGTTGAAGACCTGGGTCTTGGTTACGCGCCGGCCGCGGTTGCTCGCCAGATATTCGAGGATGCGGCGTTCGCGGCGCGGCAGGGGCAGCGGCTGGCCGTCAATCTCGGGGTCGCGGCCGTCCATGAAGATGCGCATGGCGCCGATCTCGGTGTAGGCGACATCCTCATGGGCGCGCCGGCGGATGGCGGTGATGCGGGCCAGGATCTCTCTGATGTGGACGGGCTTGCGGATGACGTCGTCGACGCCGCTCTCGAACAACCGCAGCGTGTTTTCCAGGGAATGCTGCTCGCTCAGCGCAATGACAGGAGCGCCGGTGCGGTCGCGGATCTGGCGCGGAGAGATGGCGCCGTCGCGGCAGTCGCCGATCAGGAAGGCCCGCACCGATCGCAGGTCGGTGTCGGCGGCCGAGTTGACCCACTCGCCGAATTCGCCGGGCGCGAAGCCCGCGCAGGCGACGCCCTCGCGATCAAAAAGTGAATTGTATCCCTCAGTTACGAGCTCTCGCTCGTCAACGATAACGATCATCGGCCCCGCCTCCGAATCAACACATTTGCCCCGTGGGGAAAGGCCTAACCGTTGGCGGGAATCCTGAACAACCGTCATTTCTTGTAACTAGTTTCTTGGGAGTCTGGAATCGTGCCGGTTGCATTAGCGTGCAGCCAGATATGCTTACGGGGGGAAGTTCTGGGTAAGTCAAAACGGCAAGCCCTGAGCAGTGCCACGGGCGTATTAGGAGCAGAAGATACGCTTACGGGTTGCAGAAGGCGCGGGCGTTGGTTGTCCATTTGCCAAAACCGGCGGCAACCATATTGGCGATCACCCTGCAGACATAGACCTTCTGCGCCGGGTCGTTGTCGGGGCCGGCATGGTAGCGGGCAACGGCCATCGACCAGGTCTCGTGGCGGGCGTGGAGACTGGCCAGGAAACGCGCCGCATAATCGACGTTCTGGCGCGGGTCGAGCATGTCCTCGACGCTGCGGAAGTGCGAGGAATGATAGTGGTGGTTGATCTGCATGCAGCCGAGATCGATCAGCGTCTTGCCTTCGCGCCGGGCATTGGCGAAGGTGGCAAGCGCTTCGGCCCGGCTCTTTGGAAAGATCGCTTTTCCTTCTATATTCAAGGCGTTAGGCTGAAGGCTGCCCTTCTTGCCCGTCTCGGTCAGGCCGACGGCATAGAGGATGCCGGCGGGCACGCCATAGCGATCGGCGGCGCGCAGGATCTCGGGCTCGCAGGGATTGGTGGCGGCGAGGGCGCTGGTTGCGAGGCTAGATAAACATATCGCCGCCAGCGTGCTCGCGAGATGGCGAAGCGGCGCGGCCGCGGGCTTGCGCGTCATCATGATTACCCCTTGCGGACTGCTGGCCCGGTTGCTGGCCGCCGGTTCCACCGTTGCCGCCACTGGAGTTTCCGGGCTGAAAGGCGGATTGGTCGCGGCCAGGCGCGGCGGCAAGCGAGGCGGTCGCATCCGTCCGGGTTGCGACTGGAACTGCTACCGAAGGTTGCATGATGGTGACCTTATCAACCTCGAAACCCAGCCCGCGCAGCGACTTGACGATTGCCTCGCTGTCGCTGGAAAGCCGGCGGTAGGCGTCGTGTGTTTCGGGCTTCAATTCAATCGAGAGTTGTTCTCCCGAGAGGCGAAGATGGGCGGTGACCATGCCCAGCTCGGCCGGGTGAAGTTCGATCTTCAACACATGTGTCGGAACGGCAACAGAGCCGGCCATGTGGGTGGTCGCGGCGGCTGTCGAAAACGCCTGCTGCGGGCCAACATCGGCCGCTACGGCGTTGATTACGTTGAGTGCTGCCTGGCTCATCGGCGCCTGCGGCGGGGCGGGGAAGCTGCGCTCGGAAACCACGTCGACGCGCGCCTGGGCCGAGGGCTGTTTTCCTGGCTCCGACCGCAACGAGGACTGGACGTCGGCGATCGACTTCAGCTGTGGCGCTGTCTGCTTCTGTTCGACGCCCGGCACATCGGCGGTTGTCGTCTCGGGCAGCGGGCCGGCGGCGGTTGCATTGTCACGCCGTGGCGCGCCAGTGCCGGCGCTCGCGTCGCGGCCGGATTGGCCGTCGAGCTTCTTCAACGGCCCGTCGACGAGTGCGACCCGCTCGGGCTTCGGCATAGGTTCGAGGTCGTCTTGCCCAGCGACGGACGCCGCGCGATAGGCTTTCGACAGGAGCTGCCCGTCGAGCGCCGGTTCCTGTCCGGCCTCGCTTGCATCGGCTGACTTGGCCGATGTCGAGAAATGGCGCAGGTCATGAAACGCCATCAGCAAAGGCAGATGATCGTCGAGCGGCGTTGCACCGGCGTCGGTCGCCGGCTTTTCGGTATCGACGTCCTTGTCCGCCTCAACGCCCTTGTCGTCCTTCGTGGATTTCGCTGCCGTCGATCCGGTGGGCGTGGTCCTCGCCTTGCCGGTCGGCATCGGCTCGTCCTCGCCTGCCTGTGCCGCCAGGCCGGCGGCGAGCTTGCTCCAGCGCGGATCGCGCCCGCCTGCCTCGGTGGTTGGCTGCTTTTCCGCCTGGCCTGCGCGGCCATGCACCATCTTGCCGAAACCAGCATCATCCTTCTTGCCGGGGGCGGTCGGCTGCTCCGCCGTGCGCGCGGCGGTAAATCCTGGCAAGGCCGGGCCGAGGCTGGGGGTCATTTCGGGGCGGCTCCAAGCATCTGGTCGATCAGGTCGAGCTGTCGACGGGTTTTCATCATGGCGGCGTCGGTCGGATCGGTCGTGTCGGGACCGGCAGAAGTTGCCGGCGCCGATGCCGGCAGGACCGTCGCCGAATCGGCTGAAGGCGGCGGCGCGCTCGTCGCGGCCGCCGTCCTGTCGGATGGCTGGGATGGCGAGGCGGCGGGCTGTTCGGAGACTGCACCCTCGACGGGCGGCAATCCGGCCGCGTCGGCGGCCTGCGTGGCGGCGACCTCGGATTTGGGCTGCGGCGCTAGGGGTGCAGACGCCGGAGTTGTGGCCGGAAGGGAAGCAGGCGGCGCCACCACCTCACCGGCGATCGCCTGAGCGGCGTCGAGCAGGGCACGGTCACCGTCCGACAGTTTGCTGCGGTCGATCTTGCCGAGCTTGGTGCGCACATCCTCGATCGTACCGGAGGTCACCGTGGACAGGCTCGAGTAAAGCTCTGCGCGCGGATCGCCTTGGTTGGTGTTGCCGTCGCGGCCCTGCTCGGCCCGCGCGGAGGCAAAGGCCGACAATTCGCTGAGGCCGTCGATCGCGGCGCGGCGGGCGATGCGCAGATAGATCACCTTCTCGCGCTCGGGATCCATCATCGAGGTGATGTCGGCGAGCTTGTCCTGGCTGATCGACATATGCAGGGTGATGACGCCGGAGACGAAGGAATCGGCGAACTGACTGGCATAGGGCGAATAGAGGTAACGCTCGACATATTGGGTGGAGGCACGCGCGAACCGTGCCGCATCGCCTCGGCTCACGGCGATGCCGACCGAACGCCGCAGGGCCGCTTCCTCGACCAGTGTGCCGGGGCTGAGCAGCTTGGCCTCGTCGAGCAGCGTGAGCGCCATCACCGGGTCGTCCGTCGCCATCAGCGATCCTTTGACCAAGGCAAGAAAGGCGCCGAGGTCGCTGGGCAGCGTCATAGGATCGATTGGCCTCAGGACTTCGATCGCACTGGCGGGCCGGCCAACCAGATAGTTTATGACGCCCTTGGCGATTGAGAGGTCTTCGGCATCCACGGACTTGGCACGGGAAACCGCCGCCTCGACGGTCACCGGATTGCCGCCGCTCATGCCGTAGACCAGGAGTGCGCGAAAATTCTTGGGGTCCTTGAAGTCCTCCGCATCCGCTTCGCGCAAGCGGGTATCGATCATCTCGAGCAGCTTGGCCTGCATCGGCATCGCGGCGTGATCGCCGGCGGCGATGCGGTCCTGGACCAGCTGCAGCGAGCGCACCAGCTGGTAGGGCTGCAGCGTGTCCTGGGCGAAGCCGGCCGACGGATATCCGGCTGCCAGCAGCAACAGGCCCATCAGCCGGCTGGTGACGGCCGCCCGCTTCATCCGCCGGTCGCCATCAGGATCTCAATGCGGCGGTTGGCCGCCGACAGCGGATCGGCCGGATCCTTCGGCTGCCGGTCGGCGAAGCCGGCGACCTCGGTGATGCGGCGCTCGTCGACGCCGCCGCGCACGAGCATGTAGTAGGCGGAATGCGCGCGCGCCGTCGACAGCCGCCAATTGTCGTAGCTGGCGCTGCGGAAGGGGCGCGCATCAGTGTGGCCGTTGATGCTGATCGTGCCCTTCTGGCTGTTGACGATGCGGCCGATCTTTTCCATCGCCAGCACCAGTTCGCGGCTCGGCACCGCCGATCCAACTTCGAACATGCCGAAGTCGAGCTGGTCGGTGATCGAGATGACGACACCCTTGTCGGTGGCTTCGACCGAGACGCCGTCATGCAGCTTGTCGCCAGGCTTGAACGCTTCAGCCAGCTGCCGCTTGACGTCGGCCGCGGCCTTCACGGCAGCGGCGGTCGGCTGCTTTTCCCCGGCTTCAGGCGCGGTCGTCTCTTGCACGGCGGCCGCGGTATCCGCCTTGGCGGCAGCCACGGCCTTGCTCTCGCCCGTCTTGGCGTCACCGGCCTTGGCGCCGCTGGCCTTGGTTTCGCCGGCCTTGATTTCGCCGGCCTTGGCCATCGTCGCGGCGGCGTCCTTGCCATCCTCGGCCAGGGGCTCGAGTGGGGCTTCCTTGACGGGCGACGCCGGCGGCACGGCCTTGACCTTGGCGACCTGCGTTTCGGCGGCCTTGTCACCTGGTTTGAGCGGATCGCCCTCGATCTTGGGGCGCTGGGCACTCGCCTCGGCGGCGGGTGTGGCCACCTGCTGCGACCAGAAGTCCGGCTCGAAGGGATCCCTGTAGGACGCGCCGCCCGAGGCGCCCGTCGCCGGCCCGGCGCTTTGCGCGCCGCCGTCGCCCTTCTGGCTGACATTCTGCATGACGCCGGTGTCGGTGGCGATTTCGGAGAGCACGGCGTAGGGGTCGGCGAACAGATGCTCATCCGACTGTTCAGCCTTGTTCGGCTCCTGCTTGTCCTGCTTGCGGTTGGATGAGCCCGCCGCACCGATGCCGTCCTGTCCAGACTTTTTTGTCGCCTCCTGCGGGTCGTCGGTCGTCATCCCGACCGCGCGCGGCCCATTGCCGAGGTCCTCAAGGCCCTTGCGGCTCGACTCACGGTCGACGAGCTTGACCGGGTTGAAGTAGCTGGCGACGGCCGCCTTGGTCTGTTCGTTGGCGGCGTTGATTAGCCACATCACCAGGAAGAAGCACATCATGGCGGTCATGAAATCGGCAAAGGCGATCTTCCAGACGCCACCGTGATGGCCCTCGTCGTGGTCGTCATGACCCCGCCGCACGATGATGATCTCGTGCCTGCCGTGATCGGCCTCGGCGACACTCATGACAAGACCTCGGAAAGGGTGGCCGACCATTCGGCGATGCGTGTCTCGAACACGGCCTCGTCAATGGTCACGGTCAGGTCGAAACCTGGCGCCTCGATGAAGTCGAGATTTGCAATGCTTGGTCCAAGCGATGCCTTCAGCGTTTCGAACAGCGACAGTGGCCCACGGACGGCGATGCGCACCGCTTCGCCATCGCCGACGGCTTCGCGAACCGCGCCGGCGAGCGCTTCGAGCGAGCGCTTCTGCAGATCGTCGCTGACAATGCCGCCGATGATGCGTGCGACCGTGGCGGTGACAAGGTCCGTTACGCGCGCCTCCATGGCGTCGATGCGCAGCGAGACCGCCTTGCCGATGTTGCCGCCGAAGCTTTCGAGGAAAACCCTCGCTTCCTCAACATGCGCCTGGCGCTCCGCTTCCAGCGCAGCGTCGTGGGCGGCGACAAGCCGTTCCGTCAGCGCTGCTTCTGCCTGGGCAACCGCCTCGGCGATCAGCGTGCCGATATCGGCCTGCGGTGCGGATGCTTCCGGCCTGTGCTCGGATGCGGCCTGGGGCTGACTGACACGCGGCGCGCGCGTACCGAAATCAGGGAGAAGATCGAAAAGGGCTGCGGAGGCCATGGTTTACGCCGCGACTTCCTGGGCCGCCCATTTGCGCAGGATCTGCGCTGTGCGCTCCTCGTTGAGGTCGACCATGCGGGCAAGCCGCTCCTGTGGCGCCGGCCTGATCTTCTGGCGAAGATCATCGAGCGGATTGGTGCCCGGCCGCGAGCCGGGCAAGGCGCCGATGGCGGCACCCGCATCGACGGAAGCAGCCGCCTCGGGTGTCGGCAGCGACCGCTGGACTTCATCGAAATTCGGGCCTGGCAAAGCGGGCATCGCTTTTGCCGTCAGTGCGGCCGCCATCGGCCGCAAGCCGAAGAAGGCCACCAGGAACACCACGACGATGAAAGCGCCGGCGTTGATCAGCGTGCCGGCGTGCTGGCCGATGGAATCCAGCATTCCAGCCTGCGGGATCGCTTCGCCGTCGAGCCCGTCGATGAATTCGACCGCCGAGACGTCGATGACGTCGCCACGCTTGTCGTCGAGGCCGGTGGCCGACGTCACCATCTTCTGGATCTCGGCGACGCGCTTGGCGATCTGCTCCGGGGTCGCGTCCTTGCCCAGGATCGCCTTCAGCCGATCCTGGTTGACGACGACGGCGATCGACATCTTGGTGACGGTGTAGCCGTTGGAGACGGTGGCGATCTTCTTGGAGTTGATCTCGTAATTGGTGATCTCTTCCTTGCGGTCGTTCGCCGAGGTCGTTTGCGGACCCTCGGTGCTGGTCGCCTGGGTCTCCGGCAGGTTCTGCTCGACGCTGGCCGGGGTCGAGGCCTGCTTCTGGTTGCTGTTCTCATTGGCGCGCACCGACTGCACCGAGCGCTCGACGCGCGAGTTCGGATCGAAAATGGTTTCTTCCGTCTGGCGGGTGTCGGTGTTGACCTCGGCCTTGACGCTGGCGCGGAAATTGTCAGGGCCGAGGTATGGCGCCAGCGCGCGGCGGATGTTGTCGCCGATCTGCGCCTCGACCGTCTGCTCGACGCCGAGCGTGCGGGCCGCACTGGTGTTGGAGGGATCGTCGCCGGCGGCCAGCAGGTTGCCGTTGGAATCGAGCACCGTCACCTTGTCGGCCGACAGGCCAGGCACGGCGGCGGCGACCAGGTGGCGGATCGACTGGGCGCTCTTCTCTGCGTCGATGCCGGCATAGCGGATGACCACCGATGCCGAGGGCTGCTGTTCGTCGCGGCGGAAATTGGCGCGCTCGGACATGACGATGTGGACGCGAGCCGCCTTGATGCCTGATATGGACTGGATGGTGCGGGCAATCTCGCCTTCCAGCGCCCGCACACGGGTGATCTGCTGCATGAACGAGGTCAGGCCCATCGCCCCGACATTGTCGAACAGCTCGTAGCCGGCATTGGCGCTGGTCGGCAGACCCTTTTCGGCAAGCAGCATGCGCGCCTGTGCCGTGGTGCCGGCCGGCACCAGAACCGAGGTTCCGTCGGCGCCGACATCGAAGCCGATGCCCGCCTCGCCCAGCACCAGGCCGATCTGGTTCACGTCGGAGCGGTCGAGCCCGACATAGAGCGTGTCGTAGGCCGGGCGGTTGAGGTAGACCGAGGCGATGCCGATGACGCCCATCACCAGAACGGCGATGCCCGCCAGCATGGCGAGGCGCTTCACACCAAAACCGCGGAGATTCGAGATGATGCTCTGGATCTGTTCCGGCACGATAGAGCGACTCCCAGCATGATTGTCCGCCGGAACACTAGCCCTCGAAGCTTGTGCGAAAATGAAATCGGGCCGCGCTTGCGGCGCGGCCCGTGAATTGGAGGGAGGGGTATCTGTCGGCTACAGCCGGATTAGCCGTTCTTGAACAGCGACAGGATCGACTGCGAGGAGCTGTTGGCGATCGACAGCGACTGGATGCCGAGCTGCTGCTGGACCTGCAATGCCTGCAGGCGGGTCGATTCCTTGTTCATGTCGGCATCGACGAGCTGACCGACGCCGCGGTCGATGGAGTCCATCAGGCTCTGCGTGAAGGTCTTCTGCAGGTCGATGGAGCTCTTGGCGGCGCCGAGGATGGTGGCCTGGTCGGTCAGCTGGCTCATGACCTTGTCGATCTTGCCGATCATCTGGGTGATGATGTCGTCGGTCACTCCCGCCGCCGTGATGTCGAGATTGAAGGCGGAAACATTGTCAATCCTGGGGACCACCGCGCCCGCGGCCGTCTGGCCAGCGGTGTTGGCGGCGATGTCCGTGCCACCGCCAGCGATCGTAGCCGCATAGGCTGTGTCGTACAGGTTCTGGGCGGCCGCTGTCGCGTATACGGACGTCTGGCGGTCGAGCGTGCCCTGGTTCTTGACGGCGGTGGCAAGACCGTTGTCGAACAGTTTCGTGCTCTCGACATCGATGTCGATCGTTCCGAGCGAGATGGCGCCGGAGGAGGAGCGGTTGAAGGACGCGACGATCTTGGCGTCGGCCTGAACGCCGTCATTGGGGGCAGCGACCTGCGTTGACGTCACCGAAAGGTAGTTCGAGCCCGAGAAGGTGGCGGCATCGGCAAAGGACTTCATCTGCGCCTGAAGCGTGGTGATTTCCGTCTGCGTCTTTGCCTTTGCGGCAGCTGTCTGGCCAATGGTGGAGAGCAGCTTGGTCTTGAGCTGGCCGATCGACGTCAGAACATTGTTCATGCCGGTATAGGCGGTGTCGACTTTCGAGGCGCCGAGGCCGAGCGCGTCCTGCACCGTCGACAAGGCTGCGTTGTCGGAGCGCATCGTCGTGGCGATCGACCAGTAGGCGGCGTTGTCGGAGGCCTCGGAGACCCTGTAGCCCGTCGAGATTCGCGACTGTGTCTGCTCAAGCGATTTGTTGGTGGCGTTGAGGCTTTGAAGTGCGGTCAACGCCGCGGCGTTTGTCATGATGCTCGCCAAGAAACTCGCTCCTTTTTCCCAGGCCGGTCTTTCTCAAAAACCGGCATTGCCCTCGCGAGCCGCTGGCCCGCCCGTCGATTGCCGTCGCCCCGACCGGGCCGATTCGCCAATCCGTTGTAAGCTTTGGTTAACCATGACTAGCGCGTTATGGTTAACGGCCTGTTAAAGGCTCGCTTTCGAGGGTTAAGAAACGAGGGTTGCGCGGGGCTGGAGCAAACGCAAAACGGGCCGCGCTTTTGGCGCGGCCCGTTTTCTTGGTTGGTCGGTGTAGAGCGATCAGCCGCGGAAGAGCGACAGGATCGACTGCGACGAGCCGTTGGCGATCGACAGCGCCTGGACGCCGAGCTGCTGCTGGACCTGCAGCGCCTGGAGGCGGGTCGATTCCTTGTTCATGTCGGCATCGACCAGCTGGCCAACGCCGCGGTCGATGGAGTCCATCAGGCTCTGCGTGAAGGTCTTCTGCAGGTCGATGGAGCTCTTAGCGGCGCCGAGCTTGGTGGCGGCGGTCGTCATGTCCTTGAGCGCGGCGTCGACGACGGTCATCATCTGCGAGATCTGAGCGTCGCTGGCGGCCGTGGTGCCCGAGAAGATTTTCAGCGAGGCGACCGAATAGGTATCGCCGGCAGCGGGAGCGGCACCAAGGGTCGGGTTCTGTGCCGTGGTGGTTGCAGCACCAGTGGTGCCGAGGCGGGCCGTATCCAGAAGGCCCTTGGCGGTCGGCGCGGCGCCGGAGTCATAGAGCTTGATGCTTTCCACGTTGACATCGATCGTCGAGAGCGAAACCGCGCCGGTCGAGCTGCGGTTGAAGGCCGAGACGATCTTGACGTCGGCGGCCGTGCCCGTGGCGGTGGACACCGACAGCATGTTGGTGCCGGAGAAGGTGGCGGAGTCGGCGTAACCCTTCAGCTGCTGCTGCAGAGCGGCGATTTCGACCTGGGTCTTTTCCTTCGCGGCATCGGTCTGACCGTAGGACGCGGTCAGCTTCTGCTGGATCGCATTGATGGTGGTGATCGCGCTGTTCATGCCGGTGTAGGCGGTGTCGACCTTCGAGGCGCCGAGGCCGAGCGAGTCCGAAACGGTGGACATGGCCTGGTTGTCGGAACGCATCGTGGTGGCGATCGACCAATAGGCGGCGTTGTCCGAAGCCTGGGAGACGCGGTAGCCCGTCGAGATGCGGGCCTGGGTGGTGGAGAGGTTGTTCTGGGTGGCGTTAAGGCTCTGCAGGGCCGTCAATGCGGCGCTGTTGGTCATGATACTGGCCATGGCTACTCGTACCTTGTTTTTACAGGTGTTTTTTTGACATACCGGCTTTTCCGGTATGACGGAGCGGCATCATGCCAATGATCGTCGAGAGATCACCCGCCATCTGCGAGCGACTATGGCGGCGAGTTCCTACCAAAGGGCTAAATCGGACGGTTAATCGAAAATAATTCGAGAAAAAATCGACGATGTCCGGCGCACTGCCCGGTCCTGTCGGGCAGACGCGGCCTCGGGCCGGAGAGCAGGGTCAGGTGAAGGAGCGCACCAGGCTGCCGACGAGCAGGTTCCAGCCGTCGATCAGGACGAAAAACAGGATCTTGAACGGTAGCGAGACAACGGTGGGCGGCAGCATCATCATGCCCATCGCCATGGTGATGGTGGCGACGATCAGGTCGATGACCAGGAAGGGCAGCACGATCAGGAAGCCGATCTCGAAGCCGCGGCGGATCTCGGAGATCATGAAGGCGGGCACCAGGATGCGCAGGTCGACCGTCTCCTTGGCGACGACCTGGCCGCGCTCGCGCGCGAGGTCGGCGAAAAGGTCGAAATCCTTGTCGCGCACATTGTGCAGCATGAAGGTGCGGAACGGATCCGAGATCTTCTCGAAGGCCTCGGTCTGGCTGATCTGGTTGTCCATCAGCGGCTTGACGCCGGTGTTCCAGGCCTGATCGAACGTCGGCGCCATGACGTAGAAGGTCATGAACAGCGACAGCGAAATGAGGATGAGGTTCGCCGGCGTCGACTGCAGGCCGATGCCGGCGCGCAGGATCGAGAAGGCGATGACGAAACGGGTGAAGCTCGTCACCATGATCAGCAGCCCGGGCGCCACCGACAGCACGGTCAGCAGGCCGAACATCTGGATGATGTAGCCGACGGTGGTACCGTCGGCCTTTCCGATGCCGCCCAGGTCCAGCTGCTGCGCCGCCGCGACGGAGGTGGCGGCGCCGATCAGCGCCGCGGCGAGAAGGAACTTCTTCATTCGAGCAGCAATGTCCTGATGAGAACCTGTTTGGCGTGCCCCTGGCTGCGGATCGAGGCGCGTTCCTCGATATCGGCTTTCAGGTGCTGGTAACCGCTGGCGCCCTCGACCTGATGCATCTTCAGCGTACGCACGAAGGCCAGAAGGTCCTGATGGATGTCCTCCGTCATCGCCGGCGGCTGCGGCGCGTCGTAGACCACGGATGCTTCCATCCGGATCCAGGTGTCGGCGGGTGAGGCGATATTCGTGGTGATCGGCGCCAGCGCGACAAGCGTCGGCCCCGTGCCAGGCTGTTGCGCAGCAGAGGGTTCGGCAACCTTGCCCGCATTTTCAGGAGCAGCCGGCACCGATGGCGGTGCGCCGGCGCCCTTGAGATAACCTCCGGACATCCAGCCCATGCCGATGGCGGCGACCGTCACCACGAGCAGCATGGCGCCCTGAACCACAAGGGATGGACCCTTGCGAGGCTGGAGTTGTTCGACATTGGCCACGGCGCTCTGTTCTCCAATCCCTAGAACGGAAGAACCTGGTCGAGGATCTGCTGGCCGTAGGCCGGCTGCTGGATCTCGGTGATGCGGCCGCGCCCGCCATAGGAAATGCGCGCCTCGGCGATCCGTTCGTAGGGGATCGTGTTCTCGGCGCCGATATCGGCCGGCCGCACGATGCCGGCGATGGTCAGCACCCTCAGTTCGGCGTTGACGCGCACTTCCTGCGCCCCCGTGATCATCAGATTGCCGTTCGGCAAGACATCGGTGACGATCGCCGCGACATTGAGTTCAAGAGTTTCCGATCGTTTGATCTCGCCATCGGCCGTCGTGTCCGTTGCGGAGTTGAGCGTGCCGGCGCCCTTGCCGGCGGTGCTCCATTTGTCCCATTGCGCGCTGAGGTCGAAGCCGAGCTTGCGGTTGGCGGTGCGGCTCCTGTCGTTCTGGTTCTTGAAATTGGCGCGGTCGTTGACCTTGATCGTGACGGTCAGGATGTCGCCCTGCGAGAGCGCCCGGGGATCGGTGAAGAGGCGGCTCTGGCGATCGTCCCACAGCGAGAACTTTTTCACCGGTGCCCGAGGCGGCTCGGGGTATCTGTACAGGGAAGACGTGTTGCCGCCGTCAATGCCCGAGCCGACCGGCGACAGTGACGGTTCCTTGCCGACTTCCCTGAGGTTGGTGCCGCAGCCGGACAGGGCTGCCACCGCGCACAGGATGAGCGTTCTGCGGATCATGACGGATCTACCCTTCGGGCTGCGCTGGCCATGATGCCGGTGAGAGTCGCCGCCGCCTTCTGGTCCATTTCGTTGAGAATGACGCCGGCCTTGCGTGAATCGAGCTTCATCAGGATGGCCGCGGCCAGGTCGGCGTTGACGATCGCCAGGCGTTCGGCCGCCGCATCGGGCTTCATGCCGGCATAGATCTTGACGACGCCGTCCTCGGCCCGGGCCAGGAACACTTCACGCCGCTTCAGCCAGGTCTCGTATTCGGCCTTCTTCGCGTCCAGCGCTTTCATGCGCTCGTCGATGCCGGCCTGCAGCTGCTTCAGTTCCTCGGCCTGCAAGGCGTAGCGGCGGTCGCGGGCGGCGTCGGCGATGTTGGAGCAGAAGCGCTCGATCTCGCTCTGGTCGGGCGCCTTCTCCCGCGCCAGCTGCTGCGGCGCCACCGCGGGCTGCGCTCCGGGCAGAACCTGGCGAACGACATCCTCGCCATGTGCGCCGCCACTGGCAACGGCCATGGCCGCGAGAGCCGCGGCCGCGAACAGGATTGCGCGGCAGGAGCGTCTTTCGTGGGATAGAAGGGAGGGGATCATCGGCATCGCCTATTGGAGGACCAGATCGGCTTGCAGGGCGCCGGCCGACTTGATGCCTTGCAGGATGGCAATGATACCGTCCGGCTTGACGCCGAGGCGGTTGAGGCCGGAAACGAGGGTTTGCAGGTCGGGTCCGTCGAGCACCGCGACGCGGGCATCGGGCCGGCTGGCGTCGATGGCGGTGAACGGCTCGACAGCGGTTTCGCCCTTGGAGAAAGGTTCGGGCTGCACGATGCGCGGCGCTTCGGTGATGCGCACCGTGAGCGTGCCGTGGCTGATGGCAACGCGCGAGATCTTGACGTCGTTGCCGATGACGATGGTGCCGGTGCGCTCGTCGATGACGACGCGGGCCGGCGTATCGGATTCGACCACCAGGTTTTCGATCTCGGCATAGAAGCGCGCGGCCGAAACGCCCTTTGGCCTTCTGATCTGCACGGTGCGAGAATCGCGCTCACCCGCGACGCGCATGCCGAAGCGCTGGCTGGTATAGTCGTTGATCGCGTCGGCGATGCGGATGGCGGTCGAGAAATCGGGATTGCGCAATTGCAGCGTCAGCGTCGACTGGTCGTCGAATTCGGCCTTCACCGAACGCTCGACGATGGCGCCGTTCGGCACCCGGCCGGCGGTCGGCACGCCCTGCGTCAATTGTTCGGCCTGGCCCTTGGCGGTGAAGCCGGAAACGATGACCGCGCCCTGACCGACGGCATAGATCTCGCCGTCCGCCGCCTTCAGCGGCGTCATGATCAGCGTGCCGCCGGCAAGCGAGGTGGCGTCGCCCATAGAGGAGACGTCGATGTCGATGCGGGCGCCCGATTGCACATAGGGGGGCATGTTGGCGGTGACGATGACGGCGGCGACGTTCTTGGCGCGCGCGCGGCCGCCTTCGGTGGCGATGCCGAGATTTTCCAGCATGGCGCGGATCGACTGCTCGGTGAACGGCGAATTGCGCAGACTGTCACCCGAGCCGGCGAGGCCGATGACCAGGCCGTAGCCGACCAGTTGGTTGTCGCGCGAACTCTGCAGCTGGGCGATGTCCTTGATGCGCGAGGCGACCTGGCCAGGCGGCAGCGAGCTCGGTCCGGGCGAAACGCGGAACATGCGGGTGGTGGTCGCCGGATCATATTCCGGATCGTCGTAGACGCCGCCGTTCTTGGCGGCGAGTTCGCGCTTGGCCTTGGGTGTCAGGCCGTCGGCCAGCGCCGGCTGCAGGCCGAGTACGGCCGCAAGCAGAAGGGCAAGCGGGCGCATCATGAAGCGCTGACCTGGATGGTTCCGTCGGCCATCACCGTGCCGGAGAGGATCTTGCCGCTATCGCTGTTGCGAACCTTGATGAGGTCGCCGGCTGAACCTGGCTGCAAGGTTACCGCGGTGGCCGATATCGTCAGTCCGCCGGCGATGAAGAAGACCTGCACGGCTGCACCCTGTTCGACCAGCCAAGCCTCGCGGATGGCGGCGGCCGGGATGTAGCGACCGGGCAGCAGCGTGCGCTTGGCGATCTTGCCCTGAAGCTCTTCGGCGCGGGTCGCCATCGCATCGGGCTTGTGTTTGCCCGCGATGAGGGTCACCTGTTTCAGGGCGGCGAGTTCGATGGTCTCGCCGGGGTAGATGACGCGACTGGGGATCAGCACGACCTCGCCGGCAGGCTGATTGCCGGCGATCTGCGTTGCCGACTGATTTGCCGATTCCTGTGCGAAAGCCGGCACGCTGCCGGCCACCAGCGCAAGGATCAGCGCGGTGCGGCGGAATGCGGAGCAGGAGATCGGCATGGCCATCATCCCTTACCTGATGTTCTTGGAGACGACCGAGGCCATGTCGTCGGCGGCCTGGATCACCTTGGAATTCATCTCATAGGCGCGCTGCGCCGAGATCAGCTCGGTGATTTCCTTGACCGGGTCGACGTTGGAGGCTTCGAGATAACCCTGCTGGATGGTGGCGAAGCCGGGATCGCCGGGCACGCCGGCATTGGCCGGGCCGGAGGCGGTCGTTTCCTGGAACAGATTGTCGCCGAGCGGCGCGAGGCCCGCCTCGTTGGCGAAGTTGACGATCTGGAGCTGGCCGAGATTCTGCAGGTCGGTCTGGCCGTCGATGCGGGCAAACACCTGACCGGTCTTGTTGACGATCACCTCGACCGCGTCGGTCGGCACGGTGATCGCCGGAATGACATTGGCGCCATCCACCGTCACCAGCTGGCCGGTGGCGTTGGTGTTGAAGGCGCCGGCGCGGGTGTAGAGCGTGCCGCCATCGGCGCCCTCGATCTGGAACCAGCCCCTGCCGGTCAGCGCCATGTCGAAACTGTTGCCGGTGCTGGTCAGTTCGCCCTGGGTGTGCACGTTGCGCACGGCCGTCGTCTTGACGCCGAGACCGATCGAAACGCCTTCCGGCACCAGCGAGGCGTTGGATCGGTTGGGTACGCCTTGCGTGCGGTCGACCTGGTAGAGCAGGTCGGAGAATTCGGCGCGCGCCCGCTTGTAGCCGGTGGTGTTGATGTTGGCGATGTTGTTGGCGATGACTTCCAGATTTGTCTGCTGGGCATTCATGCCGGTGGCGGCGATGGAAAGTGCTTTCATGACCTATTCCTCAGATACCCATGCGACTGACTTCGAGGTAGGCCGAAACGACCTTGTCGCGGATGGCGACGGCGGTCTGAAGCGCCTGCTGCGCGCTCATCACGGCATCGACGACCTGGCGTGTGTCGGCATCGCCCTTGAGCGCCTGGAGCGACACCTGTTCGGCATTCTGCAGCGTGTTGACGGTCTTGGAGGCTGCCTGGCTCACCGCTTCGGCAAAGGAGGTGCCAAGGTTGCCTGATGTCGCCGGCGCGACACCGCCCTGAAGCAGGTTGGTCGCCGTATCGCCCAGCCCGGGCTTCAGGTTGAGCGCGCCGATGCCGTTCACGATCATTGGTTCCTCATCAGGTCGATGGTCATTGAAATGAGGTCGCGCGCCTGCTTCACGACTTGCAGGTTGGCCTCGTAGGAGCGGTTGGCCTCGGTCATGTCGGCCATTTCGATCAGCGCGTTGACATTGGGCATCTTGACGTAGCCCTTCTCGTCGGCGGCCTCGTTGCCAGGCTGGAATTCGACGGGGAAGACACTTGGATCGCGGTCGATCGAGTTCACTTCAACCGTTGAGGCGCCGGACGCCCGGTCAAGCTCGGAGACGAAGCTGATGGTCTTGCGGCGATAGGGGTCAGCGCCGGGCGTCGTGCCGGTCGACTGGGCATTGGCGAGGTTTTCAGAGACCACGCGCAGGCGCTCGGACTGGGCGCCGAGGCCGGATGCTGCGACTTTCAGGGCTGCGGTCAGTGCGTCCATGTCAGCTCTTCACCGCCATCATCATCATCGAGTGGAAAGCCTTGACGATCGCCGTGTTGAGCTCGAAGGAACGGCGCACCTCGCCGGCCTTGAGAAGCTGGTCCTCAAGCACGACGGTGTTCTTGGACGGCATGACCACGCCGTCATCTTCCTGCGGCTTGATGGTGAAGCCGGCATTGGTCGCCGCGCTGCCGAGATGGCCGGCCTCGGTGGTCTGCAACGACACAGCCGTGCGGTCGAGCACCTTCTCGAAGGGCTCGACATCGTTTGCCGTGTAGCCCGGCGTATTGGCGTTGGCGATGTTGCCGGCGATCGCCGACTGGCGCACGGAAAGCCACTGCGCTTGCTTGGCGGCGAGATCGAAAAGGGAAACGGGCTCCATGGGAATCTCCGGGCATGTGCCCAAAGACTAGGCCGCCAGTCTTGCGCGGACCTTGCGGGCAGCCGCTACCTGGAAAGCTGGATCAGCTGGTTGGTGCTGGTCAGCATGACCCATTTGCCGTTGCGCTGCTCGATCGACGACACGGTGCTCGAGTCCGGCAGTATCGAGCCGCGCTGGACGATCCACAGGCCGGTGTCGTCCTCGATCATGGCACGGCCGTTGGCGACATGGACCATGCGGAATTTCGCGACATCGGCCGGGAAGGGCTGGTCGCCGGGCGGCTGCGCCGGGGTGGCGTCATCCTGCACCGTCCCGGTGGCGAGCAGGTCGATGCTGGTGTTGGGAAGGTCCTTGGCCGTCAGCGGCGCGCTGCGCGAGGTCACCACGCCGCCACCCTCGCGTCCCGAATTGGTGCCGGTGCCGCCAAACTTGATCGCCTGAACGCCGAACTGCTCCTGGTTGAAGAAGATATACCAGGGAAACAGGGCGCAGATCAGGCCGAGCGTGACGCCGAGCGCGGCGATGACGAAGTCGCTGCGCCGGTCCGCCTTCTTGCTCAATTTTGGAAATTGCGCCTTTGGCGGTTGCGGCCATTCGGTGACGGGAAACAGGCCATCGATCAGCGATTCGCGGCTTGCCTGCGTGATCTCGGCGGCCTCGACGCGGGGAACCACGGGCGCGGCAGCCCGAGCGACAGGTTCGGATCGGGGCAGGACCGGCTTGACGGCTCTGGCCAGAACAGCCGCGGTCTTGGCTGCGATGGCGCTGGCGGCCTTTGCCTTGGCCCTCCTCTCCTCCTCGGCTCGAGCCTCCTCGGCGGCGTTCGCCGCGGCGATCATCTCATTCAGGATGCGCTCGGTGTATTGGCGTTCAGTCTCCTGATTCGGCATTCAGCTTTCCCTTGAGATGGCGGGCGAGATCGGAGAACGGATCGGCTGACGGGCGGTCCCTGGGCGATTGCGTCAGCGCCTCGTAGATTAGCGGCACCTGGCGCACGGCGATGTCGAGCTCGGCGTCGGCGCCACCCTGATAGGCGCCGAGCAGGCGGATGTCGCGCGTGTCCTCGAAGCGGGCGATCATCGACTTCAGCCGCGTCACCAAAGCGCGCTGTTCGACGCTCCAGGCCTTGCCGGCCAGGCGCGATATGGATGACAGGGGATTGACCGGCGGATAGCGACCCTGTTCGGCGATCGCGCGGTCGAGCACGACATGGCCGTCGAGGATGCCGCGCACGGAATCGGCGACCGGATCATTGTGGTCGTCGCCGTCGACCAGCACGGAAATGATGGCGGTAATCGACCCCTTGCCTTCGGCCCCCGGTCCGGCGCGCTCGAGCAATTTGGGAAGTTCGGTGAATACCGAGGCGGGATAACCGCGGGCGACCGGCGGCTCGCCGGTTCCCGTCGCCACCTCACGCAAGGCATGGGCGAAGCGGGTGATCGAATCCAGCACCAACAGCACGCGGTGGCCCTGGTCGCGAAAGTGCTCGGCGACCCGCATGGCGGTGTCGGGCGCGCGCCGGCGCATCATGGCGCTCTCGTCGCTGGTGGCGACGACGGCCACGGTCTTGGCCATGCTGTCGCCGATTGTGTCCTCGAGGAATTCGCGGACCTCGCGGCCGCGTTCGCCGATCAGCGCAACGACGACGGTGTCGAACGCGTCGGCGCCGGCGAGCATGGCGAGCAGCGTCGACTTGCCGACGCCCGAACCCGCAAAGACGCCCATGCGCTGACCGAAGCACAGCGGCGTGAAGATGTCGATGACCTTGACGCCGGTCATGAAGGCGGTACCGACGCGCTGCCGCGCCATGGCGCCTGGCGTCGTGGCGCCGCCCGACAGGTCTTCGCCCCTGATCAGCGGCGCACCGCCATCGATCGCCCGGGTGAGCGCGTCGATGGTGCGGCCGCGCCATGAATCATGCGGCGCCACCGCGAGTGGACCCCTGCGGAACACCGCATCGCCGATACCGGCATCGGCGCTGCGTTCGAAGGGGGCGACGACGACTTCGTCGCGGCTGATCTTGACGATCTCGCCGCGGCGCGCGCCGGACTGGCCGCGCTGCTCGACGATGTCGCCCAGCCTGGCGAAATCGGAAAGGCCGCGCACCTTGTAGTGCGTGGACGTGACTTCGGTGACGAGACCGCCACGCTTGACCAGCCCGTCGGTGTTGCTGAAACGCCGAATTACCCGTTCCAGTGCGGCGAGCCGATCTTCGGGCGCCGGTGGGAGCTGCCTTTCGGGTGCACGGATGGAGGACCGGTCGAGCGACATGCTACGACTTCGAGCCGAGCGTCTTGATCGCCTCGTCGGTGGAAGAATCCGTTTGACGCATCAGCGCGGCGGTGTTCTCGAAGGCGCGCTGGACCATGATCAGGCGGGTCATCTCCAGCACCGGATTGACGTTGGATTCTTCGACGAAACCCTGCGCGATACCGACATCGGAGCGGTCGGTGACCGGCTCGGGGGTGCGCGCCGGCACGATGCCGGAATTGCCGTAGCGCACGAAATTCTCGCCCGGGTCGAAATTGTAAAGGCCGATCGAGCCGACAAGCTGGTCGTTCTGGCGCAGCGAGCCGTCGGCGCCGGCCTTGGGCGGACCGTTGCGGGGGTCGAGCTGGATCGGCGCGCCGCCGGCGTCGAGCACCGGATGGCCTTCGATCGACATGAGTTCGCCATTCTCGTTCATCGAGAAGCGGCCGTCGCGCGTCATGACGGTGCCGGCCGGTGTGTCGATGGCGAACCAGGCGTCACCCTGGATGGCGAAATCGAACGGATTGCCGGTCTCGGTCAGGGAACCGTGGGCGCCCGAAAGATAGGTCTTGCCCGACGAGGCGAAGGACACCGATTTCTGCCCGGTGCCCGACACCATGTCCTCGAATTTCACGCCGGTGGCGCGAAAGCCGACGGTGTTGGCGTTGGCGACATTGTCGGCGATGGTGTCGAGCCGGCGTTCGAGCGCCATCTGCGCGGATAGGGCGACGTAGAGACTGTCCTGCATGATCAGAACTTCAACTTCTGCATGGCCATCATCAGGTCGGTGGAGATGCCCGCCGTGACCGGCTGGGCAAAGAGCACGCTGACTGACGTCACGGCCGTCGAGGTCGGATTGTTGATCTCGTACATGCTGGTGAAGCGGGTCAGGAACTTGCCGAGTTTCACGGGGTCGGTGAAATCCGAGATGTCGAGCTTCTGTTCGAAGAGCTGCGCCTGCTTGTCGATGTCGGCGGTGGCGAAGGAATCGGGGAGCCCGAGCGCGGTGCGCACGACACTGGCAAGGGCCGTATCGGCCAGCACGTCGTACCAGCTGGTGATGTCGGGCGCCTTGCGCTGGAAGTAAAGCGCCAGCCGCACGCCCTCATTGGTCTTGCCGGCATCCTCCTCCAGCGTCTGGCGCATATACTTGTCGACAGTCGGCTGCTGCGCCGGATTGATGGTGGTTGCGGCTTCGCCGTACTGCTCGAAGTTGAAGGCCGAGGCCAATGCCGCGTAGGCCGGGTTCGTCTGCTTGTTGGCGACGCTGTTGGGGTCGCGCACGCCACCCTGCAGAACCTGTTTGATGAGGTCCTTATTCTCCGTCGCCGAATCGAGACCGAACGCGGCCAGCGCGTAGGTGTAGAGCCGGCTGTTCGACATCAGGTCGTCGACCGATTTCACCTTGGTGATGTTGGCGAGGTAGTAGGTCGTCTCGCCCTTCACATAGTCCGAATTCGGATCAAGGCCGGCGATCGTCGCCTGCGTGGCGTAATTCTTCGTCACCAGCTGCTGCGCCTTGTTGTAGATGGTGGCGTTGGCGCCATTGGCGGCGAAGTTGAAGGCGCTGACGAACTGGGCGTAGCGCTTGTCGGTCAACTTGTTGGCGAAACTGTTAGGGTCGGTGACGCCTTCCTTGAGCGCCTTGACCATGAAGGCCTTGGCGTAGTCCATGTCCTCCAGCCCGTAGGCCTTCATGGCATATTTGAACAGCCGGTCATTTTTGACGAAATCGTCGATCGATTTCACCTTGGTTATGTTGGCCAGGTAATATTTGGTATCGCGATCGACAGTCGGCTGCTGCTCGATGCGGTCGATCGACTTGTTGATGTCCCTGGTGATCAACTGGTAGCTGGTAAAGGTATTGAGCAACGTCATGCCTCCGGCCGAAGCTTAGTGTCGCGACAGTAACCTCACTTCCTTGCGCGAAACTGAATCGCCCAACATTCGGTTCCGTGGCGGCCCGGATTCAAGCCTCACACAAGGCACGGGGACTATCCCTTGGATCTGTCGTGAAATGCGGAAGGACCTGTCGTGGGCATTCTGATTGGACTTGTGGTGACGCTCGGCTGCGTCCTTGGCGGCTTCATGGCCATGGGCGGGCATCTGCACGTGCTGGTCCAGCCATGGGAAGCCGTGGTCATCTGTGGCGCAGCACTGGGCACTTTCCTGGTCGCCAACCCGATGAAGACGGTCAAGGATACCGGCAGGGGCATTATCGAGGCCTTCAAGCAGGCGGTGCCGAAGGAACAGGATTACCTGGAAACGCTCGGCGTGCTGCACAGCCTGATGCGCGAATTGCGCTCGAAGTCGCGCAGCGAGGTCGAGGCGCATATCGACAATCCGGAAGAATCAGCCATCTTCCAGGCCTTTCCGACGGTGCTCAAGAATCACGATCTGATGAATTTCATCTGCGACTACTGCCGCATCATCATCATCGGCAATGCCCGCTCGCACGAGATCGAGGCGCTGATGGACGAGGAGATCCAGACCATCAAGTCCGACAAGATGAAGGCCTATCACGCGATGGTCGCGGTCGGCGACGGCCTGCCGGCGCTGGGCATCGTCGCCGCCGTGCTTGGCGTGGTCAAGGCGATGGGCGCACTCGACCAGTCGCCGGAAATCCTCGGCGGCCTGATCGGCGCGGCGCTTGTCGGCACCTTCCTCGGCATCTTCCTGTCCTACGCCGTGGTCGGGCCTGTCGCCACCAAGATCAAGACGGTGCGCGAGAAGAAGAACCGCCTCTACATCATCGTCAAGCAGACGCTGCTCGCCTACATGAACGGCGCGCTGCCGCAGGTGGCGATCGAATTCGGCCGCAAGACCATCTCGTCCTATGAGCGGCCGACCATCGACGCCGTCGAGCAGAGCACGATGAACACCGGCAGCGCCGAGAAGAAGGCCGCTTGAGCGATGCACGACAGATCGGTGCCGACACGGTCATGACCAGCCCAGGCAGCCCCGCGCAAGCGCGCTCGCTGATCATCGAGCGCCTGGTCGGCGACAGCGGCGAGGCCGATCAGGTCATCGATGCCGGCCGCGCCATGGCCGAACGCGCCGTGCCGCTGCTGCAGAAGGGCCTTTCGGGCGAACTCGGCGTTCCCGTCATCGTCGACCTCAAGTCCGTCGAGGTCAGCCGCGTCCCCGAGGCGCGTTCGCGCGCCGGCGACAATTTCGCCATGACAGTTGTTGGTTCGCCTGCATCCTCGGATGCGATGACGCTCGTCATCGACACTGCTGCGATCGCGATCATGGTCTCGACGCTGTTTGGCGGCGATCCGGATATGCCGGCGTCGCCGATCGAGCGCGACCTGTCGCCGATCGAGGCCGATGTCTCGACCATGGTGTTCCAGGAGGTGGCGCAGGCGCTGAACGGATCCGGGCGGCGCTCGCTCGACCTACGGCTGCCCGTGCCGCGGGCGATGTCGGGTACCGAGGCGAAACGGCATGTGCTGCGCGACGGTGCCGCCATCCGCATCGTCCTTGGCATCTCGACGCCGGTCGACAGCGGCTCCATCACGGTGACGATGCCGCAGCGTGTCGTCCTTGCCGGCCGCGACGGCACCACCGGCATCGGCGAGGACGATCATGGCACCAGTTGGCGCGCACGCTTTTCGGAAGAGGTGATGCGCTCGACGGTGGCGCTCGAAGCCACCATGCCGCTGACGCGGCTGACGCTTGGCGACCTTGCCAATCTCCAAGTGGGCCAGGTCATCGACTTCGACGAAACGGCGCAGTCACGGGCTCGCCTCAGCGCGCGCGGCCAGACGCTGTTCGTATGCGAGTTCGGCAAACTGGGGCAGAATTACACCGTCCGAATCAAGCATCCCTTCGATGCCGGGCAGGATTTCATCGATGGGCTCATGCCGGCTGGTGCCGGGCGCGCCTGAGCTTTTGGAGACGATTCATGGCCAAGACCAAAGTGGAAGCAGAACTCGACCAGCCGGACGAGCAGCTCGACCGCGCCATCGAAGAATTGCGTGGGGTCCTGCATGAAGAGGAGCAACGCCCAGATGCGGCTTTCAGGGCCGCCGCGGGCGCCAATTCGAACGTCATCATGAACATCCCCGTCGATGTCCAGATCATCCTGGGAAGCACCGAGATGGCGGTGGCCGACCTGATGGCGCTGCAGAAGGGCTCCACGGTTGCACTCAACCGCCGCATTGGCGAGCCGGTCGACGTCGTGGTCAATGGCCGCAAGATCGCCCGCGGCGAGATCACGGTGCTCGAAAGCGATCCCTCGCGCTTCGGCATCAGGCTGACCGAAATCATCGCCGGCACGAAGGGCGCCTAGACATGGCTGGTGGGGCTTGCCGGTTGCAGCGGAGGCGAGAGGCAGCATGACGCCGCTGACGACCCTGACGCGCGCGCAGAAGGCGGCCGCCATATTGGTGGCGATGGGCAAGCCGTCCGCCAGCCGCCTGTTGAAATTCTTCAAGCAGGAAGAGCTGAAGGCGCTGATCGACGGCGCCCGGCTGCTCAGGACCATTCCGCAGAGCGATCTCGAGCGCATCGTCGCCGAGTTCGAGGCCGAGTTCACCGAGGGTGCCGGCCTGCTCGATTCCGCCGACAGGATGGATACCATCCTCAACGAATCGCTGTCGCCTGAAGAAATGAACGCCATCATGGGCAACAAGAAGCCGGAGGCGGCGCCGGAAGGGCCGCCACCGATCTGGCCCGACCTCGAAAAACTCGAACCTTCGCGTCTGGGCACCTTCCTGGCCGGCGAACATCCGCAGACGGCGGCCATGGTGCTGTCGAAGCTTGCGCCGCAGGCGGCGGCGAGCGTGCTTTTGACGCTGACGAAGGAGATGCGTGGCGAAATCATCAAGCGCATGGTGACGATGGCCAATGTTCCGGCCGCGGCCACCAGGATCGTCGAGAACCGGTTGCGCACCAGCGTGCTTTCGGAAACCTCGACCAAGGACACTTCGGCCGGGCAGGCGCGCGTCGCCAGCGTGCTCAACGAGCTGGACAAGCCGCTGCTCGAGGAGGTCATGCAGGACCTGGAAGCCGCCGGCACGCCCGACCTCGACGGTGTGCGGGCTAGGCTTTTTGCCTTCGACGACCTGCCGCTGCTCACCCAGAAGGCGCGCGTCCTTCTGTTCGACGGACTGTCGACCGAGCTTGTCACGCTGGCGCTGCGCGGCACATCGGCGGCACTCGCCGAAGCGGTGCTCTCGGCAATCGGCGCGCGGTCGCGGCGCATGATCGAAGCCGAACTTGGACAGGGGTCGGAGGGGGTTCCGGCCGCCGACATACTGGCGGCGCGCAAGACCATCGTGACGACGACGATCCGGCTGTCGCGCGAGGGCGCATTCGAACTTCCCGCGACGCAGAACGCCGCCTAAGGCATGTCCGACGCTGCCGACAAGGACTCAAAAACCGAAGAGGCGACGGAAAAGAAAGTCCGCGACACCATCGAACAGGGCAAGCTGCCCCATTCCAGGGAAACCGCGATCCTCGCCTCCTTCGTCGCCATACTGGTGTTCACCGTCTTCTATGCCAAGGACGCCGTCATCAACCTCGGCATGTTCCTGTCGATGTTCCTCGAGAAGCCCGAGGCCTGGCCGATGAACACCGAGACCGATGTCATCGATCTCTACAAGATCGTCATGCTGGAAGTTGGCCGCGCGGTCGTCAGCCTGCTGGTGCTTTTAACCGTCGCCGGCATCGGCGCCTCGGTGCTCCAGAACATGCCGCAATTCGTCGGCGAGCGGATCAGGCCGCAGCTGTCGCGCATTTCGATCACCAAGGGCTGGAACCGGATGTTCGGTGCCCAGGGCTGGGTCGAGTTCCTGAAATCCCTGGCAAAGGTCGGCTTCGCCATTGCCGTGCTCACCTTCACGCTGTCGGAGGATCATCGCAAGCTGCTTGCCGGCATGATCACCAATCCGGTTGCTTTCGGCCTCGTCATCCGCGGCATCGCGGTCGACATATTGGTGGCGATCGTCTTCGTCATGGGGCTGATCGCGGCGATCGACATCGTCTGGTCTCGCTTCCATTGGAAGCAGGACCTGCGCATGACCAAGCAGGAGGTGAAGGACGAGTTCAAGCAGTCCGAAGGCGACCCGATCGTCAAGTCGCGGCTGCGCTCGCTGGCACGCGACCGCGCGCGCAAGCGGATGATGACGGCGGTGCCGCGCGCGACGCTGATCATCGCCAACCCGACCCACTTCTCGATCGCGTTGAAATATGTGCGCGACGAGGATTCGGCGCCGCTCGTGGTGGCCAAGGGGCAGGATCTGGTGGCGTTGAAAATCCGCGAGATCGCGAAGGAGCACAACATTCCGATCTTCGAGGACGTGACGCTCGCCCGCTCCATGTACAAGCAAGTTTCGGTCGATAATGTGATCCCGTCGCAATTCTACCAGGCCGTCGCCGAACTGGTGCGGATCGTGTACTCGAAAAAGGCTGAGCGCAGACAGATTTCATGAACCGCCAACCACACGCAAAATCCCGCGAGATCATCGTCGCCAGCGCCATCGAGCAGGTGGTCGGCGAACTGAGATTGATCGATGTCGCCGACTACATCGCCTTCATCCGGCTGGAGCATTTCGCCTGCCTTTCGGATCTGGTCGATTCAGCGGTGGAGCTGTTCTTCATGCCGGGCACGCTCAAACTCGGTCATGGCGGCGAGGCGCATGTCGACTGGAGCGGCAGTCCGCGCATCGTGCTCGACCTGGAGCTCAGGCCACCCGGTGTGACCGTCTATTTCCAGCTGACGCTGAGCGAGGCCGGCAATTCGGTCGTGGTCAATTATGTGTCGTTCGAAAAGCCCGGCGAGGACCCCGAGCACAATACGGCGCTGCTGGAGGCGGTGATCGAACAGGCCCGGATCCGCAAGGTCGAGCCTATGGCGTTCTGAGGTCCGTTGATATTCAGGTGAGGCCGGCCTGCAAATGGCTGACACCTGCGCTTCCGGTGCTCACGTACGAAAAGTACGCTCCGCTCCGGTTCTCGGTATCAACCATTTTCGACTCGGCCTGACCTGAATCTCAACAAACCTAAGCGGCTCATCGTTTGGTTACTCGATCAGGCCCAACCGCAGCGCCTTGGCGACCGCCTGGTTGCGGTTGACGGCGTTGAGCTTCTGCGTCGACTGGGTCAGGTACTGGTTGGCGGTATGCACCGACAGCTTCAGGAGCCGCGCGATCTCCTCGCTGGTGTTGCCGTTGGCGGTCAGCTTCAGGCATTCGAGTTCGCGCTTGGAGATGGCTCGCATCCTGCCGGCATCGCTCGGACGGATGCGCGCGACAGCGGCGAACAGGGAAAAGCAGCGGGCGTGGATTTCGTAGAGCATATCCTGCGGCAGCGCGATCTCCGATCCCAGGAAGACGACAAGGCCGCACTGACCGCGATCGGCGTGGACGGGAAAGGCAATGCCGCTGGTGCCGGGCGCCAGGGGGGATATCTGCGCGGTCCAGGCAAGGTTGCCGAACATTTCGGCCATGGCCGCGACGCCGTCATCCGTCCACCAGCGTGGCTCCGTCGAGTTGTGGGTGTGGCGCACGATCTCCTCGCCATTGGCGCCCGAGATGAACTTCGTCGCCACGGCCAGGCCGGGATAGTCGGAATCGAAGCACGGCACCAGCCGCGCCCGTTCCGGCGACGGGCTGACGAAGTACAGGCCGAAGGCCGAGGCGTTGATGTCGACCGATACCCAGCGACAGCGGCGCACAGCATCGGGAATGGTGACGGCGTGATGTGTCTCGGAGCTGAGCGAGAAGGCACCGAAGGGGCTGCGCTGCTCGTTGAAAAGGGCCTCCGCGGCGTCCTTGATGTCGGCGTGTTTCAAATGATGCCACTCCTGATCGCCGTGGCGATGGCCATCGCGCGGTTGCTGGCCGCGAATTTCTGGATGGCGTGGGTGATGTAGCTGTTGACGGTGTTGGAGGAGACGCCAAGGATGACCGCCACCTCATCGGTGGTCTTGCCTTCCGAGACCCAGAACAGGCATTCGCGCTCGCGATCGGACAGCGGATCCTGCATGGCGGCGGCGGCGATCAGCTGCGGGATATGCGAGAGAGCGTAGCAGCATTTCAACTGCGCCTTCATCAGCGCCGGCTGGTCGATATGGCCTGCTGTCGCCGCCGAGAACAGGGCGAACAGACGCTGGCGGCCGACATTCAGCCGCAGCGAATAGATCTCGGCATGGCCGAGCACGTCGAGCAGGCGGGCCTCTTCGCCGGAGACCAGCCCGTCGGCATCGGGCGCCTGCGCGGCCACCAGTGGTCTAGGCCGGATGCCGGGCGCGACCGTGAGGGCCCCTTGGGCAAGGCTGGCGATCAGCCGCTTGCCGATCAGCTCGATGGCGTCGAAGATCCAGTTCGAGGAGACAATGCGCGCGTCATTGCGGTCCTGGTCGTGGACGATGGCGACCAGCATGTAGCTGTCGGCGCCGATCTCGGCGGTCAGCTCCATGAAGAAGCTGGTCAGATCGCCGCGCGACGTCAGGCGCGAGCCCAATGTGTCGGATTGAAGAAGCGCGGCGGAACTGCTCATTTGCTGCTTTTGGCCGGAATCGTTTCTGCCGTCCGGATGCTGGAGGCCAGCCGCCGAACCCGAAAACGCGTTACTTTTACGAGACACACACGAGGCGCGGGGTCGCGCCCAACCAGACGGAATCCATCAGGGAACGCGAAAACATCCGCGTCTGGCGCCGGAAAATTCCGGAACGTGAGACTTTGGGTGGTCGCCGCGCCCCCCGAGGACCGGCTGATTCGGGTCTAATCTACCCGCAGATGAATCCGACATCAAACGCGATTTGACAAAATCGAATCCGACGGACTCGCGTGCGACTCAGAGGTCGATTTTCGCCGCCTTCGAGCGTGCGAAAATGCCGGGACTGCGCAAGCGGGCCATATCCGCGCTCGGCCCGATGCGATAGATTCGCAAGTGTCGAAGGGGTGGGCACCTTCGGCAAGGGAGTTCGTAGCTGCATTACGGCCGCGGTCGTTCGCGGCAGTGCCATGCGGGCTCCTGGCATTTTTTGTTTCGGGGGAAACGATGAGCGATTCATTTCGGGAAGTTACTTCCGTCTCGTGGTTCGGGCGGATCAAGCGCGCGGTCGGCGGGGTCATCTTCGGCCTGCTCTTGATCGTGCTGATGGTGATCGGGCTGTTCTGGAACGAGGGCCGCGCGGTGCAGACGGCGCGCTCACTGGCCGAAGGCGCCGGCGCCGTGGCGTCGATCAACGCCGACAGCGTCGACGCCGGCAATGACGGCAGGCTGGTGCATGTCAGCGGGCCGGTGACGGCCGATAGCGGCCTGTCGGATCCGGATTTCGGCATCGCCGCGCAAGGACTGCGGCTGTCGCGCAGCGTCGAGATGTACCAGTGGAAGGAAGAGTCCAGATCCGAAACCACCAAGAAGCTTGGCGGCGGCGAGGAGACAGAGACCACCTACAGCTATTCGAAAGTGTGGGACGACGGCCAGATCGATTCGTCGGACTTCAGGAAGCCGGACGGCCATCAGAATCCACCGATGGCGATCCACAGCCGCGCCTTCCAGATCCCTGAAGGCAAGCTCGTCGCCTTCGATCTTGACACGCCGGTGCTGGATCGCATCGACGGCGACAAGGCGTATTCACTGTCGGCCAATCAGTCGGGCGCGATAAAGGCCGCCTATACCGGCACGAAGCCGCTCAGCATCGTCGATGGCAAGATCTATCTCGGCAGCGACAACACGACGCCCGCATTGGGCGATTACCGCATCGGCTACGAACTTGCGCCGCTCGGCGTGGTCAGCATTGTGGCGCGGCAGGCCGGCAGCCGCTTGGAACCGTACCAGACGCAAGCGGGCGACACGCTGCTGATGGTCGATACCGGCAATGTGCCGGCCGACAAGATGTTCGCCGAGGCGGTGAGCGCCAACACGCTGATCACCTGGCTGCTGCGCGCCGCCGGCCTTCTGCTGCTGACCATCGGCTTTGCCCTGTTCCTCGGCCCGATCGGCGTGATCCTCGACGTCATCCCGTTCCTCGGCAGCATGGCGCGGATGGGAACCGGCATCATCGCCTTCTTCCTGGCGATCCTGGCCGGCACGACGACGATCGCGATTGCGTGGTTCTGGTATCGGCCGGTTCTGGCGGCAGGCATACTGGCAGCCGGCGCCATCGCGGCGGCGGCCGTCTATTATCTGGGCCGCTCACGCAAGGCAGCCGCACCGATGGCCGCGCCGAGCGCCGGCGCCGCAACGTAGCTTGCAAAAAAGGCTGATATGCCGCCCTTTTTCTTCCTACCTGCGTTGTCCGCTCCGGGTTTGTGGGCGGGCTTAGCGGTCCTCGAAACCGGTCAGCACGCCGACGGCGTTGATGCCGATCTCCTCGACGGCATAGCCGCCTTCCATGACGAACAGGGTCGGCAGGCCGAGCCTGGCGATGCGGCGACCGATCTTGGGATAGTCGGGGCTTGTCAGCTTGAACTGGCTGATCGGATCCTTCTCGAAAGTGTCGACGCCGAGCGAGACGATGACGATGTCGGGCGCGTAGGCGGTGAGCCTGGCGCAGGCATCCTCAAGCGAGGCGTTCCAGGCGTCCCAGCCGGTGCCGAACGGCATGGGGTAGTTGACGTTGAAGCCTTCGCCGGCGCCGGCGCCGCGTTCATCGGCATGGCCGAGGAAGAAGGGATACTCGACCATCGGATCGCCATGCAGGTTGAGGACCTGCACGTCGGCGCGGTCATAGAAGATTTCCTGCGTGCCGTTGCCATGGTGGTAGTCGACATCGAGGATGGAGATGCGTTTGGCGCCCTGGTCGAGGAACCACTGCGCGGCGACGGCGGCGTTGTTGATGTAGCAATAGCCGCCCATGAAGCCGGCGCCGGCATGGTGGCCTGGCGGACGGCAGAGCGCGAAGGCCGACCTCTCGCCGCCCTTGACCAGGCCGGCCGCGGTCAGCGCCACGTCATAGGACGATTTGATCGCGGCCCAGGTGCCTTCGACGAAGGTGGCGCCGGCATCGAAGGAATAGTAGCCGAGCAGCGCATCGACACGCTTTGGCGGCACGTCGCCGCGCAGGCCGCGTGTCGGCCAGGTGAAGGGCATGGCCGTGCCCTCATGACCGGAAGCCACCCATTGCGGCCAGACCGTCGGCAGGAAGTCGATATAGTCCGATTTGTGGATGCGCTTGGCGGCGGCAAGATCGTGCTCGAGCGGCAGGACGATCGGACCGAGCTTCTCGCTTTCGACCCTCGCCTTGATGAATTCGGCCCGCGAGGGTTTTTCAAAACCCGGCACGATGGCCGAGGTGACCAGTTCCATCTGGCCGGCATGGCCAGCATGAAGCGGCGAATAGACAGTCTTCATGAAATTCCTCTCGAAATGCGCAATCAGTCAAGGTTGAGATAGGGGCTCACCAGAGCCAGCCACATGGCTTCGACATCGTCCTCGATGAGGTTGTATGTCCTGCGATCTCTCTTCAGTCCGACCAGCCGGCAGGCGTGCCCGACCTCCATCATCACAAGCCCGAGCCGTTTGGCGATCTTGTCTTCGAGAGCAGGATTCACATGCCGCAGCCAGGCGGCGTAAAGCGCGATGATCTGCTCGTCATATTCGTCCTGGATGGGCCTGAGATCGGCGTTGCCTGAAATGGCCTCGATCACCGGCATCAGAGTGGCGTTTTCGAGATAGATACTGGACGTGTCGATGAAGAGCTTGCGCACTTCGCGCCGGAATTCGTCGCGGTTGGCGGGCCGGGGTGCCTTGATGCGCTTCTCGATCACGTCGGGAAAGGAGGACAGCCAGCGCCGAGCGAGGTCGAGAAGAATGGCTTCCTTGTTGGGAAAGTATTGATAGACCGAACCGACCGACAGGCCCGCGCGCTGCGCGATGGCGAGCGTCGTCGGCGTCCTGGTTCCTTGCTCCCGCGTCAGGATCAGCGCCGCGTCGAGAATGCGGTCGACCACCTTGCTCGATCGTTGCTGCCGAGGCTGCTTGCGCGGCTCGAGCGCTATCCTGATTTTGCGGTCGAGACTACGCTTCACTGCTCTATGCCCTCGTTCCCCGCTTGGTCTGAAGCCAGGCGCAGGGTGCTGTCCACAATACATTCTAAATTCCGCATGTTGACAAACGCGAATAATCAGTCGCATTCTTTATCCACGCTGTCCCTAGGGATAACAAGGGGAATTTCGAAGGCAGCGGACTGGCATCGTTTTTTGTTCCGTGGCGCCGCTCCGGTGGAGTTGGCAGGTCGTTGAGCGCAGGGCTGTCGGTCTCAGTCGGTCATCAAAAGCGCGGAGTCGCGATGTCTGTTACGGGTGCGGGTCACAATGCGGATCTGGTCGTCATCAATGGTCGTGTGCTGACCATGGACGGTGGCAATCCCGCAGCCGAGGCCGTAGCCGTCAAGGACGGCGCCATCATCGCCGTTGGCAGCCGCGCCGCCATCGAAGAACTCAAGGGAACAGGCACACAGGTGATCGACGCCAAGGGCGGTTCGGTCCTGCCCGGTTTCATCGAAGCCCATATGCATCTGTTCTCGGGAGGGGCCGAGCTCACGCATCTTCAGCTTGGCGGGGTCCATGGCTTCGAGGCGCTGAAAAAGGCGATCGGCGACTATGCGTCGACCAAGCCCGACGCGAAAATGCTGGTCGGGCAGGGCGTCGACTACACCGTGCTCGGCGACGAGCGGGTGACGCGCCACCATCTCGATCAGATCCTGCCCGATCGCCCGTTCTGCATGGCCGCGCCCGATCACCACACGATGTGGGCCAACACCAAGGCGCTGGAGATGGCCGGCATCCTGCATGGCCGCGCGCTTGGTCCAGGCAATGAAATCGTCATGGGCGAGGATGGCCTGGCAGCCGGCGAATTGCGCGAGGGCGAGGCCTTCGGCCCGGTGCTCGATCTTGCCGGCGAGGGCCGGGTGCGGCTGGGGCTGGCGACCGGCGGCGAGCCGGATCCGATGCCGTCCGCCGCCGAACGCGCCGCCGACCGCGACATCATGCGGCGCGGCCTCGCCTGGTGCGCGCGTCACGGTATCACCTCCATCCAGAACATGGATGGCAATCTCTACCAGCTCGAACTGCTGGCCGAGATCGACGCCGAGGAAGGCTTGCCCTGCCGTGTGCAGATACCCTTCCACTACAAGAATTTCATGACGCTCGACATGCTCGACAAGGCATCCGTCATGGCCGAGCGCTACAACAGCGAGTGGCTGTCATCGGGCATGGTCAAGGTGTTCTATGACGGCGTGCTCGATTCCTGGACGGCTGTGATGATCGAGCCCTATGCCGACCGTCCGGACTGGGTGGGCGAGCCGCTGTTCACACCGCAGCAGTTCATCGATCTCGCCGTCGCCGCCGACAAGCGTGGACTGCAGATCGCGGTGCACTCGATCGGTGATGGCGCGGTGCGTGCGGTGCTCGACGGCTACGAGGCGGCGCAAAAGGCCAATGGCAAGCGCGACAGCCGTCACCGCGTCGAGCACATCGAGGTCACCACCGCATCGGACGTGCTGCGCTTCGCCGAACTCGGCGCCATCGCCTCGATGCAGCCGCCGCATCCGCCCGGCGCCATGGATTTCCCGCTCGAACCGACCGTGTCGCGCATCGGCCCGGCCCGCTGGCCGCTGAGCTATGCCTGGCGGACCCTGAAGAATGCCGGCGCGCACGTCGTCTTCGCCTCGGATTGGCCGGTGTCGCCGATCGACCCGATCCTGGGCATTCAGGCGGCAGTGATGCGCAAACCATGGGCAGACAGCGACCCGGACCAGAGTTTCTCGCTGCAGGAATCGATCGCCGCCTACACGGTCGAGGGCGCCTATGCCGAATTCGCCGAACACCGCAAAGGCACGCTGAAATCAGGCTATATGGCCGACCTGGTGGTTCTGTCGGCGGATATCGAGAAGACGGCGCCGGCCGATCTGCACAAGCTGCGCCCGGTGACGACGATTTGCGGCGGCAAGATCACCTATCAGGCCTGACAATGGCATGAGGCTTGCTGGCTAAAGACGGACTGAACTGTGATTCAATGCCGGGCTTGCCAACCTACCGGGCGTGTGGTCACATCGAACAGGGGAACAGCTCCGCCAGCAAGAGCGGGGTCAACAGTGAGGCGTAATCGTGCCGGACAAACCGGATCGAAATGCGATTGAAGTAGTAAACGTCAGTAAAATTTTCGGATCGGGTGAGGGGCAGGTCGCTGCCCTCGACAAGGTGTCGGTATCCATTCGCGAGAACGAGTTCTTCACGCTGCTGGGACCGTCCGGCTGCGGCAAGACCACCCTTTTGCGGCTGATCGCCGGCTTCGACTTTCCAACCGCCGGAGAAATCCTGCTCTACGGCCAGGACATCGCGCCGCTGCCGCCCTTCAAGCGGCCGGTCAACACCGTCTTCCAGTCCTACGCGCTGTTCCCGCACATGACGGTTGCCGACAATATCGGCTTCGGCCTGGAGATGCTCGGCAAGCCCAAGGGCGAGATCAAGGCGCGCGTCGCCGAAATGCTCAAACTGGTCAAGATGGAGACGCTTGCCGGTCGCCGCACGGCCCAGATTTCCGGTGGCCAGCAGCAGCGCGTGGCGCTGGCCAGGGCGCTGGCGCCACAGCCGAAAGTGCTGTTGCTCGACGAACCGCTCTCGGCACTCGACTACAAGCTGCGCAAGGAGATGCAGATCGAGTTGAAGCGGCTGCAGCACGAGACCGGCATCACCTTCATCTTCGTCACCCACGACCAGGAAGAAGCGTTGACCATGTCGGACCGCATCGCGGTGATGTCGTCGGGCAAGATCCTCCAGGTCGGCTCGCCCTGGGATATCTACGACAAGCCGGCGGAACGCTTCGTCGCCGACTTCATCGGCGAGACCAACTTCCTCACCGCCGCCATATCGGGCACCGGCAACGGCAAGGCCCGCGCGACGCTCAAATCCGGCACGACCATCGAGGCGACCGTCGCCGAAGGGTTCCAGCCGAAGGACAACGCCACCGTGGTGGTGCGGCCCGAGCATGCCAAGCTGACCAAGGACAAGGGAGACCTGTCGGGCACGGTCGAAAACATCGTCTATTTCGGCACCGACACGCATATCCACGTCCAGCTCGACGGCGGCGAGGCCTTCACCGTGCGCCAGCAGAACACGCGCAGCGCAGGCTGCGGTTTCGAGCGCGGCGACAAGGTCGGCATCCTGATCGGCAACGAGGCCGCGCAAGTGCTGAGGGACTGATGGCCGCCGCGGAAGAAGTCGCCAAGGCAGCGGAACGGCGTGATGTCCGTGACCGCTGGCTTTTGTCAGCGCCGGCGCTGCTGGTCATCCTGCTGGCCGCGACCGGCCCGCTGCTGATCGTGCTCGTCTACTCGTTCCTGACGCCCGGCGCCTATGGCGACGTGAAATGGCAGTTTTCGCCCGACGCCTGGATATCGGTGTTCATGGAACGTGACATTTTCGACGACACGCTTTCGCTCGCGGCGGCGCATGTCACCATCTTCTGGCGCTCGATCAAGCTTGCGGTTGTGACGACGCTGGCCACTTTGGCGCTCGGTTTCCCGACCGCCTATTTCATGGCGACGCGCAGCGAGAAGACCAGGGACCTCTGGCTGTTCCTGATCACCATCCCGTTCTGGACCAACCTCCTGATCCGCACCTTCGCGGTGCTGCAGATCATCCGCAACGAAGGCATCATCAACACGATCCTGCTCAAGCTCGGCATCATCTCGGCGCCGATCCAGATCCTCTATACCGACACCGCGATCCTGATCGGCATGGCCTATGTCTACCTGCCGCTGATGGTGCTGCCGATCTACGCCAGCATGGAGAAGCTCGATTTCCGCCTGGTCGAGGCCGGCTATGATCTCTACGCGACGCGCTTCAAGGTGCTGCGGAAGATCATTTTCCCGCTCGTCAAACCCGGCGTCATTGCCGGCTCGATCCTGGTCTTCATTCCGGCACTCGGCGCCTATGTGACGCCGGTCGTGCTGGGCGGCGGCAAGAACATGATGCTGTCCAACCTGATCGAATTGCAGTTCGGACAAGGCCGCAACTGGCCGCTTGGCTCGGCGCTGTCGATCACGGTGATGGTCATCGTCATGCTGGCGTTGCTTGCCTATGTGCGCAACGCCGGCAAGTCAGGGGTGCGTCATGGCTAGCAACTTCTCCATCAAGCACCAGCCGGGCTTCACGACGATCGCGGCGACCTGTTTCGTCGTGCTCTATTTGCCGATCATCGTGCTGGTCCTCTACGCCTTCAACGCGGCGAGCTCGACATCCGAATGGGGTGGCTTTTCGCTGCGATGGTTCCAGTCGGCGTACCAGAACACGCAGGTCATCGACGCAACGCTGCGCTCGTTCCAGATCGGTGCCATCGCGGCGGTGCTGTCGACCATCTTCGCCACGATGGCGGCACTCGCCACCACGCGCACCGCCCCCTATCCCGGACTCACCTTCAAATATGCTGCAATCAACCAGCCGCTGATGGTGCCCGAGATCGTCACCGGCGTGGCGCTGCTGATCTTCTTCTCGCGCATCAAGATCTTCACCGGCTATTCCGGCCTCGGCTACCTGATCGCCGCGCATACGGCATTCTGCATCCCGTTCGCCTATCTGCCGATCCGGGCGCGGCTGGAGAATATGGATCTGACCCTCGAGCGCGCCGCGGCCGATCTCTACGCGACCCCGTGGAAGACCTTCCGCCGCATCACGCTGCCGCTTTTGTGGCCCGGTATCCTGGCCGGCCTGATGCTGGCCTTCGTCATCTCACTCGATGACGTCGTCATTACCGAGTTTGTCAAATCGGGAGGCCAGGACACGCTGCCCACTTACATGCTCGGCCAGATCCGCCGTGGCGTCACACCCGAGATCAACGCGATATCGACCGCTTTCCTGCTGCTTTCGGTCGCGATCGTCACGTTGTTTTTCTTCGTCAGCAGGAAACGAGACTGAACCTGAAAATGGGAGTTAGAACGATGAACTGGAAGACAACGGCGACCGCCATGGGGTTGGCGCTGCTCGCTTCGACGGGCCTGGCCCGCGCCGAGGGCGTGCTCAACATCTACAATTGGGGCAACTACACCAGCCCCGACGTGATCAAGAAATTCGAAGACAAATACAAGATCAAGGTGACCATCACCGACTACGATTCCAACGACACTGCGCTCGCCAAGGTCCGGCAGGGCGGCACCGGGTTCGACATCGCCGTGCCGTCGCAGACCTACGTGCCGATCTGGATCAAGGAAGGGCTCCTGCTCGAGACCGATCCGGGCAAGATGGAGAATTTCAAGAACGTCGCCCCGGAATGGGCCAATCCTGAATTCGATCCGGGCCGCAAATATTCCGTGCCGTGGGCCTGGGGCACGATTGGGGTCGTCGTCAACACCGATGCCTACAAGGGTCCGGCCGATACGTGGGGCATCGTCTTCAACACGCCCGACGAGCTGAAGGGTAAGGTCAACGTCGTTCCCGAGATGGGCGACGTCATCTTCGCGGCGATCAAATATGTCGGCGGCCAGCAATGCACCGACGACAAGGCGGTGCTGAAGAAGGTGCGCGACCTGCTGGTAGCGGCCAAGCCGAACTGGATCGCGATGGAGTACAACACCATCGAGAAGATGGGTGCCGGCGACTTCAAGGCAACCAGCGACTGGAACGGCTCGGCGCTGCGCCAGCGTCTGGCCAATGCGGCCATCCATTACAACTATCCGAAGGAAGGCTTTGGCCTGTGGAGCGACAATGTCGTCGTCCTGAAGGAAGCCAAGAACGTCGAGAACGCCAAGCTGTTCCAGAACTTCATCATGGATCCGGAAAACGCGGCCGGCCTCTCGGCCTTCCACCGTTACGCCAACGCCATCACCGGCTCGGACAAATACATGCCGGCCGACATGAAGGACGCGCCGGAAGTCGTCATTCCGGCCGACGCCAAGCCGAAAGGCGAATTCCAGAAGATGTGCGCGCCGGAAACGCAGGAACTCTACACCAAGATCTGGACCGAACTGCAGAAGTAATCGCTGCATGCCAGACCCGGCGGCACACACCGCCGGGTCTTTTCTTTTCCGGGAATGCCTTTCATGGACTCCTATCGCAACAGCGATCCGCGGCCGCCGATCATGCGGGGCTCGCCGCCCGCCATGGTGCCGCCGAAGCTCGACTGGGACCGGCCGCCATGGAACCGCTGGGCGTTCCAGCACATCCGGGAAATCCTGCCGACCGCCGAAGTCTGGCGCGGCAACGGCCACCGCCATCGTCTCGAACGCGCCGAGGTCGATCTCGACGGACTGGCGGTCGAGGACAGCCAGGGCAGGCCCTCGACGCTCGCCGGGTTGCTCGACGAGACCTATACGGACGGCTTCCTGGTGCTCAAGCACGGCAGGCTCGCCTATGAGCGTTATTTCAACGGCATGGACGTGCGCACGCTGCATCTGTCGCAGTCGATGGCCAAGTCCATCACCGGCTCGGTGTTCGGCATATTGGCCGGGCGCGGCCTGATCGATCCGGCCAGGCCGGTCACGGATTACCTGCCTGAACTCAGCGCGACCGGCTGGGCCGGCGCCAGCGTTCAGCATGTGCTCGACATGACGACGGGCGTGCGTTTTTCCGAAGAGTATACCGACCGCTATTCCGATATCGGCCAGGTCGATGTCGCCACCGGCTGGAAGCCGGCGCCGCCGGGCAGCGATCCGGACTTCCGCTGGCCCTCGCATATGTTCGAGCTGATCCTGGGCTTGAAGGACACGGTCCGGCCGCACGGCGCGGCGTTCGAATACCGCTCGATCGAGACCGACGTGCTTGCCTTCATCATGGAGCGGGTGACGGGCAAGCGGCTGGCGCAGCTGGTGTCGGAGGAACTCTGGCAAAAGCTCGGCGCCGACGAAAGCGCCTGCTTCACCGTCGACGGCGCCGGCTATGCGCTGGCCGACGGCGGCTTCAACGCGACACTGCGCGACTATGGCCGCTTCGGCCAGATGATCCTCAACAATGGCGGCGGCATCGTGCCGGCCGCCTGGATCGAGGCGACACGCAATGGCAGGCATGGCCCTGATTTCTCCCCCAGTCTGCCGCAGGGCAGCTACCGCAACCAGTTCTGGATCGAGAACCCCAGTTCGCGCGCGCTGATGTGCCGGGGCGTGTTCGGGCAGATGATCCATATCGACTGGAACACAGGAACGGTCGTGGTGAAGCTTTCGACCTGGCCGGATTTCAGCAATCTCGCCTACTCCACAGCGACGCTGAAGGCCGTGCACGCCATCGCCGCCGCACTGCTCTAGGCCCCCCACAAGAAACGACCTGGAAGGAAACGCCATGACCGGCAAGACCGCGTTCGAGATTCGCCACGGCTTCCGCCGCGACGAGGTGCTGCTTTCCAACTGGCGCGAAAGCCCGTTCAACCGATGGTCGTTCCAGAACCTTGGCGAACTGGTGCCCACGGCGCGCGTGGCTGCCGCATGGGCCGGTGCCGAGGCACCCGCGAAGGATTTCGGTGGTTTGCTCGGCGAAAAGGTTTCGGTGGCCAGCGCGCCGGAGACGGTCGCCGAATTCCTCATACGCTCCAGCACCGACGCGCTGACGGTGATGAAAGGGGGCAAGGTGATCGGCGACTGGTTCGCGCCGCACATGGAATTCGGCGCCCGCCACATCGTCTTCTCGATCAGCAAGTCGGTGACCGCGATCATAGCCGGCATATTGGAAGGCGAGGGGGTGTTCGATCCGGAAGCGCCGGTGACGACCTACATTCCGGAAGCCGCCGGCTCGGCCTATGGCGATGCGAGCACGCGGCATGTGCTCGACATGAGCGTCAGCCTCGATTTCGAAGAGGCCTATCTCGATCCGGAAAGCGCCTTTGCCCGCTATCGCCGCGCCACGCTGTGGAATCCGGGTGGCGGCACGGAAAGCCTGCGCGAATTCATCCTGACCCTGCAGCGGCTTGCCGAGCCGCATGGCCAGGTTTTTCGCTACCGTTCACCCAATTCCGACCTGCTCGGCCTGCTGCTGGAGCGCGCGTCCGGCCAGCGCTTCAGCGACCTGATGCGCGAAAAATTGTGGCTCCCGCTTGGCGCCGTCAGCGAAGCCTCGATCGGCGTCGACATGGAAGGCACGGCCCGCACCGCCGGCGGCATTTCGGTGACGCCGCGCGACCTGGCACGCATTGGCGAGATGATGCGGCAAGGCGGCACCGCCAATGGCCGCCGCATCGTGCCTGAGGCCTGGGTGCGTGACACGGTCTGCACCGGCGGCAGTGCGCAAGCCTGGCAGCGTGGCACCATGCTGCCGCTGTTCCCGCAAGGCCGCTACCGCAACAAATGGTACCAGTCAGGCAAGCCAAACGGCGCCTATTGCGGCATCGGCATTCATGGCCAATGGCTCTATATCGACCCGAAGGCGGAAGTGGTCATCGCCAAGATGTCGTCGCAGCCGGAGCCGGTCGACGATCCGCTTGACCTCGAAATCGTCGCCTTCTTCGAGGCGCTGACCCAACTGGTCTGACCGTCCGTCGCGGCCTCGTTGCCGCGTGCTTTCCTGTGGACCGCCCGCGACCGTTGAAAACGTCGCGGTTGGCGAGGCAGGTGTCTGCGCCTATGGTCGCCGCTCTTTTCGATGAGAGCAGGAACGACATGGCATCCGACATCAAGCGCATCGCAGCCATCATCGCGGCCGAGATCAAGGCGCGGCCCGAACAGGCGGCGGCGGCCATCGAATTGCTCGACGAGGGTGCGACCGTGCCGTTCGTGGCACGGTATCGCAAGGAGGTGACCGGCGGGCTGGACGACACGCAGCTGCGCGACCTTGCCGAGCGGCTCGCCTATCTGCGCGAGCTCGACGCCCGTCGCGACACCATCCTCGGTTCGATCCGCGAGCAGGGCAAGCTGACCGAGGAACTGGAAACCAAGATCGCGGCGGCGGCCACTAAGGCGGAACTCGAAGACATCTATCTGCCCTACAAGCCGAAGCGCCGCACCAAGGCCGAGATCGCCCGCGAGCGTGGGCTGGGACCGCTGGCCGAGGCCATCCTTGCCAACCGTTCGCTCGTGCCCGCCGAACTGGCGCTCGCCTATGTCACCGAGGAAGTGGCCGACGCCAAGGCAGCCCTTGAAGGCGCGCGCGACATCCTGTCGGAACAGTTCGCCGAGAATGCCGACCTGGTCGGCAAACTGCGCACCTACATGCAGGACCGCGCCTTCATGCGCGCCCGGGTGGTCGACGGCAAACAGGAGGCCGGCGCCAAGTTCTCCGACTATTTCGACCATGTCGAGCGCTGGGCAAACGTGCCGAGCCATCGCGCGCTGGCCATGCTGCGCGGCCGCAACGAAGAGGTGCTGTCGCTCGACATCGAGGTCGATGCCGACGACGCGTCTCCGGTGAAACCGGTCGAACGGATGATTGCCAACGCCTATGCGATCGGCGCCAGCCTGCCCGGCGACCGCTGGCTGATGGAGGTCGCCGGCTGGACCTGGCGCATCAAGCTTTCGCTGCACCTGACGCTTGATCTGATGCGCGACCTGCGCGAGCGGGCCGAGGAAGAGGCGATCCATGTCTTCGCCCGCAACCTGAAGGATCTGCTTCTGGCCGCACCCGCCGGTTCGCGGCCGACGATAGGCCTCGACCCCGGCATCCGCACCGGCGTCAAGGTGGCCGTGGTCGACGGCACCGGCAAGCTGGTGGCGACGACGACGGTCTATCCGTTCCCGCCGAAGAACGATGTGCGCGGCACGCAGGCCGAACTCGCCAAACTCATCCGCTTGCACAAGGTCGAGCTGATTTCGATCGGCAACGGCACCGGCAGCCGCGAGACGGAAAAGCTGGTGGCGGACATGCTGTCCGACATGCCTTCCGACGGCGGGCCGAAGCCGCTCAAGGTGATCGTCAGCGAAGCGGGCGCTTCGGTCTATTCGGCGTCGGCGGCGGCTGCGGCCGAATTTCCCGGCCTCGACGTGTCGTTGCGCGGTGCGGTGTCGATCGCGCGGCGCCTGCAGGATCCGCTGGCCGAACTGGTCAAGATCGAACCCAAGTCGATCGGCGTCGGCCAATACCAGCACGATGTCGACCAGTACCGGCTCGGCCGCTCGCTGGAGGCGGTGGTCGAGGACGCGGTCAACGCCGTCGGCGTCGATCTCAACACCGCCTCGGCGCCATTGCTGGCGCGGGTTTCGGGCCTCGGCGCATCGCTCGCCGACGCCATCGTCGCGCATCGCGATGCGACCGGCCCCTTCGCCAGCCGGAAAGATCTCCTCAAGGTGCCACGGCTTGGACCTCGCGCGTTCGAACAATCCGCGGGCTTCCTGCGCATCGCCAATGGCAGCGAGCCGCTCGACGCCTCGTCGGTGCATCCGGAAGCCTATGGCGTGGCCAAGAAGATCGTCGCCGCCTGCGGCCGCGACGTGCGCTCGCTGATGGGCGACAGTGCCGCGCTCAAGGCGCTCGATCCACGCGTCTTCGTCGACGAGCGTTTCGGCCTGCCGACGGTGCGCGACATTCTGGCGGAGCTGGAAAAGCCCGGCCGCGACCCACGCCCCGGCTTCAAGACGGCGACCTTCGCCGACGGCGTCGACGACATCAAGGACCTCAAACCCGGCATGCTGCTGGAAGGCACCGTGACCAATGTCGCGGCCTTCGGCGCCTTCGTCGATATCGGCGTCCATCAGGACGGGCTGGTACACGTCTCGCAACTGGCCGACCGCTTCATCAAGGACGCGCATGAAGTGGTCAAGGCCGGCGATGTGGTGAAGGTGCGCGTCGTCGACGTCGACATCAAGCGCAAGCGCATTGCGCTCTCCATGCGCAAGGATGGCGGCGAGGGTGGTGCGCCGCGTGGTGGGCCGCGCGACAATGGCGGCGGCAGGCCGGCGCCGCGCTCGCCGGCGCCGCAACGCCAGCCGGAACGGCCGGCCCAGCAAGGGGCCTTCGGTGCGGCACTGGCGGATGCGCTGAAGCGGAAGTAGCTACCAGGCCAGAACAGCCGGCTCCTTTTCGAGTTGGCCGAGCAGCCAGTCGCGAAAGCTGGCGACGGGGGGATGGTCGCGCTTGTCGTGCGGGACGACGAGGTAATAGGCGCTGCGGCTTTGCATGGGCTGGCCGGGCGCCGGCACCAACTGGCCGCGCTGCAATTCGCCCGCGATGAGGAGCAGCGGCAACAGCGCGACGCCAAGTCCCGCCATGCACGCCTGGGCGGCCGTGCCGAACTGCTCGAACTGCATGCCGGGTCCGGCCGGCGCGCTCAGGCCCTGATGCTCGAACCATTCGGTCCAGGCGTCGGGGCGCGTCGCCATGTGCAGCAGCGGCAGGCGGCCGATATCGGCCGGCGTGGCGATGGCGCGGCCGGCGAGGAATTCCGGCGACGCCACCGGCGCCACGGTTTCGCGCACCAGCAGCGTCGAATCGGCCTCCGGCCAATCCGGCAGGCCGTAATGGATGGCGGCGTCCAGCCTCTCCCTGGCGAAGTCGAAGCGGCCGACGCGGGTGACGAAGTTGATGGTGATGTCGGGATTGTTCGCGACGAAATCGGGGATCATCGGCATCAGCCAACGCGTGCCGAAGGTCGGCAAAATGGCGAGGTTCAGGATGCCGCTATGCCGATTGCTCATCAGTCCAAGGGCCGCGTCGCGCAACTGGCCGAGTGCTGAACGCACCGCTTCAGCGTAGATTTCCCCTGCCGTCGACAGCCGGACATTGCGGCTGTCGCGCTCGAACAGGCGGCGCCCGAACTGGTCTTCGAGCAGCCTGATCTGCCGGCTGACCGCGCCCTGGGTCAGGTCCAGCTCCTGGGCAGCGGCGGTAAAAGACCCAAGCCGGGCCACTGCCTCGAAGGCGGCGAGGGCGCTGATGTTGGGCAGAAGGCGGCGCTGGACACTCATGATCCATTCCTAACGCTCATTGATCCGTGAAGCAATTTCGTTTGATTTTTTAAGACCACGGGCCGATAAGCCGGGCTTCACCCGTTTGAGGATCGACAAGCCATGGCCGCCGACAAGAATGCATTCGTCTGGGAAGACCCGTTCCTGATCGAGGACCAGCTTTCGGAAGAAGAGCGCATGGTGCGCGACGGCGCGGCGGCCTTCGCCGCCGACAAGCTCGCGCCGCGTATCGAGGATGCCTATCTCGATGAAAAGACGGATGCCGGCATCTTTCGCGAAATGGGTGAGGCCGGGCTGCTCGGCATTACCATCCCGGAAGAGTATGGCGGCCTCGGCGCCAATTATGTGACCTACGGGCTGGTCGCGCGGGAAGTCGAACGCGTCGATTCCGGCTACCGCTCGATGATGTCGGTGCAGTCGTCGCTGGTGATGTATCCGATCCACGCCTATGGCTCGGAAGGGCAGCGCAAGAAGTACTTGCCCAAGCTTGCCAGCGGTGAGTGGATCGGCTGCTTCGGCCTGACCGAGCCGGATGCCGGCTCGGACCCGGGCGGCATGAAGACGCGCGCCGAGAAGACCGCGAACGGCTACAAGCTCAGCGGCTCGAAGATGTGGATCTCCAACGCACCGATCGCAGACGTCTTCGTCGTCTGGGCCAAGCTGAAGGGCGAGACCGGCAAGGACGAGATTCGCGGCTTCGTGCTGGAAAAGGGCATGAAGGGGCTGTCGGCGCCGAAGATCGGCGGCAAGCTGTCGCTGCGCGCGTCGATCACCGGTGAAGTGGTGATGGAAGGCGTCGAGGTCGGCGAGGACGCGCTGCTGCCCAACGCCAAGGGCCTTGGCGGCCCGTTCGGCTGTCTCAACCGGGCTCGCTACGGCATCTCCTGGGGCTCGATGGGTGCGGCGGAAGATTGCTGGCACCGCGCACGCCAGTATGGTCTCGACCGCAAGCAGTTCGGCAAGCCGCTGGCCGGCACGCAGCTTTACCAGAAGAAGCTCGCCGACATGCAGACCGAGATCGCGCTTGGGCTGCAGGCATCCTTGCGCGTCGGGCGGCTGCTCGATGCAGGCAAGATGGCGCCGGAGATGATCTCGATCGTCAAGCGCAACAACTGCGGCAAGGCGCTCGACATCGCCCGCCAGGCCCGCGACATGCATGGCGGCAACGGCATCCAGATCGGCTACCACGTCATGCGCCACGCGCAGAATTTGGAGACGGTCAACACCTATGAGGGCACGCATGACGTGCACGCGCTGATCCTGGGACGGGCGCAGACCGGGATCCAGGCTTTCTTCTAAGCCGTGCCTTAAGCCGACTTCGGCTGCTTAAATTAGGTGCACCGCAACATCTGTGCTTGGAGAATGGCCAGCAGATGTGTCAGGGTTCGGCGAATTCGTTTGAAACGCCGATCTCCGGGGCCCCATGGCAATTCTGGCAGCCGTCTACCATCTGACCCATTACAAATACGACCGGCCGGTGGTTCTCGGGCCTCAGATCGTCAGGCTGCAGCCGGCGCCGCATTCCCGGACAAAGGTGTTGAGCCATTCGCTCAAGGTCGAGCCGGCGAACCATTTCGTCAATCTGCAGCAGGATCCCTACGGCAACTTCCTCGCCCGTTTCGTTTTTCCCGAGCCGGTGACGGAATTGAAGATCGAGGTCGACCTCGTCGCCGACATGACGGTCTACAATCCATTCGATTTCTTCGTCGAGCCGTCGGCCGAGACATTCCCGTTCGAATATCCAGAAGAGATCAGGGACGATCTCGCCATCTACCGGACACCTGAGCCGGCCGGGCCGCTGCTGTCGGCCTTCCTGAGAACCATCGACACCAGCGCGAAAAACACCGTCAATTTCCTCGTCGACCTGAATGCGCGGCTGCAGCGCGAGATCGCCTATATCGTGCGCATGGAGACCGGCGTGTTCTCGCCGGAGGAGACGCTGGCCGCCGGCAAGGGCTCGTGCCGGGATTCGAGCTGGCTCTTGGTGCAGATCCTGCGCAATCTCGGCATCGCCGCGCGTTTCGTCTCGGGCTATCTGATCCAGCTGAAGCCTGATCTCGTCGCGCTGGACGGGCCGGCCGGCACATCGGTCGATTTCACCGACCTGCATGCCTGGTGCGAGGTGTATCTTCCCGGTGCCGGCTGGATCGGCTTCGACCCGACCTCGGGTCTCCTCACAGGCGAGAGCCATGTGCCGCTTGCCGCAACGCCGCATTTCCGCAATGCCGCGCCGATTTCCGGCATGGCGAGCTTTGCCAATGTCGAGTTCGGCTTCGACATGCGGGTCGACCGCATCGCCGAGCATCCGCGCATCACAAAGCCGTTCTCCGACGAAAGCTGGCAGGCGCTCGATGCGCTCGGCAACAAGGTCGATGCGACACTTGCGGCCGGCGACGTGCGGCTGACGATGGGCGGCGAGCCGACCTTCGTGTCGATCGACGATTTCGAGTCCGCCGAATGGAACACCGCCGCCGTCGGTCCGACCAAGCGCGAGAAGGCCGATGCGCTGATCCGCAGGCTGCGCGAGCGCTTCGCACCGGGCGGCTTCCTCCACTACGGCCAGGGCAAATGGTATCCGGGCGAGAGCCTGCCGCGCTGGACCTTCTCGCTCTACTGGCGTGCCGACGGCCAGCCGGTGTGGAGCGATCCGTCGCTGATCGCGCGGGAGAAAAGCGAAGCCAAGGTTGGCCCGCAGCAGGCCGAAAGCCTGCTGACGGCGATCGCCGGCGAGCTCGGCATCGACAAGGCCATGGTCAGCGAAGCCTATGAGGATCCGGCCGAATGGCTGCTCAAGGAAGGCAAGCTGCCGGAAAATGTCGATCCGTCCAATTCGAAGCTCGAGGATCCGGAAGAGCGCAGCCGCATGGCAAGAGTGTTCGAGCGCGGGCTGACCAAACCGTCGGGCTATGTGTTGCCCGTGCAGCGCTGGAACAGCCAGGCTTCGGGACCGCGCTGGCGTTCGGAAAAATGGAAGACACGGCGCGGCCGGCTGTTCCTGGTGCCGGGCGACTCGCCGGTCGGCTACCGCTTGCCCTTGGGAACGCTGCCCTACGTGCCGCCGGCACAATTCCCCTACATCGTGCCGGTCGATCCGTCGCTGCCGCGCGGCCCGCTGCCGGCCCGCGAAGCGATCCTGCCCACCGCGGCGCCGGCCGAGCTTGAAGGCGCCGACGAGATGGCGCGCCGCCAGCAGGCGGCGTCGTTCACCGCAGCGACCGGTCAGCAGGACCGGGTCGAACAGGAGATCACCGAGATCGGCGGCGCGGTGCGCACCGCGCTCTCCGTCGAGCCCCGCGACGGAAGGCTGTGCGTATTCATGCCGCCGGTCGAGGCGCTGGAAGACTATCTCGAACTGGTCGCCGCCGCCGAGAATGCGGCGCGTGCCATCGATCTTCCCGTGCATATCGAGGGTTACGGGCCGCCGCATGACCCGCGTCTCAACGTCATCCGTGTGGCGCCGGACCCCGGCGTCATCGAGGTCAACATCCATCCGGCTTCCAACTGGCAGGACTGCGTGGCGACGACCACGGCGATCTATGAGGAAGCGCGGCTGACGCGGCTTGGCGCCGACAAGTTCATGATTGACGGCCGCCACACCGGCACAGGCGGCGGCAACCATGTCGTGGTCGGCGGTGCGACGCCCAATGACAGCCCGTTCCTGCGCCGGCCCGATCTGTTGAAGAGCCTGGTGCTGCAATGGCAGCGGCATCCGTCGCTGTCCTATCTGTTCTCCGGCCTGTTCATCGGCCCGACCAGCCAGGCGCCGCGCTTCGACGAGGCGCGTCACGATTCGCTTTACGAACTCGAAATCGCCATGGCGCAGGTACCGCATCCGGACCAGGGCGCGGCACCCTTGCCGTGGCTGGTCGACCGGCTGTTCCGCAATTTGTTGACCGACGTCACCGGCAACACGCACCGCTCTGAAATCTGCATCGACAAGCTGTTCTCGCCGGATGGCCCGACAGGACGGCTGGGACTGGTCGAATTTCGCGGCTTCGAGATGCCGCCCAATGCGCGCATGAGCCTGGCGCAGCAACTGCTTGTCAGGGCGATCATTGCCCGTGCGTGGAAGAACCCACTCGACGGCCGCTTCGTACGCTGGGGCACTTCCCTGCACGACCGTTTCATGCTGCCGCATCATGTCTGGGCGGATTTCCTCGACGTGCTGGACGACCTCAAGCTCAATGGCTTCGAGTTCCGTCCCGAATGGTTCGATGCGCAGCTCGAATTCCGCTTCCCGTTCTGCGGCGAGGTTCAGCATGCCGGCATCAAGCTGGAGCTGCGGCAGGCGCTGGAGCCATGGCATGTCATGGGCGAACAGGGCGCGATCGGAGGCACCGTGCGCTTCGTCGATTCCTCGGTCGAGCGGTTGCAGGTCAAGACCGAAGGCCTCAATCCGGAACGCCATGCCATCGTCTGCAACGGCCGCATCGTGCCGATGAAGGTGACCGATAACCGCGAGGGCGCGGTGGCCGGCGTGCGCTTCAAGGCCTGGCAGCCGGCTTCGGGCCTGCATCCGGCGCTGCCGGTCAATACGCCGCTGGTGTTCGACATCTATGACCGCTGGTCAGGAAGGGCGGTCGGCGGCTGCGTCTACCATGTCGCGCATCCCGGCGGCCGCAATTACGACACCTTCCCGGTCAACGGCAACGAGGCGGAGGCGCGGCGGCTCGCCCGCTTCGAGCCGCGCGGCCATACACCATCGGCCTATGTGCTGCGCGAGGAACAACCGGCGGAAGATTTCCCGATGACCCTTGACCTCAGGCGACCGGCAAGACTCTGATCAGCGATGGCAAAGGGGAATCACAAAAGGATACGCGGCAAGCCGCAGATCCATAGCCTACTGGAGCACTACCAGCCCATCGACGGCGTCGTCGACGAGATGGTCGACGCCGCAGGCAATCCCCGTCCGGTCTGGAAGCATTTCATCGAGGCGCTCGACGATCTCGGCGCCGAGAAGCTCGGCCAGCGTTTTGCCCGCGCCGACCAGTATCTGCGCGATGCCGGCGTCTACTACCGCGTGTATGACAAGGCCGGCGCCAATGAGCGCGAATGGCCGCTGGCGCATGTACCGCTGCTCATCGAAGACAGCGAATGGGCCGCGATCAGCGCCGGTCTCGTGCAGCGGGCCGAACTGTTCGAGGAAACCATCGCCGACATCTATGGGCGCAACCGGCTGATCGAAAAAGGCATCCTGCCAGCGGGATTGATCGCGGCCAGCCCCGAATATTTGCGGCCTGTCGTGGGTACCACGCCGGCCGGCGGCCATTACCTGCATATCTGTGCCTTCGAGCTTGGCCGTGGGCCTGACGGCCAGTGGTGGGTGCTGGGCGACCGTACGCAGGCGCCGTCGGGCGCAGGCTTCGCCCTGGAGAACCGCGTCGCCACGACGCGCGCGCTGTCCGACATCTATGGCGAGATGCATGTGCATCGGCTCGCCGGCTTCTTTCGACGTTTCCGCGATGCGCTGATCGGCATGGCCAGGGAAAGCGATGGCCGCGTCGCCATTTTGACGCCGGGACCACTCAACGAAACCTACTATGAACACGCCTATATCGCCCGCTATCTCGGCATCATGCTGCTCGAAGGCGAGGACCTGACCGTTTCCGGCGGCAGGCTGATGGTGCGCACCGTTTCCGGCTTGATGCCGATCAGCGTGTTGTGGCGGCGTCTCGACGCGGCTTTTGCCGATCCGCTCGAATTGCGGTCGGATTCGCAGATCGGCACGCCGGGGCTGGTCGAGGCGATCCGCCAGGGGGCGGTAGCCACAGTCAATGCGCTGGGTTCAGGCCTGATGGAAACGCGGGCGCTGCTCGCCTTCCTGCCCAAGATCGCGCGCGAATTGCGTGGCGAGGAGCTGCTCTTGCCGAGCGTCGCGACATGGTGGTGCGGGCAGGCGACCGAACGCGCCCATGTGCTTGCAAATATCGACCGCATGGTGGTCGGCCCGGCGCTGTCGACGAGACTTGCCTTCGAGGATGATGGCCAGACCACGCTCGGTTCGGCGCTGTCGGCAGGCGAACGGGCCGAGCTGGTGGCGCGCATCGAACGCGATGGCGGCGCCTTCGTCGGCCAGGAAGCCGTGACGCTGTCGACGACACCGGTCTTTGTCGGCGGCTGGCTGGAGCCGCGGCCGGCGAGCCTGCGCGTCTACCTGGCGCGCACACCCGATGGCTGGACGGTGATGCCGGGCGGGTTTGCCCGCGTCGGCTTATCGCTCGACCCGACGGCGATCGCCATGCAACGCGGCGGCCAGGCGGCCGACGTCTGGGTGGTCAGCGACAGGCCCGTCGAGCGCGAGACGCTGCTGCCGCAGGAGGGTGACAGCTTCACGCGCACCAGGCCGGGCAGCCTGCCGAGCCGCGCTGCGGAAAACCTGACCTGGCTCGGCCGTTATATCGAGCGCTCGGAAGACACGGTGCGCATCCTGCGCGCCTACCATGTGCGGCTGGCCGAGACATCCGATCCGGACATGCCGCTGCTGGCCGACATCAGGGACTATCTCGAACCGTTCGGCATCGACGTCGAGACGGCGATCCCGTCGGGGCTGATCGGCACGCTCGACAGCGCGGTCTACAGCGCGGGCCAGATCCGCGACCGCTTCTCGCCCGACGGCTGGCTGGCGCTCAAGGACCTGTCGAAGACCATCCACCAGTTCGCGACGACGGTGGCGCCGGGCGATGACGCGACGCGGGCCATGACCGTGATCCTGCGCAAGCTCGCCGGTTTTTCCGGCCTGCTGCATGAGAACATGTACCGTTTCGCCGGCTGGCGGTTCCTTGAGATCGGCCGGCGGCTGGAACGCGGCATCCAGATTGCCCGGACGCTGTCCCGGCTGACCGACCCCAAGGCGCCGGACGGCGCGCTCGACATGATGCTGGAGATCGGCGACAGCGTCATGACCCATCGCCGGCAATATCCGGTGCAGGCCGGCCGGCGCACGGTGATCGATCTTCTGGCGCTCGACCCGCTCAATCCTCGCTCGATCCTGTTCCAGTTGGAAAGGCTGAAGGCCGAGATCGGCCTGTTGCCGTCGGTCGGCGGCGAGGGGCACATGTCGACGGCGGCGAAGGAGATCCTGCAGCTCAACACGGCCATAGCCATCAAGGAGCCTTCGGATATGACGGCAAAGGCGCTGGACGAACTCGCCTATGAAATCGGCGGTCTCTACAACAGCCTCGCCAAAGCCTATTTCGGCTAGTTCATGCTCTACGACATCAGGCTTCATCTCCATTACGACTATGCAGCCGCGGCAGGCGGCGGTCGCCATCAGATCCGCGTGCTGCCATCGACGATATCGGGCGTGCAGCGCGTCATTGCCGCATCGCTGTCCTTTGCCCCGGCGCCCAATGAACGATCGGATTTCTCGGATTTCTTCGGCAACAACGTCACTTCGATTGCTTTTCGCGATGCCCATGACGCGCTCGACATCAGGATGAGCGCCCGCGTTTCGGTGTCGCGGCCCGAGCCCGGGCTCGACGTGTCGCCCGATATAGGGCGGCTGCGGCAGGAACTGGCCGCGGTGCGGTCGTTGGCGTCTGACTCGCCGCACCATTTTCTGGCGGGAAGCGCTCACTCCGGTATCGACGCGGCGATCACCTCTTATGCGCAGGACAGCATCGGCACCTCGGCCGCCGGCACGGCAATGGATCTGTGCAACCGCATCCATCGGGATTTCACTTATGACGGCGAGGCGACCACGGTGCGGACCCGGGCCAGCGATGCCTTCAGGCTGAAGCGCGGCGTCTGCCAGGATTTTTCGCACATCATGATCGCGGGCTTGCGCGGGCTCGGCATTCCGGCCGGTTATGTCAGCGGCTTCCTGCGCACCATCCCGCCCAAGGGCAAGCCGCGGCTGGAAGGCGCCGACGCCATGCATGCCTGGGTCAAGGTCTGGTGCGGACGTGACGCCGGCTGGCAGGAGTTCGACCCGACCAACGGCATGCGAGCCAGCAACGATCATATCACCGTCGGCTACGGCCGCGACTATTCCGACGTCGCGCCGATCGTCGGCGTGCTGAAGACCACTGGCGGGCAGGTCGGCGAGCAGGCCGTCGACGTCATTCCGGCTGCGCTCGAGAAGGTATGAAAGCGAGCTGAAAAGCGCGAAGCGTTCCGCCACTGCAATTGTGGGTGGAGGAAGCGACTTCTCAAACATCGAAGGGGTCGCTAATCTCTATTTGTTTCGAGGGACAGCCATTTTTTGCTGCCAATGGGCGCGGGCGCGGGGTCTTTTAATTGAAAGCGGTCAGCGTCGTCATCCCGGCCTACAATGCGGCGGCCACGATCGCGACAACGCTGGCGTCGCTTAGCAGTGAGGCCGACGTCATCGGCGAGGTCCTGCTGGTCGACGATGCATCGACCGACAACACGGCTGATGTCGCAAGGCAGGCAGCGGCGCAATTGGCCTTGCCGCTGCGCGTGCTGCCTGCCGAATGCCGCGACGCCGGCGGCGCCCGCAACGTGGCGCTGGCCCAGGCGCTCCATCCCTGGGTGTATCTGATCGACGCCGACGATTTGCATCTTCAGGGCGGATTGCGCGCGCTGCTGCGGCAGGCGGAGAACCAGCCGAAGGCCGGCATGATCGTCGGCGCCTACCGGCGGCGGGTGAACGGCCAGGATCGGCAGATCAAGATTCCGAACGGCTATCAGGCTGCGTGCCTGGCAAATGCTTCGGCCTACGTAAAAGGCGACATACGCTCCGTCGCCGTGGGCAGCGTTCTGGCGTCCCGGCAACTGATCGGCGATACACGGTTTCCGGTGGGCCTTGCCTATGACGAGGACACGCTGTTCTGGGCGCGGCTGATGAGCAAGGTTTCGCTGGCCATGACGCCGCAACCCGTCATGGTCTATGAGGTTTCGCCGGCCCGTTCCGACGACCGCTTTGCAATCAACCCGGTGCGGCGCTTCCTGGAGTGGCGCCGGGAATTGCGCACGCTCACCGATTGCGGCATCCCGGTCTCGGCGCTCAAGACCAGGGAGGGGCTTGTCGCCCTCAAGATCGCCCGCGTCCACTATGCGCGCGGCGACCTGGACATTGCCGCGCGCTTCCTGGCAGTGGCCGCTGCCGCGCCAAAGCGGCGGTCGGAAGCCTGGCGCTGCCTGCGCTACAGGCTCAAGCTCGCGGTGCGACGGCGGCTGTCGGCGCCGCGGGTGGAACTGCAGGGCGCCTCGTAAGGTTCCGTCATTCGCTTGCCGCGCCAGCCGACTTTCGCGGCAGGGCGTGGAACCAGCTGTCGGCCAGCAGCTTATCTACTCATATTTGCGTGGAGCTTGCATGCTGCAGAGATCCGGATTGCCGCCCTGCCGGTCAACCGACGACGACGCCGCGCCGAAGAACGGGGCGCAAAGCGCGGCCGGGCACGCCGCACTGACCTATGTCAGCGATGCCGAGCCCGGTATACGCCGGCTAAAGACAGGCAAGGGATTTTCCTACAAGGGGCCGGACGGGAAAGCGGTCTCCGATGCCGCCAGGGCGCGTATCGAGGCGATCGTCATCCCGCCGGCCTGGACGGATGTCTGGATCTCGCCTGATGCCGACGGGCACATCCAGGCGACTGGCAGGGACCAGCGGGGGCGCAAGCAGTATCGTTATCATCCGCAATGGGCCGAAGAACGCGACGGTGCCAAATATTCGAGCCTCGTTGCCTTCGCCGAAAGCTTGGCCAGCCTGAGGCGCACGATAGACAGCGATTTGCGCCGCCACGGCCTGCCGTTCGAGCGCGTCGTCGCCGCGGTCGTCTGGCTGCTCGACAACACGATGATCCGCGTCGGCAATGCCGCCTATGCGCGAGACAACAAGAGCTTCGGCCTGACGACGTTGCGCGACCGCCATGTCGATATCAAGGGATCGAGGCTGCGCTTCGCCTTCGAGGGCAAGTCCGGCAAGGAATGGAAACTGAAGCTGGTCGATCGCCGTATCGCCGGCATCGTGCGGGGTGCGCAGGACCTGCCGGGCCAGAAACTGTTCCAGTATCTCGACGAGGAAGGCAACAGACGCCCGATCCACTCCGACGACGTCAACCGCTACATCAGGGATGCCGCCGGCGATGCGTTCAGCTCCAAGCATTTTCGCACCTGGGGCGGCACCATCCATGCCGCGTCGCTGTTTGCGCAGACGGAGCTGCCCGAAACCCAGGCCCAGCAAAAGCGGGTGATGAACAGCGTCATCGACAAGGTGGCCGAGCGGCTGGGGAACACGCGCGCCGTCTGCCGCAAATGCTATATTCATCCGCTGGTTTTCGAGGCCTGGTCGCAGGGACGGCTGCTGGCAGAAATGGCGGAAGCCAACAAGCGCAAGCGGCCGATCGAGGGTCTCGATGACGAGGAAGCGATCGTGCTGAGATGGTTGAAGTCGCATCAACGCTGACTGGCGGCGATTGACGGTCGCTCAATCCGTCTTTTTTGTCGACGTCGTGTCGGGATCGGTCATACTGTTTCGTCCTTTGATACAGAAAAGGACCAGCCATGCTCTACGCCATACTCTGCTATGCCTCCGAAGACGTCGTCAGCTCCTGGAGCAAGGCGCAGGACGACGAAGTCATGGCCAATCTCCTCAACGTTCAGGACAAGTACGCCAAGGCTGGCCGACTTGGCCCGGTGGCGCGGCTTTTGCCGACGACGGCGGCGACGACGCTGCGGAAAGTGAAAGGCGAATCGGTCGTCATCGACGGGCCCTTCGCCGAGACCAAGGAGCAGTTCCTAGGTTTCTACACCCTCGACTGCGCCGATCTCGACGAGGCCGTCGAATTCGCCCGTGAGCTCTCCGAGGTCAACCCGAGCGGCGGCTCCTATGAGATCCGGCCGGTCTCGGTGTTCAATCCCACCGGGGTTGCCGTATGACCGAACTTGCCTGGATCAGCTCCGCGATCAGCGCCGCCCGCCCGCAGGCAATGGGCGCGCTGCTGCGCTATTTCCGCGATCTCGATACGGCGGAGGAAGCTTTCCAGGATGCCTGTCTCAGGGCGTTGAAGAACTGGCCGCAGAACGGGCCGCCGCGCGACCCGGCGGCGTGGCTGATCTTCGTCGGCCGCAACAGCGGCATCGACGCGGTGCGCAAGCGCGCCAAGCAGGCGCCGATGCCGGAAGAGGACCAGATCTCCGATCTGGAGGATGCCGAGAGCGACATCGCCGAGCGGCTGGACGGCGCGCACTATCGCGACGACATCTTGCGGCTGCTCTTCATCTGCTGCCATCCGGACCTTCCCGCAACGCAGCAGATCGCAGTCGCGCTGCGCATCGTCTCCGGTCTCACCGTCAAGCAGATCGCTCGCGCCTTCCTGGTCGGCGAGAGCGCCATGGAGCAGCGCATCACCCGCGCCAAGGCGCGCATCGCCGACGCCGGCGTGCCGTTCGAGACGCCGGGCGCGGTCGAGCGCTCCGAGCGGCTCGCCGCGGTGGCGGCGATGGTCTACCTGATCTTCAACGAAGGCTATTCGACCAACAGCGGCGAGGCGCCGGCCCGCGCGCCGCTGTGCGAGGAGGCGATCCGGCTTGCCCGGCTGTTGCTGCGGCTGTTCCAGACCGAGCCGGAGATCATGGGGCTGACGGCGCTGCTTTTGCTGCAGCATGCGCGCGCGCCGGCCCGCTTCGACGAAGACGGCGAGATCGTGCTGCTGGAGGACCAGGATCGCGGCCTGTGGAGCCGCAAGATGATCGACGAGGGGCTGGCGCTGGTCGACAAGGCGTTGCGCCATCGCAAGCCCGGTCCCTATCAGGTGCAGGCGGCAATCGCCGCTTTGCATGCCCGGGCAGAAAAGGCCGAGGACACCGACTGGGTGGAGATCGACCTGCTCTACGGCCTGCTCGAACAAATGCAGCCGTCGCCCGTCATCACGCTCAACCGCGCGGTGGCGGTCTCGAAAATACGCGGCCCGGAAGCCGCCCTCGCGATGATCGAGCCGCTGGAAGAAAGGCTTTCCGGCTATTTCCACTTCTTCGGCCTCAAGGGCGGACTGCTGATGCAACTCGACCGGGGTGAGGAGGCGCGGGTTGCCTTCGATCGCGCCATCGCGCTGGCCAACACGGCGGCGGAAGCGGCCCATATCCGCATGCATATCGACCGTTTGATGAAAGACGGCGCCGTGCGCGTGCCGGCGAAAAAGGCCAACTGAGCCGCGTTTGCCCATCTGGCTCAATCGTGTCGCCCGGGCTTAGACCATGCCGGGGTGGCGATTTTCCCTTGAAACGAGTAAGGCCACGCCATGACTGTGCCCGAAGTGCCTTTTCGGCACGCGGGCGAATGGCGCGAGGCTTTGATCCGACGCCAGATGATGACGACGGGATCTGAAAGGGACAAAAATGACCATTGCGAAGGAAACGGCCGAGCTTCTGGCGAAACTGGGTGTAGCCAAGGACGCGCTTGCCGGCGGCGACCTCATCGTGCGCAGCCCGGTGACGGGCGAACAGATCGCGGCGCTGAAGACCATCTCGCCGGCCGACGCGGCAAAGACCATCGATGCCGCGCACAAGGCGTTCCAGTCCTGGCGGCTGGTGCCCGGTCCGAAGCGCGGCGAACTGGTAAGGCTGCTCGGCGAGGAATTGCGTGCGCACAAGGCCGAACTTGGCCGGCTGGTGTCGATCGAGGTCGGCAAGATCCCATCCGAGGGGCTCGGCGAAGTGCAGGAGATGATCGACATCTGCGATTTCGCCGTCGGTCTGTCCCGGCAATTGTACGGTCTGACCATCGCTACCGAGCGTCCGGGCCATCGCATGATGGAAACCTGGCATCCGCTCGGCGTCGTCGGCGTCATTTCCGCCTTCAACTTCCCGGTCGCGGTGTGGTCGTGGAATGCGGCACTGGCACTGGTCTGCGGTGACGCGGTGGTGTGGAAGCCATCAGAGAAGACGCCGCTGACCGCACTTGCCTGCGAAGCGATCTTCAAGCGCGCGGTCAAGCGTTTCGGCGCCGACGCGCCGCAGGGGCTGGCGCCGGTGCTGATCGGCGACCGCGCCGTCGGCGAAATCCTGGTCGACCATCCCAAGGTGCCGCTGGTTTCGGCGACCGGCTCGACCCGCATGGGCCGCGACGTCGGTCCGCGCCTGGCCAAGCGCTTTGCGCGTGCCGTGCTGGAACTCGGCGGCAACAATGCCGGCATCGTGGCGCCCACCGCCGATCTCGACATGGCACTGCGTGCCATCGCGTTCGGTGCCATGGGCACGGCCGGCCAGCGCTGCACGACGCTGCGGCGCCTGTTCGTGCATGAGAGCGTCTACGATGCCTTGGTGCCGCGCCTGAAGAAGGCCTATCAGAGCGTCTCGGTCGGCAATCCGCTAGAGACCTCTTCGCTGGTCGGGCCGCTGATCGACAAGGCGGCTTTCGATGCCATGCAGAAGGCGCTGAAGGAAGCCACCGCCCATGGCGGCAAGGTGACCGGCGGCGCGCGCGTCGAGAACGGCCACCCGGACGCCTACTACGTGCACCCGGCGCTGGTCGAAATGCCGAAGCAGGTGTCGCCGGTGACAGAAGAGACCTTCGCGCCGATCCTCTATGTGATGAAATATTCGGATTTCGACGCCGTGCTCGACGAACACAATGCGGTGGGTGCGGGCCTGTCGTCGTCGATCTTCACCCGTGATCTGCAGGAATCGGAGCGTTTCCTCGGTGTCGACGGTTCGGACTGCGGCATCGCCAATGTCAATATCGGCACGTCGGGCGCCGAGATCGGCGGTGCCTTCGGCGGCGAAAAGGAGACCGGCGGCGGCCGCGAGAGCGGCTCGGATGCGTGGAAGGCCTACATGCGGCGCGCCACCAACACGGTGAACTATTCCAAGGCGCTGCCGCTTGCCCAGGGTGTTTCGTTCGACATCGACTGAGAACGCCGAGGTCTGCCCAAGATCAGTGTCGGTGATGCTCGGCGAGCGTCAATCGACACAGGGCAATCCGCCTCACGCGTTCCCCAAAATCGGCCCCTGTGCAGGGCGCTGCTCAGTCACCGCCTTGCGGTGGCGGGAAACAAGCCTTGAAGGCGTTGTCGACGACAGCCAGCTTGGCGGCCTGCACGGTCATGTATTCCTCGTAGAACCCGTGCGACACCCACATCACCGAATGGCCGCGTTGGCCAAGCCAGCCAATGCTGCCGAGTTCCTCGGCAGTGCGCAGTTTGCGGCCGAGATGGGTCCGCGACAGCTTGAGCCATTTGGCGAAATCGCCGATCGAAACGACGCTGGTCGGAATCCGCTCCAGGCCGGCATGATCCGGATCGATGCCGGACATCAGCCAGTCCATGACGATACCGCCATTGTTGAGCCAGATGAAAAGGGAAAAGGTCTGGTTGGGTTCGCGCACCGGCTTTGAGGCCAGCAGGCCGTCAGCGATCAGTGGCTGCAGCGTGGCAAGCATGTCGGGCCGTTCCAGATATCTGCCCAGCCGGTCGCCGCCATCGATATGGTCAAGCGTGCGCAGATGGGCGGTTACCCAGCCGGTGAACCTCTCGATGGTGGCGGCCGTCGGTTGCAGGGGATGCGTGCGGCCGTCCCCACCCGCCACATACTCGGCGATGTTGTAGTGCAGCATCTCCTTGATGAAAGCATCCGCCGTATTGCGGCTGGCCACGGCGTTCTTGTGCACGACCTCGGTGAAACGCGAGACGGTCAACTCCTTGCGGCGGTCGTTCGGGTCCCGCCGGAAATGCATGGAAAGGCCGACATGAGCCATCAGCCAACGTTGCTGCGTGGCAAAGATGGAAGCCAGTCGCGGGGTTTCCTCATAGATTCGGATCAGGGACTGCGACTGTTCCTGTACGTAGCGGTGCAAGGCCGGATGGGCGGCTATGTCTTCCAGATTCAGCGCGGATCTCCCGATCTCTTGAATCAACTCGGATAGCGAAGTTGCGTTCCCTATTTTTCAGCCTTCAACACTTGTGTCCAGACGTACCATTTGCGGACAACAGGGCCAGCCGAGGCATGGATCGAGAGTGGCGGGTTCGTGGTTCAGTCCGCTAACTGATTGCTATGGCTTGGAAAACCTCTCGCAACGATAGCCAGCCGAACGGCTGCCCCTTGAAGGGCGACCTGTGCGTCCTGGCCCTCCTTGAAATTCACCTGGATGAGCGGGCAGGTGACCATTTCCAATTGCTGGTCCACGGCGGCATCACCCCATCCACCAATATGGTCGAAGCCTGAAGTCGAATTAACAGTTGGTCAGGTTTGGCGTGGCCTCGCGGACAGCTCAAATCATACAGGATTGCGGCTCACTCGGCCGCTTGAACGCGGCCAGCCTGGATGAGGGCGCGGATCTCGGACCGGCAGGAGCCGCAATTGGTGCCGGCCTTCAGCGCGCCGCCGATGGCTTCGACAGTGGTGCAGCCGGCCATCACCGCGGCCACGATCTGGTTGGCCCCGACGTTGAAGCAGGAACAGACGGTGGCGCCGGCATCCGGCCGTTCGGCACCGGCGCGGCCGGCGACGATCCTGAAGCGCTCGCGCTGGCTGGCGTGGACCTCTTCGAGCTGTTCGGCCGCCCAGCCGCGCGACACCGCGACCGGGCCCCGGGCGACGAACAAAGCACCCGTGAGGTGCTCACCGTCGAAGGCAGCGATGCGGTGCTGGCCGGCGTCGCGGTCGTGATAGGCAAGCATTTCGGCCGAAGGAGCCTCGAAAAGCGAGCCGGCGAAGGCTGTCCAGTCCGCGTCGTCGTCGGCAAAGGCAAGCTCGACCCGCCATCCGCCCCTGCAACGAGCGACCGCCCAATAGTCAGCAGCAATCGCCTCGGGACGGCGGCGCATCACGGCGAAACCAAAGGCCTTTGCGGCAAATTTCTCGATACGGGCCGCGACATGTTTCAACGCCGGCTGACCTGAAACCGGATCGATGAGCGGTGCGGTCAATGCGTCGAGCCGGCCTTTTGCCGCGAACTGATCGGTCCAGTGCATCGGCGCGAAGACGCTGCCTTGGCGCTGGCGTGACGTGATCAAGGCGCGGACCAGTACGTCGCCACGCGGGCTGGAGATCCGCACGATGTCGGCGTCGCCGATGCCGTGGTGCTGCGCGTCCACGGGATGGATTTCGACAAAGGGCTCGGCGATGTGCTGGGACAGACGCGGGCTTTTGCCGGTGCGCGTCATGGTGTGCCAGTGGTCGCGGATGCGGCCGGTGTTGAGGATGAGCGGGAAGTCGGCGGCGGTGCGGGTTTCCGTGGTGGCGCGGATGGCGATGAAGCGGGCTTTGCGGTCGGGTGTGTAGAAGTGGCCGTTGGCGAAGAAACGCGCGGGTTGCTGCTCCGTCGTGCTGTTCGCTTGTTGCGAATGTCGAGCTTGATCGCCCCCCTCTGTCCTGCCGGACATCTCCCCCTCAAGGGGGGAGATCGGCAGCTCCGACGCCGGGTCTCCGGTTGCAACGCTGGAGATTGGCGAAAGCCGATAAAACAGCTGATTTCCCCTCTTGAGGGGGAGATGGCCGGCCGGCCAGAGGGGGGTGTCTTGGCTCGGCGCTGGCCATTGGAAAGGCTCAAGCGCTGCATAGGTCTCATCATCGACACTTGCATAAGCGCCAATATCGAAATCCCGCGCACCGTCATTCTCGAATCCAGAGAGGGCGGCATGCTCGCCAAAAATTTCCGCCGGCGTCTCATGCCCGAACGCCTCGGCAAGACCCATCCGCCGCGCCACCTCCGCGATGATCCACCAGTCGGGCCTCGCCTCGCCGGGCGCCGCCAGAAACGACCGCTGGCGCGAGATGCGGCGCTCCGAATTGGTGACGGTGCCGTCCTTTTCGCCCCAGGCGGTGGCGGGCAGCCTGACATGGGCATGATGCACCGTGTCCGTGCTGGCCAGCACGTCCGAAACCACAACGAACGGGCAAGCCTTGATTGCCGCTTCGACGGCGTCTGCGTCCGGCATCGAATCGACCGGGTTGGTGGCCATGATCCACAACGCCTTGATGCGGCCGTCGGCCACGGCTTGAAACATCTCGACGGCCTTCAGCCCGGGCTTTTGCGCGATATCGGGCGCGTTCCAGAAGCGCTGGACGCGATCGCGGTGTTCGAGATTTTCGATCTCCATATGGGCGGCGAGCATGTTGGCCATGCCGCCGACCTCGCGACCGCCCATGGCGTTGGGTTGGCCGGTCACCGAGAACGGCCCGGTTCCCGGTTTGCCAATGCGGCCGGTGGCGAGATGGCAGTTGATGATGGCGTTGACCTTGTCGGTGCCGGACGACGACTGGTTCACACCCTGGCTGTAAACGGTCACCGTCTTCGCGGTCGCTGCGAACAGGCTGTAGAAGCGGGCAAGCTCGTCTTCGCTCAGGCCTGTTGCGGTGGCAACACTGGTGAGATCGAGCGCCGATGCTGCAAAAAGAGCTTGTCCGAAGCCGGTCGTATGCTCCGTGATATAGGCGCGGTCGAGCGCATCGTGCTGGCCGAGCCAGGCGAGCAGGCCGGTGAACAGGGCGACGTCGCCATCGGGCGCGATCGCCAGATGCATGTCGGCGATATCAGATGTCATGGTGCGGCGCGGATCGACCAGCACGATCTTCATCTCCGGCCGCTTTTCCCGGGCCGCCGCGATGCGCTGGTAGAGCACGGGATGACACCAGGCGAGGTTGGAGCCGACCAGCACGATCAGGTCGGCGCGTTCCAGATCCTCATAGGTTCCCGGCACCGTGTCGGAGCCGAAGGCGCGGCGGTGGCCGGCGACGGACGAGGCCATGCACAGGCGCGAATTGGTGTCGATGTTGGCCGAGCCGATGAAGCCCTTCATCAGCTTGTTGGCGAGGTAGTAATCCTCGGTCAGCAGTTGCCCCGAGACATAGAAGGCGACCGCATCCGGTCCGTGCTCGGCAATGGTCCGCGAGAAAGTCGAAGCGACGATGTCGAGCGCCTCGTTCCAGCCTGTCCGGCGGCCGTGGATTTCGGGATGAAGCAGCCTGCCGTCGAGACCGATAGTCTCGGCCAGGGCGGAACCCTTGGAGCAGAGCCGGCCGAAATTCGCGGGATGATCGGGGTCGCCGCGGACAGACACCTGCCCGTCCGCGGCGACTTTCGCCAGCACGCCGCAGCCCACCCCGCAATAGGGGCAAGTGGTCCTCACCTCGCGTGCTGCGTCGATCTCCATGGTCAGGCGGCGCGGCTGGCCAGCGCTTCCAGCGCCAGGAACAGGCGCTCGCCCTCGACCTTGACCGGGATGGTGCGTACTGCGCCTTCGTCGGCGCCGAGCGCCTTGCCTGTCTCCAGCGAGATCACCCAATTGTGCAGGGGGCAGGTCACCGCCGCGCCATGGACGATGCCTTGGCTCAGCGGCCCGCCCTTGTGCGGGCAATGGTCGTCGATGGCATAGACCTGATCGTCCTGGGTGCGGAAGACGGCGACCTTGCCTTGCGGGGTGGCGACACAGCGCGCACCACGGCGGGGGATGTCGGAGATGGTGCCGATGGCGATCCAGTTCATTGGGCTGCCTTTGCTTGATAGGATTGCGCCAAGGCACCCCCCTCTGTCCTGCCGGACATCTCCCCTTCAAGGGGGGGGATTGGCTGCCTCGATGACGGCGACCGTCCTGCGACGTTGGAGATTGGCGAAAGCCGAAACGATATTCGATCTCCCCCCTTGAGGGGGAGATGGCGGGCAGGCCAGAGGGGTGTGCTTCGCGCAAACATCTCCATCACTCCGCCGCCTGCGCAAACCCGACCGAAGCCATCGGCCGAAACTCGTGCTTGTCCTTGCCGGAGACGCGTTCCGACCACGGGTCGACCTGGGCGAATTTCTGGGAGAAGACGAAGCGGTCGTAATAGGCCTTGCGCTTGGCATCGTCGTCCATGATCTGGCGCTTGATCTCGGGGATGCCGATACGCTTGGCCCATTTGTAGATGCGTTCGAGATAGCGGCCCTGCTCGCGATACATCTGCGTCAGCGCCACGATATGCTCCAGCGCCTCGTCCTCGGTCTTCACAAGGCCGAGCACTTCGGTGCCCTTGATGTCGAGCCCTGCCGCTCCGGCGAAATGGATCTCGTAGCCAGAATCGACGCAGATGACGCCGACATCCTTGCAGGTCGCCTCGGCGCAGTTGCGCGGGCAGCCCGACACCGCCATCTTGACCTTGGCCGGGGTCCACGAGCCCCACATGAATTTCTCGATACGGATGCCAAGCCCCGTCGAATCCTGCGTGCCGAAGCGGCACCAGTCGGAGCCGACGCAGGTCTTCACCGTGCGCAGGCCCTTGGCGTAGGCGTGGCCGGAGACGAAGCCGGCCTGGCCGAGATCGGCCCACACCGCCGGCAGGTCCTCCTTGCGAATGCCGAGCATGTCGATGCGCTGGCCGCCGGTGACCTTGACCATCGGGATCTCGAACTTGTCTACGACGTCGGCGATAGCACGCAATTCTGCGGCGTTGGTGACGCCGCCCCACATGCGCGGCACCACCGAATAGGTGCCGTCCTTCTGGATGTTGGCATGCACCCGCTCGTTGATGAAGCGCGACTGGTAGTCGTCGGCGTAGTCGTCCGGCCAGTCGCAGACGAGGTAGTAGTTGAGCGCCGGCCGGCATTTGGCGCAGCCGCAGGAGGTCTTCCACTCCAGTTCCTGCATGACGGCGGGAATGGTCTTGAGGTGCTTTGCCTTGATCAGCCGGCGCACCTCGTCGTGGCCGAGCGTGGTGCAGGAGCACATGGGCTGCACGGCCGCAGGGTTGTATGTGTCGCCGAGCGTCAGCACCATCAGTTTCTCGACCAGCCCGGTGCAGGAACCGCAGGAGGCGGACGCCTTGGTATGCGCCCTGACATCGTCGAGCGAGGTCAGGCCCTTGGCCGTGATAGCGCCTGTGATCTTGCCCTTGCAGACGCCGTTGCAGCCGCAGATTTCCGCATCATCCGGCAAGGCTGCAACGGCCGCCATAGGGTCCAGCGGGGCACCCCCCTGATAGGACTGGCCGAAGATCAACGTTTCGCGCATCTCCGATATGTCGGTTTGCTTCTTCTTGAGATCGTTGAACCAGGCACCGTCCGCCGTCTCGCCATAGAGCACGGTGCCGATGATGCGGTCGTCCTTCAGAACGAGCCGCTTGTAGACGCCGGCGGCGGCGTCGCGCAGCACGATCTCCTGGCGGTCCTCGCCCTCGGCAAAGTCGCCGAGCGAGAACAGCTCGATGCCGGTGACCTTGAGCTTGGTCGGCGTGTCCGAATGGACGAAGGCGGCCGCCTCGTCGCCGGCAAGCTGGTGGGCCGCGACGCGCGCCATCTCGTAGAGCGGCGCGACCAGCCCATAGACCATGCCGTTGACCTCGGCGCATTCGCCGAGCGCGTAGATGTCGGGGTCGTTGCTGCGCATGCCGGCATCGACGACGATGCCTCTGTTGACGGCGATGCCAGCCTCCTTGGCCAGCGTCGCGTTCGGCCTGATGCCGACGGCCATCACCACCAGCGTCGCCGGAATGACGGTGCCGTCGGCGAGCTCGACCCGCTCGACCTTGCCGTTGCCGGTGATCGCCTGGGTGTTGGCCTTGGTGATGACCTTGATGCCGCGTTGTTCCACCGCGCGCTGCAGCAGGTAGCCGGCGGCCGGATCGAGCTGGCGCTCCATCAGCGTCGGCATGACATGCAGCACGGTGACGTCCATGCCTTGCGCGTTGAGGCCCGCCGCCGCCTCCAAGCCGAGCAGCCCGCCGCCTATGACGACCGCCTTGGCCCGCGACTGGGCGGCCAGCATCATGGCTCGCACGTCGTCGAGATCGCGGTAGGTCAGCACGCCGGGCAGGTTGTGGCCCGGCACCGGAATGATGAACGGCACCGAGCCGGTGGCGATGACGAGCTTGTCGTAGGGCTCGGTTACGCCATGGTCGGAGGTGACGGTTTTCGCCTGCCGGTCGATGGCAACGATCTTGTGACCCTTGTAGAGGGTGATGCCATGCTTGATGTACCAGCCGTCACCATGGATGATGATCTCCTCATAATCCTTTTCGCCCGACAGCACCGGCGACAGCATGATGCGGTCATAATTGACGCGGGGCTCGGCGTTGAAGATGGTGACGGCGTAGCGGCCCGGCGCCTGCTCGAGGAGGTGCTCCAGCATGCGCCCGGGGGCCATGCCGTTGCCGATGATGACGAGTTTTTCTGTCATGTCCGCTCTCTCACTCAGCCGCGTAGGAAAGGGGTGAAACTTCGGCGGATGCCGCGCGCTCCATGCGCCGGATGGAGACATGCATCCAGGCAAGGCAGGTGGCGACGATGACGAACAGCAGCATGAAGCAGCTCGACCACACGCCTGTGAGGTCGTTGAGCGCGCCGAAGGCGATTGGCAGGATGAAGCCGCCGAGCCCGCCGATCATGCCCACCACACCACCGACCGCGCCGACATTCTGCGGATAGTAGGCCGGGATGTGCTTGTACACCGCGGCCTTGCCGAGGCTCATGAAGAAGCCGAGCACGCAGGCGACGGCGATGAAGGCGAGCGGGCCGATCTCGAAATGGAAGGCGATCGGCCCGCTAATGCCGCGCACGACGTAGTCTGCCGAGGGGAGAGACAGAACGAGAGTCGCGACGGCACTGACGGCGAACGTCGAATAGAGCACGGTGCGGGCACCGATCCGGTCGGAAAGCACGCCGCCATAGGCGCGGAAGACGCTTGCGGGAATTGAATAGGCCGCACCGATCATGCCGGCGGTCGCAAGCCCGAAACCGTAGACGCCGATCAGGTAGCGCGGCAGCCAGAGCGACAGCGCCACGAACGCGCCAAAGGCGAAGAAATAGTAGAAGGCGAAGCGCCAGACCTGCACATTCTTGAGCGGCGCGAATTCCTGCCAGAAGCTTCTCGTGGGTGTTGCCTTGCCGGCGCGGCGCTCGCGGATGACGGGATCATCGCCGGTGGTAAACCAGAAGATGGCGGCCATGACGACGAGCGCTGCGGCCCAGATCAGCGCCACCGACTGCCAGCCCCAGGAGAGAAGCACGAAGGGCGCCAGGAACTTGGTGACCGCGGCCCCGACATTGCCGGCACCGAAGATGCCGAGGGCCGTGCCCTGCCTGTCTGCGGGGAAGAAGCGCGAGACATAGGACACGCCGACGGCGAAGGAGCCGCCGGCGAGCCCGACGCCAAGCGCAGCGACCAGCATCTGCCCGTAGGTGTGCGCGAAAGCCAGCAGGAAGGTCGCCGCCGCCGCCGCAAGCATGGTCGCAGTGTAGACCAGCCGTCCGCCAAAGCGGTCGGTCCAGACGCCGAGCACCATGCGCACGAGCGAACCGGTGAGGATCGGCGTGCCGACGAGCAGGCCGAACTGCGTCTCGTTCAGCCCGAGATCCTGCTTTATGCGCACGCCGATGATTGAAAAGATCGTCCACACCGCGAAGCATACGGTGAAGGCGATGGTGGACATCACAAGCGCCTGCCGGGGGGCATTGTCCTGGCTGGGCGGGGCTGGGAGATTTGCGGTCAATGTCTGGCTCCGGTCTGCGGCGTGGGAGGCACCGCGGATATTTTGTGGGTGAATGATCAGCGGCGCGGCATCGATGGATGCAACGACACCGAGTTCGCGACGGTCAGGTCCTTGCCTTGAATCTTGGCGCCTGTCGGAAACAGCAGGAGCGCGGCGGTGAACAGTGCCGCCGTCAGCGCGCTGCTGGCCAGAAAATCGCGCCGCGTGAAGTCCGCGAGGGACGCGCCAGTTCCGATCCGTTTCGTCATCGTCGTCTCCGTTTGGGCGCCGCTTGGACCGGCGCCGTCGATCTCGCAAAAACAAAAAAGCCGCCGGCCAGGTCTTCGCGCGTCCGTCCATCCGGGATCGCGCATTGACCTGAGCGGCAGCTTTGCCTGTGGCGCCCGCCATTGGACGCCGTATCACTTGGCCCTTGCGGACCTACATTCCGAAATGCAGGAAGCGTGCCAATTCGAGAGCGCCCTGGATTATCGAATGAAATCAATGTGAACCGCAGCCGAACGACTTTTGACCAAGCGCGGCAGCGGATCAAAGATTAGTCAGAATGCCTTGCGCAGCAGCGTAATATTTGTGCAGTGCGATAGGCTGCCTATTGCCGATGCACATTGCCAATTGCCGATGATTGCGCTTTTCGGTCATGGCCTTATTCGGCGGCTGCGACGAAGCGGTGGCGTTCGTAGAGGAATTTCAGCACCGCCTCACGGCAGCGCAGGAAGGTCCGGTCTGAAGAAAGTTCGACGCGCCGGCGTGGGCGCGCCAGCGGCACCGCAAGCACCTCGCCGATGGTCGCTGCCGGACCATTGGTCATCATGACGATGCGGTCGGAGAGCAGCACCGCCTCGTCGACATCGTGGGTGATCATGATCGTCGTCGAGCCCAGCCTGGAATGAATGTCCATCACGGCATCCTGCAGATGGGCGCGCGTCAGCGCATCGAGCGCGCCGAACGGCTCGTCGAGCAGCAGGATCTTCGGCTCCATGGCGAGCGCCCGGGCGATGCCGACGCGCTGCTTCATGCCGCCCGAGATTTCCGCCGGGCGCTTGTCCCTGGCGTGCGCCATCTGCACGAGGTCGAGATTGCGCATGATCCAGTCATGCCGCTCGGCCTTGCTTTTGCTGCGGCCAAAGACTTTCGACACCGCCAGGTTGATGTTCTCGTAGACGGTCAGCCAGGGCAGCAGCGAGTGGTTCTGGAATACCACGGCACGCTCGGGGCCGGGGCTGTCGACTTCCTTGTTCTCGAGCAGCACGGCACCGGCGGACACCTTGGTCAGGCCGGCGATCAGGTTGAGCAAGGTCGACTTGCCGCAGCCGGAATGGCCGATGATGGAGACGAATTCGCCCTTGTCGATGGTCAGCCGGATGTCTTTCAGCACCTCGGTGACCTGGCCGCCGCGGGCGAAGGTTTTGTCGATATGGTCGAGTTTCAGATAGGCGGTCATCGCGCTGTCCTCACTTTGCCGTAGTGCCGCGGGTGACGAAGGCACCGACGCCAGCGACCAGGCGGTCGAGGCAGAAGCCGGTGACGCCGATATAGGCGAGCGCGACGATGATGTCGGGCAGCCGCGACGAATTCCATGCGTCCCAGATGAAGAAGCCGATGCCCACGCCGCCGGTCAGCATTTCGGCGGCGACGATGGCGAGCCAGGACAGGCCGATGCCGATCCTCAAGCCGGTGAAGATATAGGGTGCTGCGGCCGGCACCATGATCTTGACGAAGAACTCGAACGGGTTGAGCCGCAGTATGAGGGCGACGTTGCGGTAGTCCTGCGGGATGTTGCGCACGCCGACGGCGGTGTTGATGATGATCGGCCAGATCGACGTGATGAAGATGACGAACAGCGCCGACGGGCTGGAATCGCGGAACGCCGCCAGCGACAGCGGCAGCCAGGCCAGCGGCGGCACGGTGCGCAGGATCTGGAACACCGGATCGAGGCCGCGCATCGCCCAGATCGACTGGCCGACCAGCGCGCCGAGCGCCACCCCGACCACCGCCGCCAGGCCGAAGCCGATGGCGACGCGCTGCAGCGAGATCAGCACCCGCCAGGCCAGTCCGATATCCTGCGGGCCATTGTCGAAGAACGGATGCGCGATCAGGTCATAGGCCTCGTTCCACACCTGGCTCGGCGGCGGCAGGCTGGCGGTCGGTGACGAGCAGGCGACCTGCCAGACGACGAGCAGGAGGGCGATGACGACGGCAGGCGGCACCAGCGCCGTCGCGACCTTGCCGGCAATGGCGAGCGGGTCGATGCGGCGTCGGCTCTTGGCTGTGAACGCAACCAGTTCGGCGGCGGGCTTTGCCGGAAACGCCTTCACCTTGGTGTCCTCGATGGTTTGGATGGACATGTCTTGGAAACACTCCTGGGCGCTGGGCGACAACGGCGCGAGTGCCGTTGGGCCTAAGCCGATGCCTTGATCTTCAGGCTGTCGAGATAGGCGGACGGGTTGGCCGGATCGAAGACCTTGCCGTCGAAGAACGTCTCGACGCCACGCGACGAGGAGGCCGGAATGTCGGCCGCCGCCACGCCGAGGTCCTTGGCTGCCTCGCGCCAGAGATCCTCGCGGTTGACCTGATCGACCAACGCCTTGACATCGGTGGTCGGTGCGAATTTGCCCCAGCGGATGTTCTCGGCGAGGAACCACGAATCATGGCTCTTGAAGGGGTAGGAAACGCCGCCCTTCCAGAACTTCATGTAGAGATCGGTACCGTTGGCGACGCGGCCATTGCCATAGTTGATGTCGCCCTTGAGGCGGCCGATGATGTCGGCGACCGGCACGTTCATCCATTGCCGCTTGCCGATGATGGCGGCCATCTCGTCCTTGTTCTCCTTGGCCTCGCACCATTGCTGGGCTTCCATGACGGCCATCAGGATCGCCTTGGTGGCGTTCGGGTTCTTCTCGATGAATTCGGCGCGCAGGCCGAGCGCCTTTTCCGGATGGCCTTTCCACAATTCGCCCGTGGTGGCGGCGGTGAAGCCGACGCCCTGGTGGACGAGCTGCTCGTTCCACGGCTCGCCGACGCAGAAGACGTCCATGTTGCCGACCTTCATGTTGGCCACCATTTGCGGCGGCGGCACGACGATGGTCGAGACGTCCTTGTCGGGATCGATGCCGCCGGCGGCCAGCCAGTAGCGCAGCCAGAGGTCATGCGTGCCGCCCGGGAAGGTCATGGCGGCCTTCACTTCCTTGCCGGCGGCCTTCTTGGCGGCGAAGGTCTCCTTCAACTTTGAGGCGTCGAGGCCGACACCGGTGCCGGCATATTCCTGCGCGACCGAGATGCCCTGGCAGTCGTAGTTGAGCCGCGCCACGATCGCCATCGGCATGGGCTGGTTGTTCTGCGTCACCTTGCCGGTGTGCATGAGGTAAGGCAGCGGCGTCAGTATGTGGGCGCCGTCGATGCCGTTGGCGGCACCGCCAAGCATCAAATTGTCGCGCGTCGCACCCCAGGAGGCCTGCTTCAGCACCTCGACATCGGGCATGCCGAATTTGGCGAACAGACCTTTCTCCTTGGCGACCATCAGGGGCGCGGCATCGGTCAGCGCGATGAAGCCGAGCTTGGCGCCGGTGACTTCCGGCGCGGCGGTCGCGGCATAGGCGCCCGAGGGGAGCAGCGCACGCGCGGCCGCCAGGGTTGCCGCGGTGGCAGCACCTGCCATCAGAAAACCGCGACGGGTCATGCCCTCAAGAGAGGTTTCAGTCTTGATGCGTTTCGTCATCGTCATCTCCCGTTGGGCACTGCTCGGATCAGCGCCGTCGATTGCGTGTTCGGTCAAAACAAAAAAGCCACCGGCCAGGCCGCGCGCGTCCGTCCATCCGGGATCGCGTGTTGACCTGAGCGGCAGCTTTGCCTGTAGCGCCCGCCATTGGACGCCTGTTACGTGACCCGAGAAGGGTCTGCCTATTGCAATGCAGGAACCGTGCCAGTTTCGGAGCAGATGACAAACACAAATAAAATCAACTATATAGTACAGCTATCGGCGCAAGAACCCGCAGGGTGGACAAGCCAAAGATTGTTCATGGGTGCAAATGCACGCACAATTTTTGTGCAATGCACAATAGTGGCGCGGAAATGATCAGGCTTCCGTGCGGGCCGATTTCTGGCGCGCTATGTAGGTGTCGATCTCATCGGGATCGAAGATCTGGCCGTCGAAGAAACCGTCCGGGCCGAGCACCAGGCCGGCGCCGGTCGCGCCGACCGCGGTGGCGACCTTGAGCGCGCCCTCGACCTTCGCATTGGCCCCGGGAAGCGCGACACCGAGCGGCTTCAGCGCCGAGCGGTAGAGGTCGGGCCGGTAGCAATCCCGGGCGATGGCGAGATTGTCAGGCGTGTGCGCGACATGCCCCCAGCGCACCATCTGCGTGTAGAACCACAGCGCATGGCTCTTCCACGGAAAGTTCGCGGCCTTATCGAAGGGCAGGAAGAAGTCGTCGACATCCAGCTCCGCTCCGCCGCCCAATCGCAGATGGCCGGTCAGGATCGGCATCTGCACGGCCGGCGGCAAGCCGAGGAAGCGGGCCTGCGCCATCACCGCGGCCAATTCGGCGTGGTTGGCCGGGTCCTGGCACCAGCGCGCCGAATGATGCAGCGCGCGCAGCAGCGCCGCCAGAGCCTCCGGTTTCTCGTCGGCCCAGGCCTTGCGCACCCCGATCACCTTCTCCGGGCTGTTGCGCCATATCTGCGCCTTGACGGTGACGATATGGCCGGTGCCGGCGGCGACCGCAGCGCTGTTCCAGGGTTCGCCGACGCAGTAGCCGTCGATGCGTCCAGTGGCGAGCGCGTCGGCCATGAAGGGCGGCGGCACGATGACGATCTCGATTTCGCGGTCGGGATCGATGCCGCAAGCGGCGAGCCAGTAGCGCAGTTCGTAATTGTGCCCGGAATGCGGGTGCACCACGGCAAAGCGCAGCGGTTCGCGGCGCGCGGCCGCCCGATCGCGAATGAATGCGCGCAGGGCCGCGCCGGCGCGCGCGGGATCGAGATCGGGTTGGGCGCCATGCGCCGCCATGCCGGCCCAGACAGCGTTGGAGATGGTGACGCAATTGCCGCCGAGCCCGAGCGAGAACGGCACGATGGTCTCGGAAGCGAGCGGCGTCAGCCCGAGATTGCAGGCGAGCGGCATGGGCCCCAGCATATGCGCGAGATCGAAATGGCCGATGGCGATGCGGTCGCGAATGTTGGCCCAGGACGTCTCGCGGTGCAGCGTCAGCTCAATGTCTTCGCGGGCGGCGAAGCCAAGCTCGCTCGCGGCCACCAGCACGGCGCTGTCGAAAAGCGGCATGAAGCCGGCGGTGATCTGATGGCTCATGCTCATTCGTCCTCCGCCGGCCCCAGCAGCCCGGCAGCGGTCACCAGGCTCTGGGCGATGTCGCTGATCTTGCGGTTCTGGTTCATCGCCGTCTTGCGCAGCAGCGTGTAGGCGGCCTCTTCGGAGAGGCCGCGCGACTTCATCAGTATGCCCTTGGCGCGATCGATGACCTTGCGGCTCTCGAGTTCGCTGCGCGCCTCTTCCAATTCGCGCGCCATGCGCGAGAAGGCATTGAAGCGGCTCACCGCCATGTCGAGGATCGGCTTGACACGCTCTTGCCGCAGGCCATCGACGACATAGGCCGACACGCCGGCATCGACCGCGGCCTCGATCGAGGCCTGGTCGGACCGGTCGACGAACATGGCGATCGGGCGCTTCACGGCGCGCGACAGCTGGAACATGTTTTCGAGCATGTCGCGGTTAGGGTTTTCGAGGTCGATGACGATGACGTCGGGTTCGATCTCGGCGATCCGCCGCGCAATGCCGGTCACGTCATGGATGACTGTGACAAGCTGATGGCCGGCCTCGCGCAGGCCGGCCTCGATGATCGAGGCACGGATGCGATTTTCATCGATCACCAGGACGGCTAGGGAGGATCGGACCATGCCTGCATTGTGGGGAAGGCCGCGAAATTGTGCAATGCGGCATAGCCACGTCCTTGAAAGGAATGTGGCCATGCCGCCGCCGAGGACTACGTCCTGTCAGAACGGGGTAAGGCGTGGGTTAGCCGCAAACGCGAACGTCTTCGACCACCCTATGGTGGTGGCGCCAATGCACGACTGTTTCCAAATGGCAGCGATGGTGCCGGTGGTAACGCCGATATTGGCCATAATTATCGTACTGAACGCTCTGGTCGTCCTCATATTGGTTGTCATAGCGCCGGTCATGGTGCCGGCGAATAACAATCCCGCCATTGTCGGAATCGTCTGGTGAATATTGGTTGCCGTCGTCGGACTGGATAATCACACTTGCAGCTTGCGTCGGCGCAATGACCGATGCAGTTGCGGCCAATGCCAAAAGGGACGCTAAAATCAACTTTTTCATTTTGTCCTCCTGCGCGTTCAACACATATAAACTTGACCATAAACTCGCGGGTGACCCGGAGCGTTCCACTGTAGATCTACACGCTTTGCGACGCCGGGGACATCATGGCGTTATCGGCGGAAACCATGTGATCCAGGCGAACGAAGGCCGTGAGCGGCAGATGGTCGGAGGCGACGCGCGAAAGCGGCGTGTCATGGGCTTCGACCGCCGCGATCATTCCGTGCCGATTGGTCATGATCCGGTCGAGCGCCAAAAGCGGCAGGTTCGAGGGGAAGGTGGGCACCGCCGGTGGCTGAGGCCCGAACGTCGCGTGCAGCGTGTTGAGCGCCGAGCGGTTGCCGAGCCGCCATTCGTTGAGGTCGCCGAGCAGCAAGGTCGGCTTTTCATCGGCGCTGCTCATGATGTCCAGCACGACACGGGCCTGTTGCGAGCGCGAGTGGCGCAGCAGGCCGAGATGGGCGGCGATGATGCGCAAGGTGCGGTTTCCGTCGAGGTCGATCTCCGCCACCACCGCGCCGCGCGGTTCCAGGCCCGGAAGCCTGATCTGATGCACGTCACGGACGACGCCCTTCTTGAACAGGAGGACATTGCCGTGCCAGCCATGGCCCTTGCCGGTCGCTGAAATCGGCACCGGCACCAGGCCGGTTTCCCGCTCGAGGCGGGGCAGGTCGAGAAGCCCGTCACGGTCGCCGAAACGGTTGTCCGCTTCCTGCAGCGCGATGACGTCGGGGTCGATTTCGCGGATGACGCGGCTGGTGCGCTCGGGATCGAATTTGCGGTCGACGCCGATGCATTTGTGGACGTTGTAGGAGGCAACCAAGGTGCCTGTGGTGGCGGTTGCCTTGTGCGCAGCCGCGTTTGCCTTGCGCATCCGCCTGTCGCGAATGGACAAAAGCATGGTTGCCGGGAGGCTGCGTCCGTTCATCCGCACCGTGTGCCTGCCATGCCTGCTGGTCTCACCATGCACCTCAAATAGAGTCTTTGCGCTTATGTTCCACGGCCGACACCAAACTATCCGTCAAACACGTCGTTTTGTTAAAGCCTATCCAGAGATAGGGTGAGCACCCATCCAGAGATAGGGTGAGCACCCATCCAGAGATAGGGTGAGCACCCATCTAGAGATAGGGTGAGCACCCATCCAGAGATAGGGTGAGCACCCATCTAGAGATAGGGTGAGAACCCATCCAGAGATAGGGTGAGCACCCATCTAGAGATAGGGTGAGAACCCATCTAGAGATAGGGCGATCCCAGCCACAGGATGCGGTCGAACAGCCGGATGATGAAGGGGCGGGCCCGCAAGGAGTCCAGCGTGACGGGACTGGCCGTTTCGATTGCCGATCCGATCCGGGCTTCGATCTCGCGGGCAAAGCCTGCATCGAGGACCTCCAGATCGATCTCGAAGTTCAACCGCAGCGACCGGGCGTCGAGGTTGGACGAGCCGACATAGGCCCACACGCCGTCGATCGACAGCAGCTTGGAATGGTCGAATGGGCCCTCCGTGCGCCATATGCGGCAATAATTCTTCAGGATCTGGTCGAATTGCGCGGTCATGGCGCGGTCGACGAGGAAGAGATTGTTGACCGCCGGCACCACGACATCGATCTCGACGCCGCGCCGGGCGGCGGTGATCAAGGCGCTGATCAGTTCGCGGTCGGGCAGGAAATAGGGCGACATCAGGCGGATCGACTTGCGCGCCACCGAGAAGGCGCCGATCAGCAGCTTGTGGTTGGTCTCATTGCTGGCATCCGGCCCGGATGCGACCGCCCGCACCAGCATCGGCTGGCCGGGTGCCGGCGACAGCGGGGCAATTCGCCAGGCATCGCCCTTCAGCGCTTCGTTGGTGGCGAAGCGCCAGTCTTCGGCAGCGACCGAGAACAGGTCGGCGACGACAGGTCCGGTGACCTTGAAATGCGTGTCCCTGGCGCTGTTGGAGCCTGCGAACTCGGCCGAAAAGCCCTTGCGGATGTTCATGCCGCCGGTGAAGGCAACGATGCCGTCGACCACAAGGATCTTCCGGTGGGTCCGGAGATTGGCGTACGGCAGGCGCAGGCCTATGACGATGTTGCCGTTGAAGACATCGGCGGGGATGTTGGCGCGGCGCAGATGGCCGAGGATGCTGGGAACGGAGTAACGGGCACCGACGGCGTCGATCAGCACGCGAACGGTGACGCCGCGCTGGACGGCACCGGCCAGCGATTCCACGAAAAGCAGGCCGACGGCGTCATTGTCGAAAATATAGGTCTCGAGCAGGACGCTGCGCTCGGCGCCGTCGATCGCCGCGCACATGGCGGCATAGGCCTCGTCGCCAGTCTCCAGCACGTCGATGGCATTGCCCGGGTTGAGGGCGCGCCGCGCCACCCTGTCGCCCAGCGTCCGCAGGCCGGTGAAGCGCTGACCGTAGCGCTCGACGATCAGGGCCTCCTCGGCGGCGATGTCGCGCTCGTCCTTGGCGGATACCGCGTCGCCGGTGAGCGGACGCTGCGCCGTGATCGTGGCGCGGCGGATGCGGTTGATGCCGGCCACGGCATAGATCAGCACGCCAAGAATCGGTGACAGCACCATCACGCCGACCCAGCCGGTGGCGGCGCGCACGTCCTCCTTGGTCATGACGGCGTGGGCGATGCCGACGGTCGCCATCACCACCGAGATGATCGCCAGGATTTGGGTCCAGTGAGTCGCAATGGTCTCGAACATTGCCGGGACTATCCAGCGAGCGGTTGCAGAAGGCAATGCGGCCGGTTCATGCCTCGCATTCGGCGGATGGCGGTTGCCGCCTGGCCGAGGATATCTAGTCCCAGTCAGGGTTTGCACCAATTAATTCCCCCTGAACGCCCGCCTTCGAAAACCAACTTGACACGAGGGAAAGCAAAGAGACGGCGTGGTCCTGCATCGTCCTGTGCTGCCCTTGTGGCCCAAGGCTTCCTGTACTTTGGTATCACATCTGTTGTATATCAGCGGGAACGAAATTAGCGGTATAAAACTTGATCCGAGGCGGGGGGAGCGCCGAATGACGAAATTCAACTTCGAGGGGCCTCCCGTGGGGGATGGCGACCTGTCTGCCGAATGCCAGCGCCAGTTGCTGCCTCCCCTCCGTGAGATCGTCCAGGCGGCGGTCGCGGCAGGCTGGAACCGCGACGATGTCCTTCTGGCCTTTGTCGAACTCACCTGGGATCTGTACGAGAAACGTCGCGGTGATCTGTAGCAGGCGGCCGTAGCCGGTCGGCTCGGCGCCCCGTCGTGCCTGGCCGCCGATCTCGGCGCCAAAAAAATGAAGATGGATTCGCCGAAGCCGCGCCCACGGGTGATAAACGGATCTCAGGGATGGCGAAGATCGGCCATCGCCCTGAAATAGAATGCTCGCCAACTTCGTCGATCGGTCATTTTTTCTCTCTTTTCGCGAATAAGAATTTTTCTTTGCGCATGAGAGTTCTTCCCTAGCCGAGACGCCTGCGTTACGTTGGTTACGGGGTGGGGCAAGGGGATTTCAGGCGGCGGCAGGCGGCTGAGGCAACGCAAATGAAAAATGCGGACGAAGCTCGGGAAAGCGGCGTTTCCCGAGGCGTCGATCGGGTGGCCCGATATGTCCTGGACATCATTCCAGAAAGTGCCGGTCCCAGAAGAGCCACCGCACGTGGCAGCGTCATCCATTCCGTCCGCGGCCCAGGCTCGCAGACGTTCCTGGCCAGGGAACATTCCGCGGGCATCGTGCTGAGGCCCGGGCGCAAATTCAGAGCCTCGCTCGGCAGCGACAGAGTTACAGAATACGATGCGCCGGTCGGATGCCTCATCATCAATCCCGCTGGAGTCGACAGCACCTTCGCCTGGACGCAGACCAGGGAAAACGCTGTCGTTTCCATCTCTCCCGAAGCGCTGTCGGAGCTGGCCGCGCACGAATTCGATCGCTCCGACTTGGAGCTCGAGCCGCCTGCGTTCGGCAAGGTCGACCTGAGGGCGCTCAACATCGCCCAGATGATCACCGCGGAGCTGACCGGCACGCTGCCGCCGAACGAGCTCTACCTGGACTCGCTGCTCACAGTGTTCGGCGTGCATCTGCTGCGCACCTACACCGGCCGCAGCCGGCAGACCGCGTCGCCCAAGGGCGGGCTCTCCGCCGCCGGCGCCCGACGCGTGCGCGAATATCTCGACGAGAATTTCGCGCGAAAGGTCATGGTCGCCGAGCTGGCTTCGGTCGCGGGGGTTTCGCCCAATCATTTCATAGCAAGGTTCGCCAGCACGTTCGGCATGCCGCCGCACCGATACCTGATCAACCTGCGCCTGGACTTCGCGGAAAAGTTACTCGTTGACGGCGAGCTCGCAATCGCCGAAGTCGCCTACCTCGCAGGGTTTTCGGATCAGAGTCATCTGGCCGCGACCATGAAGAAGTACAGGGGCAGAACACCGACCATGACCGGATATGCGCCGGGCAGAAACTGAAAGCCCGGGATGGCAAAGTGGCAACACCTGCCGTCCGATAATCCAAGACCGGAATTTTCTACTAAGCTTCCGGAGTTTTCCAAAATACGTCCGTCGCCACAATGCCGCAGGCATTACGGGAGTCATTCGAAATAGCATGCAGCCTGTGCATTATTCGCCATCTGGCCGGACTGATCGAATGAACCGGAGCGACAATGCGGCCACAGCTCGATCAATCACGAATTGTTTTTGGGGGGAACGGGGAGGGCGGTCTCGGGTTGAATTCCATCTGCCAAATATCAAGGGACCGAAAGATGCGGTCTGATGATGGCCCTCCGGGATCGGCATCCGGACCCGGTCCCGCGCGACAGCCGGCGCTGAACGTGAAAGGCGGCCTTTCCGCCCACAGCGCGCGCAAGGTGCAGGATTTCCTGGATCAGAACTTTACACGCAAGATAGCGCTTGCCGAAATGGCAGCGGTTTGCGGGCTGTCATCCTATCATTTCGTGCGGGCTTTCTCGCGGACGTTCGGGGTGCCGCCGCATCAATATGTGCTTGATCTGCGGTTGGACTTCGCTGAGAGGCTGCTTGCCGAAAGCCGCATGACGATCACCGATATCGCCCATTTGAGCGGCTTTTCGAGTCAGAGTCATTTTACTACCGTGATGAAGAAATACCGGCGATTGACGCCTTTGCAGGCTCGCTTCGGCAAGCTTAATTCGAAGCTTAGATGATATATTGACCACTTAATTGTTTTACTTTGCCTTATTAAAGCTCTAACTAAAGTAACTATCCGTTAACTCCCGTGAAGTTGCCGCGATTTTTTCTGACAAAACAGCAATTTCGTGAAATACGGCAAACCAGAATCATGGCTTTCTGCGAGTGCTGGAATTTGTCAGACATTTGATGACGGCTGGCGAACGGAGAGGGACCATGACCGACAATCACATTTCGAGTGGCTCGTTTGTTCAGCGTCGCACGACGCATTTCGCCAGGCATTGGATTGCGGGGGCCGAGCACGGCTCCCGCTCGGTTCGCCGCCGCCTGATGGCGGTGCTGCGCATGGCGCACCGCGTGCTCGGCATGCGGCGCAACGGATCTGGACTCGGCATGCTCGGCATCGGCAAGATGTTGGCGGCGGCGCTGGGTGCCATCGCATTGGGCAGCATCGCCACGCCGGCATCAGCACAGGTTTTCGGCGGCGGCGGCACGGCGAACGGGGTACGCGGTATCGCGTTTGGATCCGGAGCCGTGCAAAACGGAGCCGACTCGATAGCCGAGGGCACCAATGCCAGCGCCGGCAGCCAGAATGCCGTGGCGATTGGCTTCGGAACGATCGCCTCCGCGATAAATTCCATTTATCTTGGCTCGCGCACCGCCCCCGGGACAGGTGTCACCGCCCAGAGCGCTATCGGCATCGGTACGGATGTCACCGCTTCGCAGGCCGATGCCATCGCGGTCGGACGGTCATCCCTTGCGTCGGCACAATATTCGGTGGCTCTCGGCCTAAACGCGAAAGCCACGGGCACCGGCGGCGCGATGGCGCTGGGCCAGGGCACGATCTCAAGCGGCGTCAACTCGGTCGCGCTCGGTGTTCAGGCCCAAGCCCTCGGGGCTGGCGCCAACGCCTTGGGCACCTTCTCCGTTGCTTCGGGTGGGAACTCCACTGCCCTCGGCACCAGTTCCACGGCCAGCAACAATTATGCGACAGCCGCAGGCTGGGGATCCGTCGCCAGCGGCGCCAATTCCACTGCCGTAGGACGCCAGGCCGCTGCCAGCGGCATAAACGCCTCCTCCTTCGGAACCGGATCGAATGCGATAGGCGACAATTCTCTTGCTGCCGGCGTCAGCGCCAACGCCAGCGGAGTTGGCAGTACCGCACTTGGTATCGGCACCTCTGCCGGCGGCGCCAGTTCGGCGGCCGTCGGCTTCCAGGCCCAGGCCGCCGGCACCAATGCCGCCGCCATCGGTCCCCAGGCAAATGCATCGGCATCAAACTCGGCAGCCTTCGGCAACGTCGCCACGGCTTCGGGCAATTTCGCGCTGGCCTTGGGCAATTCGGCTGTCTCGAGCGGGGTCGGCTCCGTCGCGGCTGGTTCTGGAGCCCAGGCCACGGACGTCTCGACCACGGCGATCGGCAACAACGCCGCGGCGACCGCCGCGAACGCCAGTGCGCTCGGACTGGGCGCTCAGGCTAGTGGAACGTACTCCACTTCGCTTGGTTCCACCTCCAAAGCCACCGGCGCCCGTGCGTTCGCAGGCGGCCGTTCGTCCACTGCCGGCGGTGACGATTCCATCGCCATCGGCACGTCGGCCGTCTCGACAGGGGCAGGCTCGACAGCAGTTGGAGCGGGCGCGGTGGCACAGGACGTAAACGCGGTCGCCATGGGCACCGCCGCCAGCGCGCTCTCCGCCGACTCCGTCGCCATCGGCACGGGCGCGGTGGCTGACGGCGGCAAGGCGGTCGCCATCGGTTACGGCAACGAAGCCTTTGGTGATGGCGCGGTCGCCATCGGCGATCCGAGCTACGCCAGCGGCACTGGCGCCTTCACCGGCGGCGCCAACAACATCGCCAACAGCGACGGCACGGCGAGTGCCTCCGCGGCCAATATGGCGGCGGGCGCCGTCGCCATCGGCAACAACAACAAGGCGATCGGGCAAGGCTCCGTGGCGCTGGGCAACGGCTCGACGGCGGGTGCCGCCGGCCTCGCCGGCAATGTCGCGCTGGGCGACGGTGCCACCGCGGCGGCAAGCTCCGGCGACGTGGCGCTCGGCTCCGGTTCGGTGACCACGGCGGCGGTCGGCACGCCCAATGCAGTGATCAACGGCACGACCTATGCCTTCCAGGGCACGAATCCGACCTCGACGGTCAGCATCGGCGCGGTCGGTGCGGAACGCACGCTCACCAATCTGGCGGCGGGGCGGATCAGCGGCTCCTCGACCGATGCGGTGAACGGCTCCCAGCTCTTCGCCACCAACCAGGCGGTCGACGCCATCGGCACGACGCTGAACAACATCAATGTCGGCGGCGGCATCAAGTATTTCCATGCCAATTCGGCCCTGCCGGATTCCCAGGCCCTTGGAACCAATTCCGTCGCTGTCGGACCCAACGCCGTGGCCAACAATGCCGGCGATGTGGCGATCGGCCTGAATTCCACGTCAGGAGCAACGACCAATGTCGGCGGAGCGACGATCGGCGGCGTGAACTACACCTTCGCCGGTGGCACGCCGGCGGGCGCCTTCTCGGTCGGGTCGGCTGGCGCCGAGCGCCAGATCCAGAACGTCGCGGCCGGACAGTTGAACGGCGGCTCGACCGATGCGGTCAACGGCTCGCAGCTCTTCGCCACCAACCAGCAGGTGACGGCCAACACCACGGCCATCGCCAATATCGGCAGTGGCGTCACCAATCTCGGCAACACGATCAGCAACATCGCCGGCGACACTTCGACCGCCTATACCGACGCCAATGGCATAGGCATTCGCTATGCCCGCACCAACGAGGCCGGACTGGCGCAAACCGATTCCTTCGCGCAAGGGGTCGGCTCCACCGCCGTCGGCTACCAGGCGACCGCGACCGGCGTCAGCGGGCTGGCGCTCGGCCGCGACTCACTGGCCAGCATCGACGGCAGCGTGGCGCTTGGTTCGGGTTCCGTGTCCGACCGGGCCGTGGCGCCCGCCACCGGCCAGATCGCGGCCGGTCCATCCAACTTCATCCAGTACAACACCACCGACAAGACGCTGCTCGGCGCCGTGTCGGTCGGCACCGCCTCGTCCTACCGCCAGATCACCAATGTCGCCGACGGCACGCAGGCGCAGGATGCCGTCACCGTGCGCCAGCTTCAGGGCGCAATCGCTTCCGTATCGGTCACCTCGACCAAGTACTTCCACGCCAATTCGGCGGCGGGCGACTCGCTCGCGGTCGGCGCCGAGTCGGTCGCGGTCGGCCCGACGACGGTCGTCAACGGCGATAACGGCATCGGCATCGGCAACGGCGCCATCGTCGACCAGACCGCGCCCGGCGGAACGGCCATCGGCCAGAATGCCCATGTGATGTTGGCCGACGGGCTGGCGCTCGGTACCAATTCGACCGCGGCCGGCGTCCAGTCGGTGGCGCTCGGCGCGGGCGCCAACAGCACCTTCGCCAACAGCGTGGCGCTTGGAGCGCAATCCGTCACCACGGTCGGCGCGCAGGCGAACTACACGGCCTATGCGCTGTCGGGCTCACAGGCCTCGGCCGGCGAAGTGTCGATCGGCGGCGCCGGAGCCGAACGCAAGCTCACCAATGTCGCGGCGGGCTCGGCCAACACCGATGCCGTCAACGTCTCGCAGCTTAAGGGCGTGTCGCAAAACATCAGCAACCTGTTCGGCGGCGGCACCACGGTCAATCCCGACGGTTCGATCACCGGCCCGACCTATACCATCCAGGGCAACAATTATTCGACCGTCTATGACGGGTTCACGGCCGTCAACAATGCGCTGACCAACATCAGCAATGGCGGCGGCATCAAGTATTTCCACGCCAATTCGACGCTGGCCGACTCCACCGCCAGCGGCACCGACAGCGTGGCGATCGGGCCGGCCAGCGTGGCCAGCGGCACCAACAGCCTTGCCGCCGGCAATGGCTCGACAGCCACCGGACAAGGCGCGGTGGCGCTTGGTCAGGGCGCCAAGGCCAACAATGCCAATGACGTGGCGCTGGGTTCGGGCTCGGTGACGCAGGCCGCGGTCGGCACCTCCAGCACCGTCATCAACGGCAAGACCTATGCCTTCGCCGGCACCACCCCGACCGGGACCGTCAGCGTCGGCGACGCCGGCGCCGAGCGCACGATCACCAATGTCGCCGCCGGACGGGTCAACGCCGGCAGCACCGACGCGATAAACGGCTCGCAGCTCTACGCCACCAACACGGCGGTCGAGGACTTGAAATCGGGCCTTGGATCGCTCACCCAGAATGCCGTCACCTATGACACCAATCCGGACGGCAGCAAGAAGAACAGCATCACGCTGCAGGGCGGCGACGTCAACGCGCCCGTGGTCATCTCCAATGTCGGCCCCGGTGTTGCCGGCACCGATGCGGTCAACGTCACCCAGATGAACAACCGCGTCGATTACGCCATCAACACGTCCAACAGCTACACCGACAAGGTGGCCGCCACGACCTTGCAGCAGGCCAACAACTATACCGACCAAAAGCTCAGCCAGCTCAATACCGACATCGACGGCATACGCGACGAAGCCCGCCAGGCGGCGGCGATCGGCCTTGCCGCGGCCTCGCTGCGCTACGATGACCGGCCCGGCAAGCTGAGCGTCGCGGCGGGCGGCGGCTTCTGGCGGGATTCGAGCGCCCTGGCCTTCGGTGCGGGCTACACCAGCGAGGACGGCCGCATCCGCGGCAACGTGTCGGGCACGGCCGCCGGCGGTCATGTCGGCGTAGGCGCCGGCATCAGCTTCACCTTGAACTGAGGCAGGAATGAAAGGACTTGCCGTACTGACTTGCCTGGTGCTCTGCGGCGGCCTCGCGCCGGCCGCGGGGCAGGTGGCGTCGCCCTACAGGATCAAGCCTTCGGATGTGGTGCTGCCGCCCGACGTGAAGCTGGGAACCTATCAGCGCACGATCCGTCCCTTCGAAAACTGGACGCTGATCTGCGACGAGAACCTCAAGGCCCGCAAGAAGGTCTGCAATGTCTCGCAGGTGATCGAGGATTCCTCGGGCAAGATGGCCTTCAGCTGGTCGCTTGCCGCCACGCAGGACGGCAAGCCCTACATGATCGTTCGCACCGCGCCGAACGCCAGGAGCGACGGCCTGGTCTCGCTGAAGTTCGACGGGCGGGACCAGGCCGTCGACGTCCACCTGAACGGCTGCAACGAAGTGGTCTGCGTCGGCATGTTGCCGGTCGGCCCCGTCATGCGCCAGCAGATCTCGCAGAATGCGACGCCGGCGATTTCCTATCCGACCGTCGACGGCAAGACGATCACCGTCACCGCAGCAACTCTCAAGGGGCTGACGGCAGCCCTTTCGCCACTCAAATGACCGGGGCAGCACAATGAGCCAGCAGGACCAGTTCATGTCCGCAAAACGCAGCAGCGCGGCCGTCGAGGCGGATCGGCAGCGGCCCGTCGAACCGAGGCGGCGGCGATGGCCGCGCGTCGTCGGATTTTCACTGTTGGGGCTCGCCGTGGCCGGCCTTGGCTTCGCCGCCGGGAACTATGCCGCGATCGCCAATCTGGTCGGCAGCGCGACGGCCGCACAGGCTGAGACAGCCAACCCGGCGCTTCCGGACACGCCTTTCCTCGAGCATGTCAAGCAGGCCGGGGTGCAGGCCTGTTCGACTATCTATCCGGTGCTCGGGCAGATCTTGACGACAGGCACCAAATACAGCGTCAAATCCTTGTGGAACGACCAGGCCGCCGACAAGCATGCGGTCCAGGCCTTCGTCGGCATGGACTATGCGACGGAACGCTATAGCGGACCTGCCGCGGGCGTCGTTTTCGCATCGCCCACCGCTTCGGGTTGCGAAGGGACGATGGTGCGGGTGGCGCCGTTCGCCAGCCCGTGCGCCGATCTCCCGTCCATTCTTCCGCAAGGCAGCAAGATCACCGACCATCTCGGGCAGGTCGAGGTGTACGAGCTCGGCGGCAATGCGGGTGAGGCCCTTCTCTTGCCGACAGGCAAAAGCTGCGTGGTGATCTCCGTCGCCTCGGCGGCGAAGTAGGCAATGCGACCGGATCAAGGAAAGGGGTGCCGACCATGAGATTACGGGCTTTGGCAGTTTTGGGCTTGACCTTGTTGTGGAGCGGACACGTCGTCTCGGCCGACCTGGTGGCACCTTCGGAACCGCAGCAGGAGGAAAAAGGCATCTGGGCGGCCATCGCCTATTCGCAGTCCGACAGCAAATACGGCTTCTTCTGGGGCGCCGACAAGCGGCAGGAGGCGAAGGACATCGCGCAGAAATATTGCGAGAACGCCGGCGGCAAGGCCTGCAACGTCGTCTCCGTCTTCCGCAACCATCGCCATTGGACCGATGACGACGAGACCGGCTTTCCCTACAAGCACTGCGGCGCGCTCGCCATGGCCGACAAGGTCGAGAACCGTTTCACGCCCTGGGGCGTGAACTCGGCCGAGACCCGCCGGGAGGCCGAAGACCTTGCCTTGCAGGCCTGCGAGGCGTCAGGGGCCAAATGCAAGATTCGCGAATGGGTCTGCACATGAAGCGTGGCCTCAAGGCCGCCTGCGCATACGGGGCAATCGCATTCTCATTGATGTCGCCAGCGTCGGCTCAACAACAGGCCGCGGCTGCTCAAGATGGACCGTCATCGTTGCGCGAAGTCTATGAGGATTGGAGCGTGGCTTGCTCTGTCCAGGAGAATGCGAGGGTCTGCTCGCTTTCGCAGGACCAGGTCCAGAAGAATGGCCAAAGGCTGCTTGCCATGGAGATACAGAGGCGCGCGGACGGGTCGACGACGGCCACCCTGCTTCTGCCCTTCGGCATCCTGCTCGATCCGGGCGTGACGCCCCAGATCGACGATCAGCCGCCATTGTCCCCGCAACGCTTCAGGACCTGCCTGCCGACAGGCTGCATCGCGGTGTTTTCCATTGACCGATCCGTGCTCGGAAAGCTGAGGGTAGGCGAGGTGCTGAAGCTCAATGTCACGACAGATGCGGACACGCCACTGACATTCCCGGTGTCGCTGCACGGCCTGACCGCTGCGCTCGACCGCATGGTCGCGTTGAGCGCACGGTAGGGACAAGGACCTGCGATGCAGCTTGGGCCGCCTCTGACTATTTTTCCCGCATCGCCCGGCGGAAGTTCTGCGTGATCGGCTCGGCAAGGTAGGAAAGCACTGTGCGGGCGCCCGTCCGGATCATCGCCTCACTCGACATGCCGGGCAGCAGCTTGCGACCCTCCAGCTTGGCGAGTTCGTTTCTGTCGATCAACACGGTCGCGGCGAAATAGGGTGCGCCGCTGCGCTCCTCCACCATGCGGTCGGCCGACACGATCTCCACGACGCCGTCGAGCGGCGGCAGATTGTAGCGGGCGAAGGCCGGGAAGCTGACGTGCGCGGGCTGTCCGGGAGCGATCGTCTCGACATCCTCCGGTTTGGCCATGGCCTCGACCACGAGTTGTTGTCCGAGCGGTACGATCGTCATCAACGTCTCACCGGGTTTCACGACGCCACCAGCCGTGTGGACCTTCAGGTCCATGACGATGCCGTCGACCGGGGCGACGACATCGGTACGGGCAAGCACGTCCCTGGCGGAACGTTCCTCCTGTCTAAGATCGAACAATTCCGCTTCGACCTTGCTCAACTCGTCGACGGCCTCGTTCAGCCGCACTGTGCCGAGGTTCAAGATTTGCATGTCGATCTCGGCCATGGCACTTCTGGCGCGGGCGATCGCGGCGATGTTGGTGGCGCGATCCCCCTCGATCTCCTGTTGTTGGCGCCTGAGCAAAAGGTTCCGTTCGCGCGTGGTCAGCCCCTTCGCGAGCAGGGTCTCGAGATCTTTGGTTTCACCCTCGATCGCGTCGATCTGCCTGTCCTTGGTGACGATAAGCTGCTCCAGTCCTGTTATCTCTTCCGCGGTCTGGCGACGGCGCTGATTGAGAATTTCCTGCTCGTCCGTCAAGTTGTGATGCTTGGCCGCGAACACGTCACGCTGCGCGGCAACCGCGTCCTTCGCGGCGGTGGCGGGATTTGCGAGCAACGCCGGGTCAAACGCGATCTCGTCCTTGCCGTCGCGCTCGGCCCTGAGGCGCGCGGCCAGCGCCTCGCGCGTGGCTATCCGGTTCTGGATCAGGTCGAGCTGCGCCTTTGCCTGGGTGTCGTCGAGCCGGACGAGAACCTTGCCCGCCTTGACGATATCACCGTTGGCGGCGTTCAACTCCGCGATGATGCCGCCCTCGAGGTGCTGGATGAGCTTGCGGTCGCCGGCGACCTTGACAACGCCCGGGGCCACCGCGGCGCTGTCCAACGGCGCCAGGGCCGCCCAGCCCCCGGCCACGCCGAAGAACAGGAACAGGATGGCGAAGCCGGTGTACGTCACGCCCGTAAGACGCAGGGGGACCGGTTCCAGCAGGGAGGGAGGCGGAACGGGTAACGGCACGACGTTCATAGCTGTTCTCATTTCATGCCTGGTTCGCCACGACAGCCGTGCTCATTGCGTTCTGACGCGACGTACGCTTGGAAGAGGGCCGTGGCCCGTTGTCGACGCCGACTACGGCGGTGGAGATTTCCGGCGCCGGATTTGAGGGTATCTGAGTTACCTGGCGGACGCGCGCGGCGAGTTCGTTGAAGACATGGTCGCGTGAACCGAAGAGGTCTTGTTGGCCCCGGTTGAGAACCAATATCTTGTCGACCTTGTCCATCATGTTCGCCCGGTGCGCGATCAGGATAATGGTCGTGCCCGCCGCCTTGACCGCGCCGAGGGCGGCGATCAAGGCGTCCTCACCCTCGCGGTCGAGGTTGGAATTGGGCTCGTCCAGGATGATGAGTGCCGGGTCGCCATAGAGCGCCCGCGCAAGCCCGATGCGTTGGCGCTGGCCACCCGACAGCACCGCTCCGGCTTCGCCGATCTCGGTGGCGTAACCCTTCGGCAGTCCTTTGATCAGTTCGTGGACACCCGCCAGCTGCGCGGCCTTGACCACGTTGTTGAAGACCGCTGGGGTGGTAGTCGCGAAGCGGCAGATGTTTTCGGAGATAGTGCCGGCGAAGAGTTCGATGTCCTGTGGCAAGTAACCGACATAATGACCACGGTCCTCCGATGCCCATTCGGCGACGCTCATGCCGTCCAGCAATGCGCGACCGCCTGATGGGCGCCAGGCGCCGGCCAGTATCCGCGCCAAGCTTGTTTTGCCGGCCCCGCTCGGGCCGATCAACGCCATGGCTTCGCCCGGATTGAGCCGGAAGCTGATCCCTTTTAGTATGTGCTCGCCACCCGGCCGGGCCAGCACGAGGTTCTCGGCCTCGAACCTGCCTTTCGGACGTGGCAGCGGCAGAACCGGTGTTGCTTCCCGGTGCTCTCCGGCAACCGCGGTGAGACGCCGGTAAGCAGCACGCGCTCCGACCGTCGCCTTCCATGTGCCAATCGCTTGCTCGACCGGGGAGAGCGCGCGCCCCATCAGGATCGAGGCTGAGATCATGATGCCGGGCGAAGCCTCGTTGCGAAGCACCAGATAGGCGCCAAGGCCCAGTATGGCCATTTGCAGGGCCAGCCGGTGGCAACGCGCGATGGCCGCGATGACGCCGCCACGGTTGGCGGCTAGAACCTGTCCCTTGTTTGCCTCGTCCTGCTGCGCCTTCCAGCCCTCCAGCAGTGGCTTCAGCATGCCCATCGCCTGCACGACCTCGGCGTTGCGGATCGCCGCCTCGGCCTGCACATAGGCCCGCGACTGTGCGTTCGCAGCCTCGGTCAAGGGCTTGCGTGTGAGGTATTCGTTGAGCACCGCCAGGGCAAACAGGACGATCCCGCCACACAGCGCCAACCAGCCCAGCCAAGGGTGCATGACGAATATGGCGGCGAAGAATAGCGGCGCCCAGGGCGCGTCAAGGATCGGGAAGATGCTTGGGCTGGTGAAGAAATTCCGCACTTGATCCAGGTCGCGCAGGGGACGTGCGTTGGCATGACCGGGCGCCGAGGCGGCATATTCCACCGATGCGGTCAGGAGAACCGGTGCCAATCGCGCGTTCATCCACGATCCGACGGTGGCCAGCAGACGCCCGCGCACCACCTCCAGCCCCGCCATTGTCGCGAGTGCGCCTGCCGCCATCAGCGACAGCATCACCAGCGTCTCCAAGCTGTGGCTGGACAACACGCGATGGTAGACCTGGAGCATATAAAGCGCCCCGGTCAGCATCAGTACGTTGATGCCCCCGCTGAACCAGATAAGCGGCCGGATGGCGCGTCTGGCCTCTTTCATCACCACCTGCAAGGCAGGGGGCTGTTGTCTGTTTTTCATCATCGGGATGACATCTCCGTGCAACGGATTGCGGGAGGCGCAACGGGGGCAGCCATGGCTGCCCCCGTTGGTTACGCGTCAGGCGACATCAACAAGGATGTGCTGCGGCGTCGTCTGGTCCAAGTCCGCGTCCGCCACCTGGAAGGCGAAGTCGAGATGGGCATCCGGCGTCGTGGTCTGCGTCGAGGTGAAGCCGATGTCCGTGATCTTCAGCACATCGTTGTCGGTGGGGTCCCAGTTCTGTAGGGCGAAGGTTGTGCTACCACCACCGGAGCCAGTCGCCCGCTGCAGGTCGATCGCCGTCGGTGTCTCCTGAAGGCCGGCTAAGTTCGGGTTGCTATCGGGGCCGGTGAGACCGTTACCAGACTGCATGATCTGGACACCCTGAAGTACCCAGTTCTCGCCTGCACCGTTGTAGTCATTCCTCTCGACGATAACGAGACCGTCGTTGTTGTCGAGCGGGAAGTCGGCAGCGTAGGCGGTAGGCACCTGCCCTGTCTTGAAGATGTCGGCGTTTGAGACGTACATCGCCTTCGTGGTAAACGTGTCGGCGGCGGTGCCTGTGCCACCCGCGACCCCGTCGGTACCGAAATTGACGAGGTTGAGGATCAGCATCAAGTCCTCGCTGTTGCCGATACCGTCGAACTTGATTGCCATATCGTTGGCCGTCTGGTTCGGGACGCTATTGGCGCCGTCGTCGGTGATGATGCCGGGGCTGTGGTCGAAGAACCGCAACGTCAGCAACTCACCCTTCTGGATCGTGTCACCGGCAACCCCGTTCGTGGCTTGGGTTGCAGAAACCCAATCCTCGAAGTTGCTGCTGATCTGTTGGCCGGCATTGAAGATGGTGTCGTTAACACCGCCGACAACCGGATTGCCGTCACCCGTCGCGTTGAACCCGAAGGGGTTCCCGTTGGGGTTCGAGTTACCGGTGAACTGCACGAAGAAGTCCCGGTCGGTCTGATCGCTCGTGGTGCTAGCGTCGAAAAGCTTCTCCACCACGATGTTTGGGTGACCGACGTTGCTCACCGGCTCCTTGGACAAGAGCTCAGAGGTGTGCAGGATGTCCTTGGTGAAGCCCTCGACCGTGTCGTTCAATGTGATGGTGTAGGTGTCGGCAACCTTGTTGAAGACAAGGGTGCCACCCGCTGTGGCAGTCTGGTTGCCGGCCGTGTTCGGGTCACTATCGTACGAGATTTGCCAGTTGAACGACGCCGAGGTGTCGCTTTCCGACTGAAGCGTCGCGAACGAGCTAAGGAACGGGGTCGTCCCTGGCGTCGGCACAAGGCCGGTGAGGTTACCTGTAAGCCCGATCTGGATACCATCAAGGGCTCCGTTGGCATCGACGAAGTCAGAGTGCGTGGCGTCGTAGAACGAGGCCGGGTGGCTGTCCGTGCCGATGTCGTACCCGAAGGCTCCGGTAGCCGACGCGTTGAGCGTGTTGGCCAGAGCCTCGTGGGTCCCGGTGCCGTTGCCGGTGTTCTGGTCGCCGTCAAACGGCACCGTGATCGTCGGGCCATCGTCCCTGATCTGCACCTTGTCGCCGATGGCGATATTGGTGCTGCTGGTATCGCCGTCGCCGTCCGTGGCAGTGATGATCGCCAGCAAGGCGCCGTCGAGCATCGTCTTCACATCGTCGGGGTTGGTCGTATCCGGATGGGCGATCGCGACATATTGCGCGATGCTGAGGATGCCGGCCTGGCTGATGGAGATGGCGATGGCGACGGGATCGCCAGTCGTGCTGCCGTCGTTGCCGACGTCAACCCGGCCGACCACAAGGCCGCCCTCGACATTGAGCAGGATATTGTGCCCGGCGAGGGAATCGAAGCCGGAATCGACATTCGCGCCGCTGACGCCCAGCGAAAGCGTCTGGGTGCCGCCGTCGGTGCCGAAGCTCGAATTGGGTGTGACCACCGCCGAGGCGCTGGCCGCCCAGCCGAGCGCTGTGCCGAGCGCCGCGAAGGCGGCGGGCAAGGCGCCGGCCTGGTCATTGGAACTGGCATCGACGCCGGCCGTCTCGTCATGCAGTACCTTGGCCGCGTTCTCGGTCAAGCCCGCCGTCGGTCCATCGTCCCTGATCTGCACCTTGTCGCCGATGGCGATGTTGGTGCTGCTGGTATCGCCGTCGCCGTCCGTGGCAGTGACGATCGCCAGCAAGGCGCCGTCGAGCATCGTCTTCACATCGTTGGGGTTGGTCGTATCCGGATGGGCGATCGCGACATATTGCGCGATGCTGAGAATGCCGGCCTGGCTGATGGAGATGGCGATGGCGACGGGATCGCCAGTCGTGCTGCCGTCGTTGCCGACGTCAACCCGGCCGACGACGAGGCCGCCCTCGACATTGAGCAGGATATTGTGCCCGGCGAGGGAATCGAAGCCGGAATCGACATTCGCGCCGCTGACGCCCAGCGAAAGCGTCTGGGTGCCGCCGTCGGTGCCGAAGCTCGAATTGGGTGTGACCACCGCCGAGGCGCTGGCCGCCCAGCCGAGCGCTGTGCCGAGCGCCGCGAAGGCGGCGGGCAAGGCGCCGGCCTGGTCATTGGAACTGGCATCGACGCCGGCCGTCTCGTCATGCAGTACCTTGGCCGCGTTCTCGGTCAAGCCCGCCGTCGG